>NZ_JAKVLR010000001.1:1000105-1333474 GCF_022484265.1 Companilactobacillus sp.
TGATACCAGCCTGTTCTAATAGCGGGATAACTTGTTTTTCAACTCGTCCTTTGGTTAATGCAATTTTTAATCTCTTCTCAGTCAATGTATTCACCTTCTGTCATGTTGATCAAATTAGCATTTAGTTTCTTGGCTTCAGACTTTGCTGCATCAAGGTTATCTGATAAAGATAAGATGCCATTGTCCGTTTTTTGTAAGAGCTCTTCAGCTTGTTGCCATTGCTCAGCCTTGAAATAAATGAGATTTTTCTGTTTCTTTTGACTGTTCAAAACGACTAAGTCGGTGATCTGGTCGATGTTGACGCCCATACCAACAGCTGACTCGTTGACGTCTTGGAAATTCGATAGCAATTTATCGTAACGTCCGCCACTGAACAAATATCCTGAACCTGCTTTTGAAAAACCTTTGAAGGTCAAGCCTGTGTAATAAGTCTGTGGTGCTCGACTGCTCAAGTCGATTGAAACTGATTGTTCTGGCATGGTCTGTTTCATCCAGTCGATCACTTCCTTTAATTCGTTTATTCGTTCTTCAACTGCTGTTGATAAATCAAATTGTTTTAATTGTTCAAAAATTTTATCCGGTTGTCCAAAAAGTCGTGGCCACTTGAGTAAGAATTTGTAGGTTGAATCTTGATCAAATTGTTGAATCAATTGTTCATATTTAGGAACGCGTTTTTCAAATAGTGCCTCGGCTATTTCCGATTTAAGATCTTCATCATCAGTTAATTCCGATAAAACAATATTTGCAAAATCGGCGATACCTAACTCAATCTCAACTGATTCGTCTAATAATTTTTGACTTAGTTGGTTGATCAAGACCAAACATTCAAACTCCGCTTTGATCGATGAGTAACCGACTAATTCAATGCCCGCTTGCGTTAATTCGTTATATGCACCTGACAACTTGCGGCCAACTCGGAAGATATCTCCGACGTACCAAAATTTTTGTGGTAGCGAAACATTGGTTGAACTTAAAAATCTGGCAATCGGTAACGTCATGTCTGGTCTTAAAACAATCGTGTCACCTTCTGAATCTAACAAGCGATACATCTGATTGTTGCCTAATTGATAAGGTTCAAAAACGGCTTGTTTTTCAATCAGAGGCGTCGATATCTTGGCAAATCCGCGATCAGCAAAGGTATCTTCGATGACAGAAATAATATGTTGTTTTTCAAAAGCCCGACGACCAAATTCGTCTCTAGTTCCAAGTGGTAGTAAATTATTTTTCATATCAACGCCTCCGTGTAATTTTTTACTAATCAATTCATGACATTCCATTCAATTATTTTCTAGAGGTAAAATATGTTACCTCTAGAAACGCAAAAATCCCCTAGCAAATTAATGCTAGAGGACGTAAATAACGTGGTTCCACCTCACCTTTGTTTAATCCTTGCGAATTAAACCTCATGTTGGCTGTGTCAACTGGGATAACGAACCGCTCGTCAAAACTTACTAGTTTCAGTTTTGAAGTTAATTGTAGGTGTGTGTTCAAAATCAATATCCATTTCTTCTCAGCTACCGAAACTCTCTTTGCGAGTGATTGACTTCTAATTTTCCTATTCATGACTTTTATTAAAATTTGATTAGTAAAATTAATCTTTCGTTTAATTTAAGATTAATAATAGTCGTGAATATACATTATGTCAATAGGCAGTTATAGAATTAATTAAGTGAAATCCTCGACCGACCGATTCGATATCGTGAGCATCCGAGCCATACACCAAGGGAATAGACAAGCCTTCAGCTTTTTTGAGGATTTGTGAACCTGGATAAAAATCATTGCATAAAGGTTTATAAAGCCCAGCCAAGTTCAAATCTAATTGACGATCTTGGTTTTTAATTTTTCTCAGAATATCATCAACTAATTCTAAGTTTTTGGCATCTAGATCTTCAGTAATGTGGAAGTGGTCTTGGTATTTTCTCACCAAGCTCATATGACCGATTCTTTGTGGACGATATTGGCCCAGATCAGCAGAAACGGACTTATTAACTGTTTGATAGTATTCATTAAACACGTGTTGTGGAGTATCTAAGAAGCCTTTGAAGCCATTTTCAAAATCATCGACTCCATTATCGACGCACCAGAATTTACCATTAGTACCCTTCATAAAATGAACGGACAGGATACTTTCCTGTGTTTGCGGTCCGTATTCATCTAAGAAACGTTTGGTAAAATCTTCAAAGCCTTCTAAATAATCAACTTCAAAGCCAATTGAAATTTCAATTTGATCTCGATACTTCTGTTGAAGTTTTTTAGTCAATTTCAAATAGGATGGCATATCGCTTAATTCCATCGATGCTTCAGTGACGCCGTCAGTACTTCCTTGATAGCTATCAACAAAATCCGGTGGCAATGGTGCATGTTCTGTGATGCAATACTTTTGCAATCCAAGACCGATTGCTCTTTGAATCATCTTCTCCACCGGCTCGCGACTTCCGTGTGGGCAAAACTCAGTGTGTGTGTGTCCATCTACTAACATTCGATCACTCCTTTGCCACTTATCATAAGTCTAAAATGAAAGATTACTCAAGGTAAAAATAATTGGAATGGTAATCAGACACAGTAAAGTCGACAAACTCATCAGAGAAATTGCCGGTGCAGGATCGTTTTCAGACTGCAAAGTAAACAGCACAACTAACCCGGCGACTGGACAAGCTGCCATGATAACCGTCGTGTAAAAAGCCGTCCCAGTTACACCGAGCAATTTAAGAATGATAATTCCGATCGCTGGATAAATTAAATTACGCAGCATTAAGCTCAGCCAAAGATTTTTTTCCAACATTTCTCGACTGAACTTAATTCTTGTCAAACTATTTCCAATCACGATCATCGACAAAGGCGTATTGATTGAGCCAACATATTTCACCACATTATTGAGCGTGCCTGGTAACTTAAATGAGGTTAGAAACATTATTAGACCAATTAAAATAGCGACAAAATTCGGATTCAGTAAAATCTTTTTCCAATTGATTGGTTCATCAACTTCACCGTGATGAGAAAACAGACTGATTCCGTGAGTCCAATTAAACAAGTTAAATGCAGCTAAAGAAACGACTCCATAAAATACACCGGTTGAACCAAACAAGGCACTGATCAGTGGAATCCCCATGAATCCAGCATTGGAATAGACGCTACCGTATGTCGAGATCCGCTGGATATTCGCATTTTTTCCACGCATGAAAACCAATTTGGAAATAATAATTTCTAAAAAATATAAAATCACCACGCCTAAAAAAGCCAGCAGGAATAATTTGATCCGCGATGGCGAGTAAGGCTGTTCAAAAGCGTTCAAGATCAAACATGGCGATACAACATATATCAAAATGTTGGTCAGATCATTAGATGTTTGTGCTTGCATAAACTTCAATTTTCCAATGATCACGCCGACTAACATTAATCCGAATAATAATAAAATTTGACTTGAAAGTTGTCCAATATCCACTAGTCTCAAGTCCCCCTAATTAGTAGTTTTACCTATTATTAATGGAGATTGGAAAACAGTCAACCATTTTCATGAAAACATAAAAAAAGAGTTCGAAGCTAGGCTTCAAACTCACGGTTTTCCTTAGTTATTAAACTTATAATATAGCCAATAATTAATCCTATCAGTGCCGGTACGACCCAGCCTAATCCTAAACTAGACCAAGGCAATAATTGGTTTAAATTCATTAGTGAATTGAACCAGCCTTGTCCATGAAACAAGAACTTCATTGCTTCGATACCCGCAAAAACTGCTGGGATAAATGTGAACAAGGTCGTCATGCCATAAACCCACTTCGATGATCCTAAAAATGGCGTTAATACAGCCAAAAGAATCAAGGTAATTGCCAATGGATAGACGAACATCAAAGCTGGCGTTGAGTATTGGATCAAGTTAGTCAGACCAACATTTGCAAACACGCATGGCAAGACACTGGCGATGATGATCAATACTTGGTAGGAAACTTTTGGAAACATTTCATGCATGGCTTCACCAAAAGCTGTGATCAAACCGATCGAAGTTTTTAAACAAGCGATAATTACGATGACGGCTAACAAGATGTTACCAAAACTGCCAAAGTAATAGTTAAAAATCGATGCTAGAGTGATTCCACCGTTGGAAGCTAAATCTAGTTTGCCTAAACTCATCGCGCCTAGTAGTGCTAATAATGTATAAATGATTCCCATCAAAACCACACTGATAGTTCCAGCTTTGATCGTATCTTTGGCAATCTCGCGTGGATCAGTGACGCCGAGAACTTTGATACCATCGATGACAACTACACCAAAAGCCAATGAAGCTAGGGCATCCATCGTATTATAACCTTCTGTGAATCCAGCTAGAACTGGACTTTTTGCATATGAGCCTTGAGGTATTGCACTTAGACCGCCCATTGGTTTGATCAAGGCAACCAAAATCAAAATCCCTAATAATATTAAGAAAATCGGCGTCAACCATTTTCCGACATAAGTCATGATCTTGCTAGGCTTTCTAGCGAACCACCAAGACGTAGCAAAAAAGATAATTGAGAAAATCATCAAGACAGGTTTTTGCAGACCTGAGTTAACGAATGGCACAATTCCCATTTGAAATGAAGTTGTTGCCAGTCGTGGGGTAGCAAACAATGGCCCGATGATCAAATATAGCAAGATAGTAAAAACATAAGCATACGGACGATTGATCTTATTAGCCAAGTTGAACACGCTGGCACTCTCGGTCATCCCTAAACCAGCCACACCAAGTAGCGGCAAACCGATACCAGTGATCAATAAGCCGATAACCGCTAGCCAAACGTTGCTACCAGCTTGTTGTCCAAGAAAGACTGGGAAAATCAGATTACCAGCACCAAAGAACAATCCAAATAGCATTGAGCCAATAAAAAATAGTTCTCGTCTAGTTAATTTTTTCTTCATAAAAACACCTTATCATTTAAAAATAAAAGAGAGTGCAACAAACATGGGCAGCTCCCGAGCATTAATGTAAAAGAGGGCATAATTCGCACTATGAATTATGCCCTCTTTGTAATTAAGCGGAAGGAGCTATGTCTTGTTGCACGTTTATGCTGCATATTTGCGAACATCAACAATTATGCTACAAGCTCTTATGGTAATAATTTTAGTTGGTTCGAAACACGTAAAAGTTTCACTGATGTTGGATACGTAAGACAATCCAACACTCTATCCGATCTCCAGCGTTCGAAACGCGTGAATGTCTCGCTGAGACCTACTGCATAGAATGGCCAAAGACTGCACGGGTGTTACGCACCCGCTCCGTCTCAACACTCTAAGCAATCTCCAGCGTTCTAAACGCGTAAAAGTCTCACTGATGTTGGATACGTAAGACAATCCAACACTCCCTCCGTCAACGGACGGACTCCGTATTGGCTTATCTTATGTTCCAACATCACCCGTTCGATTTTACGCTCTTGTTATCTTACGCTCTTAGAGTTTTGCGGTCAGCTTCACGTCTGGATACTTATTCGTAAACCAGTTTTCGGCAAACTTATTCTCGAATAAGAATAGTGGTTGGCCGTCTAAGTCTTTCACTAGCATGTTTCTGGTTGAAGACATGCTTTGATCTAGTTGATCAGGGTCGATCCAACGTGCGATTCTTGAACCAATTGGTGTCATGACAACGTCACAATTGTATTCGTTTTTCATTCTGAATTGGAAGACTTCAAATTGAAGTTGTCCAACTGCACCAAGAATATAGTCGTTAGTTGTGTATTTTTGATACAACTGAACAGCACCTTCTTGAACTAGTTGTTGCATCCCTTTATGGAATGACTTCTGCTTCATAACGTTCTTAGCTTGAACTTCCATGAACATTTCTGGAGTAAACTGTGGCAAATCTTCAAATTGGATCTTCTTTTTACCAGTGTAAATCGTGTCGCCAATTTGGAAATTACCGGTATCGTATAAACCAACAATATCTCCAGCAACCGCAGTCTTAACTTGTTCTCTTTGATCAGACATAAATTCAGTTGCGTTGTTCAAACGCATTACTTTGCCAGTTCTGTGCAAAGTGACGTCCATACCCTTGACGAATTCACCAGAACAAATTCTGACAAACGCGATACGGTCACGGTGATTAGGGTTCATATTAGCTTGAATCTTGAAGACAAAGGCTGAAAACTCAGGATCATCAGGCTTAACTTCCTCATCAGTATCCTTGATCTTATGTTCACCAGGTGCTGGAGCCATATCTAAGAATGTATCTAAGAATACTTGCACACCAAAGTTAGTCAAAGCAGAACCGAAGAATACTGGAGTTTGATCACCACGTTTGATCTTCTCGAGATCAAATTGGTTACCAGCTTCCTTAATCAAATCAACTTCGCCAAGAGCTTGTTGATAAACGCCCTCTTCTTCGATTGGATTCTTTTCTTTAAGTTGTCCGTCTTCACCTAAAGGCAAATAGCGGTCGTCGCCTTCCTTACGATAAAGTTCAAGACGGCTATTGCGGATATCATAAAGTCCCTTGAGTTCCTTACCCATACCGATTGGCCAATCCATGGCACAACCTTCAATGTTCAATAATTCCTCAAGTTCAGCAATCAAGTCCAAAGGATCACGACCATCACGGTCAAGCTTGTTCATAAATGTAAAAATTGGAATTCCACGTTTTTTAACGACTTTGAACAATTTCTTAGTTTGTGGCTCAATACCTTTGGCTGAGTCAATAACCATGACTGCCGCATCAACGGCCATCAAAGTACGATAAGTATCTTCAGAGAAATCCTCATGTCCGGGAGTATCCAAGATGTTAACGTCTTTGTCATGATAATGGAATTGCATGACCGAACTGGTAACTGAGATTCCACGTTTCTTTTCAATTTCCATCCAGTCAGATGTGGCAAATTGACCAGATTTTTTAGCTTTAACGGTACCAGCAGAACGAATTACACCACCAAAATAAAGCATTTGTTCAGTGATAGTTGTTTTACCGGCATCCGGGTGAGAAATAATGGCAAACGTACGGCGCTTGCTAACTTCTTTCTCTAATTCTTTTTGTTCCATATTAAGCTCCTAACTCATAAAAAAAGAAATACAACGATTGTGGTATTTCTTTCAATTAATATTTCTTTTCAAACATATTGGTTGTAACGTTTTTCACTTTATTTTTCGGAATCGTAACGATCACGTCTTTGATTCTCGATCCATCAACTTCACCAGAAGTTAATTTAACGCCATCCTCTAGAGTATAGCTCATTGGATGATTCTCATCGGGAATTTCATTCACGTTCATGATCAAGTATCCAGCAATTGTATCGGCATCTTCCTGCTCTTCGTCGATGTTTTCTTCAAACAGATCATTGAAGTCTTCGATAGAAAATCTACCAATAACTGAATACTTAGTTGAAGTGATTCGACGATAATTGGTTGTGGTTTGATCATATTCATCATCGATCTCACCCACGATCTCTTCCAAAATATCTTCGATCGTAGCTAATCCAACGACTCCACCATACTCATCCATGACCATGGCAATTTGTGTCTGCGTCGATTGCATTTTCAATAGCAATGCATCGATGCTAGTCGTTTCAGGTACAAATAGTGGCTCAGTCATAATACTCTTCATATTGACATTGTCAAAGCCAGATACACGTGCATTCTTCAATAAATTCTTGATATGAACGATACCAATGATAGTATCTTTGTCTCCACCATAAACAGGGATTCTTGAATAAGGCTGTGACAAGATAGCGTCAATATTCTCATCGATTGGATCATTAATATCGATCATAAATGCATCAGTTCTTGGAACCATGATCTCACGAACGTTCTTGTCGCTAAACTTGATGATACCTTGCAGCATCTGATACTCATCTGCGTTAATAGTTCCGCTTTGACGAGACTTTTGAATCGTCGACAGCATTTCAGTTCTGGTGACCTTATCTTCTTTTTGGCTAAAGTCGATTGGCGTGATCTTCATCAAGCCATTAATAGAAACCGTTAGTAGCCAAGTAAATGGCGTTAGAACTTTACCAACGATATTAATAACTGGCTCAGTAAACTTGATCACAGAATAAGGCTTATGGATTGCTATTTGCTTAGGATAAAGTTCTCCAAAAAGCAAAGTTAAATAAGATAAAACGATAGTTATTAGAACAATTGATAATTCCCAACTACCAGGAAATTTACCAATTACTCCTTCTAATTTAGTACTTAAACTTGTGGCGGCAAAAGCCGATGCTAGAAATCCGGCTAATGTAATTGCTACTTGAATAGTGGATAAAAAATTAGTTGGATGATTGATTGTCCGTAAGATCCGTTCAGCGTGGCGTCCGCCTGATTCAGCTTTTTCCTCCGCAGTGGATTTATTCACAGAAACAATCGCCATTTCACCAGCGGCAAAGATGGCATTTAACAACGTTAGAACAACAATTAAGACTATCTGTCCAATTAACGTCGCACCTGTAGGGTCATCGCTCATTAATTTTTTCACTCTCTTTCCTATATTAAATAAAAATGATGTTTACAATTATAGCAGGTGTAAAACAATTCAACAATATCACGGGCATTAATGATAGAATAAATTTAATACTATATGGAATGTATTTAAAAGCTGACTTGATAATTTATTGATTTACCGCTTTAACAGTCAGCTCCAAGTAGACCGAAGGAGAGTTTGAAATTGTCCAACAAAAAAATCGTCGTTATTTATCTATTTTTCTTCTTCATACCGTATGTCGTCAGTCTTTTGATTGCCGGTATTGCATATAACGCTTTGGTACTGCATGCCTTGACTTGGCGTGTAGTCGTTGGAGGCGTTGTTGGCTCACTGGGTATTTTTGCAATCAAAGTTATCGCCCAGCGACCAATTTTAATAATGTATCGCAGTTCCACTAAAAAAAGCTTAAAACGATTCATTCATTTCTTCATTTTGGAAAGAGACAAAGTTATTATCGGATTAAATTTGGTGGTCGACTTTTTCTTGTGTATCGGTAGCATTTATCTCATTGCTAAAGTCCTGCCAATTGCTTATATCCTAGGCAGTTCAATCGGTTGGCTCGTCTTGATCATGATGATCTCACTAACGCTGGCAGCCTACATAGAATTTGATTCGTTATCAATCTATACCGAAAAAAAGAAAAATTAAATACTAAATGCTTGACTTAAAGAAATTCTAATAATATTCTTTAAGCAATGACAAAGGAGGGGAACTAGACATGACAAAAGCTAACAACGTAAAAATGAACGCATGTTGCTGTGTAATGATGACAAATCATTATACTTTTTCAACATGTCTAATTCCACTCAATTGATAACTGTAGTTAATACTATATTCAAGGGAGCTGACAATTAGTCAGCTCCCTTTTTTCATACCGGAAAGGAGTTCATTGTGAACACTGTAAAAATTGGCGTTTTAAATCTGATGTACAACAAGATCGAAACCAATATTAATTTTTATAGATCGCTTACTCGTGAACATAAAAATGTTCAACTGATCTATTATTATTCAGCCACTCGCTACGTCGATCGCAAATTAGATCCAGCCATTACTAACACTATGAAGCCTCTGAACCTAGACGACCTCAATGATCTGGATGGATTTATTATCACAGGTAGCCCGATCGAGCATCTCGATTTTGAAGATGTTACCTATCGTGATGAAGTAAATGCGCTACTGGATCGATTAAATGAAATGAGGATTCCCCAGCTATATGTATGCTGGGGTGCGATGGTGGCCCTAAACCATTTGTACGGAATCGATAAAAAAATTCTACCTCACAAAACTTTTGGAGTTTTCCAAAATAATATCTTGCACTCATCTGCCCTTTTAGAAAACATTAGCGACAACTTCCCTGCTCCACACGCTCGATACGCGGAAATGAGCCAGCAACAGATCAACGATAATGATCAACTGACTATCAACGTGATCAGCGACAAGGGATTATTGTTCATGGCAGAAGCAAAAAATAAACCGCAGTCGTTTCTTTTTTCACATCTGGAATATCAAAAGGATGGCCTCAAAAAAGAATACGAACGTGAATTTGCTGCACATCCGGAGAACCACCCTGTTCAGCCTGAAAATTATTACTCTCCTATTAATAATGAGCCAATGTTTGCTTGGAAAGATATTCAGGCTAAATACTTTGGCAACTGGGTCAAGCAGGTTATCTCGGCTAAGGCCTCGGTGTGTAACTGAAATAAGTGCTAATCGCACCAAAGAGATGTTTGAAGTATTACAATAAATTTGTTTAACAAAGTATACGGAGGAATAGTTTTATGTCAAAAATTGCAAACAACATTACCGAATTGATTGGAAACACACCAATCGTTAAATTGAACCGTGTCGTACCAGAAGATGCCGCTGACGTCTTCGTTAAATTGGAGTTCTTTAACCCAGGTAGTTCAATCAAAGATAGAATTGCTCTTTCAATGATCGAAGCTGCTGAAAAAGCTGGTAAGTTAAAACCAGGTGCTACAATTGTCGAACCTACTTCAGGTAACACTGGTATCGGTTTATCATTAGTTGCTGCAGCAAAAGGCTACCACTTAATTATTATGATGCCTGACACGATGAGTGTTGAACGTCGTAAGATCATGCAAGGCTATGGTACAGAATTGGTTCTAACACCAGGTAGCGAAGGTATGGGCGGAGCAATCAAACGTGCCCAAAAACTTGCTGATGAAAAAGGCTACTTCTTACCTATGCAATTCAGTAATCCTGCTAATCCAGAAGTACATGAAAGAACTACTGGTAAGGAGATCATCGATTCCTTTGATGGCCAAACAGTCGATGCCTTTGTTGCCGGTGTTGGTACTGGCGGTACTTTATCAGGTGTCAGCCACGCATTAACTAAGAAATATCCTGACGTTAAGATTTACGCACTTGAAGCTGCTGAATCACCACTTCTTAAAGAAGGAAAAACTGGTAAGCACAAGATTCAAGGAATCAGTGCCGGTATGATTCCTGAAACGCTTGACCAAAATGCTTATTCTGATATTGTTGAAGTCACATCTGATCAGGCTATCGAGATGGCTCAAAAGGTCAGCCGCGAAGAAGGCTTTTTACCAGGAATTTCTGCTGGTGCTAATATCTTTGGAGCGATCGAAATTGCAAAGAAATTGGGTAAAGGTAAAAACGTTGTAACAGTCTCACCTGACAATGGCGAAAGATATCTTTCAACTGATTTATTCAATTTCTAAAAATAAAAATCAAAAATTTTCTAAATTTGGGTAATTTGTGAGAAAATAAAGGACATTAATTCTATTGGGGGAGACACATTCATGAAAAAGAAACTTATATTAATTCTTACTATGGTAGCTACTTTTGCATTGGTACTTGCAGGTTGCTCAAATAGTTCTAGCGAAACCAAGACTAAGGGGACTTTAACAATTGGTCTTGAGGGGACATTCGCTCCATATTCTTACCGTGAAAATGGTAAATTAACTGGATTTGAAGTTGAGTATGCGAAGGCTTTAGCTAAAAAGATGGACTTGAAGGCTAAATTTGTTCCTACTAAATGGGACTCATTGATAGCTGGATTGAATTCAAAGACCTTTGACGTGGTTATCAATAACGTCGGCGAAACTTCAGATCGTCAAAAGCACTACATTTTTGCAGATCCATACGTTAAATCAAAATCAGTTTTAGTTACTAAATCTGACAACTCAAAGATCAAGTCAGTTGATGACCTCAAAGGCGTTAAAGTAGCCGAAGGTACTGGTACCGATAACTACAACTATGCTAAGAAGTTCGGTGCTGATATCGTTCCTTCATCTGATTACGCAACAACAATGTCAATGATCAAGCAAGGACGTGTCCAAGCAACTATCAACTCACGTGAAGCCTTCTTGACTTGGCAAAAAGATAACAAGAACAACAATTTGAAATATTCAATTGTTCCAACAAGCAAGATTCCAAATACTAAGATCGCCCCTATTTTCAATAAAGATTCAACGAAATTACGCGATAAAGTAAAGAAAGCTCAAGCAGAGCTTAAAAAGGACGGCACTTTGAAGCGTCTTTCAATCAAGTATTTCGGTGAAAACATTAGCGATTAATACCATATTTATTAGAGAGGGGCGGATTTTATGTGGCATATCATCATTACTTCATTGCCTGAAATGATCGTGGCAATGATCCAGTACACCATTCCGTTAGCCATTATTGCATTTATATTTGGATTGATATTAGCAGTCCTAACAGCTTTAGTTAAATTTATTGAACCTAGTGAAAAAAAGGCAATCAGATATCCTTATTTGGTTTTAAGAGGAATCGCCAACTTTTATGTTTGGTTGTTCCGTTCAACGCCTTTGCTAGTTCAATTGTTCATTATTTTCTTTGGATTGCCAAATATTGGAGTACAACTTGATCCATTTATCGCTGCGGTGATTGGATTTTCTCTTAATACCGGTGCATATGCCTCAGAAACAATTCGCTCCGCCCTTATCTCAGTTCCACGAGATCAATGGGACGCTGCTTACACATTAGGCTTTTCAACTCGTCAAACTTTGATGAAAATTGTTCTGCCACAAGCAGTTAGAATTGCCCTGCCACCACTTTCAAATTCATTTATTGGATTAGTCAAAGATACGTCTTTGGCCAGTTCCATCACGATTTTGGAAATGTTCCAAGTCAGTCAACAGATCACTGCTAAGAACTTCCAACCACTATTGATGTACTCATTAGCTGCTGCATTGTATGCGATCGTATGTACCTTGCTCAGCTGGTTACAACATTACCTTGAACGCAGAACATCACAATACGTCAAAGGAAGTGAAGCCTAATGATCTCAATGAAAAACATCGTCAAAAAATACGACGGCAAAACTGTACTTCACGATATCTCGGTCGATTTTCCAGATGGGCAAACTTCCGTTATCTTAGGACCATCAGGTTCAGGTAAATCAACTTTGCTTCGCTCGATCGACTTATTAGTTCGTCCCGAATCAGGAACTTTGAGTTTCTCTGATCTTTCGTATGACTACTCAACCACACTTTCAAGTAAAGAAAGTTTTCAAATCAGACGAAAAACTAGTATGGTTTTTCAAAATTGGAATTTATTCCCTAACTTGACTGTATTGAGAAACATCACTGAGGCTCCGGTCAATGTCTTAAAGCAATCCAAGGCAGAGGCAGAAGATGAAGCTAAGAAGCTGCTGGAAGGCGTCGGTTTAGCGGGATACGAAGACCGCTACCCTAGCCAACTATCAGGTGGACAACAACAGAGAATTTCCATCTGTCGTGCATTAGCAATGAATCCTGACTATATTTTATTGGATGAACCAACTAGTGCTCTTGATCCCGAGCTAGAAACTCAAGTACTTAAAATCCTGGAGAACTTAGCTAAGATGGGCCAATCAATGGTCATCGTGACTCACAACATGGACTTTGCTAGATTAGTCTCCGACAAGATTGTCTTCATCGAAGATGGCAAAAAAGTATTCGATGGTCCAACCAATGACTTCTTTGAACATCCAACACCAAGAATTAAAGATTTCCTTGCGGGAATCTCACTTGACCCAAGTTAGAGCGATATAAAAAACGATTTGAATGCGGAGCATAAGGTTGGCAGAGACGGAGTGGGCGCGTCACGCCCCGCAGTCTTTGACAAACTTATGTAGTAGCATTCAGTTTTTTATTTCGCGTTTCACACAATTGAAGAAAAATCTAAAGACTAAAAAAACCGCCAAATGGCGGTTTTTTTTGGAAACAATCGTCCGATTATATTTATTTGCTTACCAAATGAATTTGCTTTTATTTGATTTTAGAATCAATTATATAAATATTTTTATATTAATGGATGTTCCTAAAAATCCCATCCCTTGTACATTTTAGGCATTTTGAAAGTTAATAAATGAAGTTTTTTACCATTTTTAGATTTGAATTTTGGGTTAAAAACAGTAATTATATAAGAATAATAATAATTTTTCGGAGGGATTTTTTATGAAAGTTGAATCAAGATATTTCAATTTGGCTCAGGGCGATGATCAATTAAACGTTTTGAACGAATATGGGGCTTTAGCTTTAAATATGGTACCGGCTCAATTTACAACGTTGGACGTTTTCCAAGAATCTATTGAAGAATTTAAACATACAAAACTCAATCAGACTGGAATCATACCACAAGTTAAAACCATTGAAATTGGCAAGATATCTGAGTATTTGCCTCGTGGTTTTGAAAACAAAGTTATTTCATTTAAAGATGACAGAATTCTCCAAGATTTTGCCTATGCATTTCAAACTACCCTTCGAAATTGTTTGAATCATGAAATTGATGAACAAATGACCGTTGAATCATTGATGGGAACTATTTCACAATTCTTAGGATACCCTGATTTTGGATTAGATGAGTACATGGATATTCTTGATGCATTCTATACACACAAACCAGTTACTTGTTATGAATTCATAGCATTAGGAACAGGTACATTCTATGTTCGAAATCCCCAACTCGCTTTAAATATCATCGACACTTACTATGAAATTCAATGTCAAAACGTCCTTAAACTATCACAAAAATTGGACTTGGATCTTGTTGATATTTTAGGTCATACTTGCTATCTAAGAGCGGTCCATGTTGAAAATGGTCAAATTAGTACTGACCACGAAAACGCTGTTACATTAACTGCCAAAGGTATAGCAAATTCTCAAGTTCTTTATAGTGACCCTAGCAGCCCATTTACTTGGTATTAAACTAAAATTTATAACAAAAAAGACGCTGAAAATTCAGCGTCTTTTTAAATAGGATTTAGCAATCCATTATTAATGGTGAGATAACTCGTTATATCTCTTCATCCAGAGATCGATATAGGCCTGCGAAAAAGGACCTTTTCCCTTGTCTATCCAGTCGATCAGAACATCAACATTATAATGTAGAATTTTGTCTATCTCGGGCGGGTAATTCCACATTTTGCTGTGGGCTGCATATTCATCAACATCCAGCAAACGTTTCTCTCCGTCAGGAAATACCTTAACGTCTAAATCATAATCTATATACTTGATGGCCTCTTTGTCTAATGCGAATGGTGTGGCTAAATTACAATAATAAGACACGCCTGTATCTCGGATCATCGCAACGATATTGAACCAATAGTGTTTATGAAAATAAACGATTGCTGGTTCTCTAGTTACCCACCGACGACCGTCAGATTCAGTAACTAAAGTATTTTCGTTACAACCAATTATTTCATTTTCACTAGTCTTTAATACCATTGTTTCACGCCAAGTACGATGTAAATGACCATCATGCTTATAACTCTGGATTGCTACGTAATCCCCTTCTCTGGGTATTTGCATAACGTAACCAGCTTTCAAAATCTTGTTCAAAAGAATTATAACAGAGCTGTGAAACGAATAAAAGAAATTAAAAATTAATTCTCTTCTGAAAGGGCTTGTTTGATGGCATCATATGAGAAACCTTTACCCATTAAGTAGGTGATCAATTTAGATGAATTGTCGTAGCGATGAGATACCTTATCAATCATTTTTCTTAAGTTTGCTTGTTCCTCATCTTCGTCTTTTTCAATGTCTAAGTTCTCGATTGCCTGATTGACAGTATCGCCACTGAATCCTTTTGAATACAAGTTTTGACGAAGTTTGATCATCTGCTGTTTAAATGATGCCCGACTAGTCTTTCTCATTTGCTTTTGAGCAAAATCAGTCGCATTTTCTAACAAGATATCTGGATCTATCTCAGCAATTTTTTGCTTGATAATGTCATCTGGGACACCCTTTTTGAACATCTTTTGTTCAATTGTTCTAGGACCATTGGCTGACATCCGCAATTGCGTATTGATAAAACTTTGTGCATAGGCAGCATCATCTAGATAGTTCAATTTCCGCAATCGGTCCATGACATCCATGATGATCGGTGTCGTATATTCTTTTTTATATAGGTAGTCTTTGATTTCTTTTTCCGTACGCAACTCGTAGGATAAGTAATTTACCGCATCGCCATAAGCTTTGTTGGTATTTTCTTTATTTTTGATCAAGGTCACTTGAGCATCGGTCAATTCCGTGCCCTTCATCAATCGAAAATCGATCAAAGTAGCCTCACCAACTGGAAATGCATATTCGCCATCTAAAAAAATATTGTAGCGACCCTTGCGTTTTTGAGCTTGAATTTTTGTGACTGTTGTCAATTGTATTACCTCACATGTTATACTCAAATATAGTTTAGAGCTTATTTATCAAAGGAAAAATTATGGAAAACAATATAACTGAAGAATTAAAAATTGGGGATAGATTTCCCTTAACCATCAAACGGATCGGTATCAATGGAGAAGGAATCGGCTTTTTCAAACATGTAATTGTTTTCGTTCCTGGAGCTGTTCCTCAAGACGTGATCGTTTGTGAAATCACTGATGTGCATCCCCGTTTTATCAACGGCAAGATCCACAAGATCAGAACTCGCAGTCCCTATCGTAACGAAGATGTGACACCACTTGCAAGTGAAGTCGGTGGTCTGGAATTCGCACACATTAAATATGAAGACCAATTGAAGTTCAAGGAAAATATCCTGCGCGAATCTCTGGAAAAATATAAGCCACACGCTTATGAAAATTACACTATTAAACCAACTGTAGCATCGCCACAACAAGAAAAATATCGTAACAAAGCCCAATTTCCGATTCAAGAAATCGATGGCGAGATCCGTTGCGGACTTTACCAAAACGGTACCCAAGACCTAGTTGACTTGCCAGAAATGCCAACACAAATGGACTTGACCATGAAAGCCATGCGCAAGATCGTTGACATCATCAAAGACCTTGGATTGCCAGTTTATAACCCGAAGGCAAAATCCGGGATCATTAGTATGATCATTATCCGCCAGTCAGTCGAATTCAACAAACTTCAAGTCACGATCGTGACTCGGACTCCTAAGTTTGTTAAGCAACGTCAGTTTGTTGAAGCATTGACTGAAGCAATTCCTGAAGTAAGCTCGATCTCTCAAAATATCAACAAAGAAGACCAAGGTGCCGTCTGGGGCGATGAAACTAAATTGATTTGGGGCGACGAGTATCTCCAAGAAGATATCAATGGCTCGATTTTCAACTTATCGCCACGCGCATTTTTACAATTGAATGCCTTACAGACTGATAAACTTTATGACTTAGCCACTTCAGCATTGCACCCTTCGCCAAATGATATTTTATTAGATGCTTATTGTGGCGTGGGGACGATCGGCATCACCTTGGCTGATCAAGTTAAACACGTTTACGGTATCGAGATCATCCCTGAAGCGATTGAAGATGCCAAGAAAAATGCTGAATTAAATGACGTAACTAATGCCGATTACTACGTTGGTTCAGTCGATGAAGTTTATCCTAAGTTATTAGAACAAGACATTCATCCCACTGCTTTGATCGTCGATCCACCACGAGTTGGCTTAGATGATAAATTGATCCATACAATTTTGGACAATCGTCCTGAAAAATTAGTTTATATTTCATGTAACCCATCGACGTTGGCAAAAGACTTGACGCTGTTGACTAAGAAGTACCGTGTCGACTACTTACAACCAGTCGATATGTTCCCACAAACACCACACGTCGAAACAGTGGTAAAATTTTCACGTCGATAAGATTGACGTTACATAAAAATCTTGATAAACTATTATTACTAAATTTACGAAACAAGGAGCCTTCTCAACTGAAGACGCACATACATTTTTTTACATTAAAAGTGAATCCTGTTTAGGAGAACTTTGGTAAGCGTTCTGCTGAATGCCAAATCCGATTTCCTGGTACGAAATTTATCACATAGACAAATTCCGCAATTTCCATCAAACCGAGTTTACCAAAGTTCTCTTTTTTTATCCCGATGCACAAAATTTAATTAACGAGGATATCAACATGGAAGAAAACACTTATAATACCGAGCCCACTGAAATACAGAGGCAATATTCAAACAACGACTTTGAACAAGGACTGTCTAGCGAATTTGCTAAACAACGGCTCAAAGAAAATGGTCCTAATAAAATCGAATCCAAACAGACGCCCAAGTGGAAAATATTCCTGCGTCAATTTAACAACATGGTTATTTACATCCTGATCGCAGCGGTCATTTTGACTGTCTTGATGGGTGAATATTCAGACTCTATCATCATTGGTTTGGTAGTTATCATTAACACACTGATCGGCTACTTCCAAGAAACTAGTGCTTCAAACGCTGTTGAACGGATCAAGGCAATGCTTTCAACTGATGCGACCGTCTACCGTGATGGTCGAAGAGTTGAAGTTCCAGCCGAACAACTAGTAGTCGGAGATTCCGTCTTTTTAGAGGCCGGTGACAACGTGCCAGCTGACCTTAGAATCGTCGATTCCGACAACTTAGCGATTCAAGAATCATCATTAACTGGTGAAGCTGATTCGGTTGAAAAAATCGATACAGCCATTAACGACACCAACATTCCGCTGGCTGAACAAAAGAACATGGCCTTTGCCTCTACTGCTGTCACTAAAGGTAGTGGTATCGGAATCGTCGTTGCAACTGCAAACGATACTGAAATTGGTAAGATCTCCAATGAAGTTAGTGCTGTTAAGCAACGTAAAACTCCACTAATGACCGTTATCGACCGCTTAGGTACTAGCGTTTCCTACTTCATCTTAGCTGCTGCAGTAGTGATTTTTGTCATTGGCTGGATGTTCCAAATTTATTCATTGCCAGCTTTAGCAATGGCTGTTATCTCAGTCGTTGTTGGTACTATTCCTGAAGGACTGCCAGCTACGACCTCAGTTATTTTAGCCAAAGGTGTTTCCGATATGGCTAAAAATCAACATACCATTATCAAAACTTTACCTTCCGTTGAAACCTTAGGTTCTGTGGACGTAATTGCAACTGATAAAACTGGTACTTTGACTAAAAACGAAATGACTGTCACAGACATCATTTTTCCAAATGAAACTTTAGAAGTTAGTGGTACTGGCTATCGTCCTGAAGGTCAGATCACTAAAGATGGTCAACCTGTAACTGACGATGAACGTTTGAACTTGTTCTTAAAGGCTGGTTATTACGCCAACGATACGATCTTGTCTGAAAGCAACAGTCATTGGGAGATCAATGGTGAACCGACTGACGGTGCCTTTATCACGCTTTACCACAAGGTCATCCCTTATGGAACCGATGATGATTATCACGAGATCGATATCTTACCGTTCGACTCTGATTATCGTTACATCGCATTACTTGCTAAAAACAACAACGACGATGAAAAACTATTCGTCAAAGGTTCGCCAGATAAACTTTTTACCATGTTCAAGACGCTTGACAATAGTTTTGACATCGACAAATGGACTAAAGTAGTCGAAGATTACTCAAGCCAGGGTAAACGTGTTATCGCTGTTGGTTATCGCGATATGGACCAACACTATGACGAAGTGTCCCATGAAATGATCAACGAAGGCTTAAACTTCTTAGGTTTAGCAGCCATCATCGACCCACCGCGAGAAGAAGTTATCCAATCACTTAAAGAGATCCGTTCTGCAGGTGTCGAAGTCAAAATGATCACCGGTGATAGTGCCGCAACTGCCACTGCTATTGGTGAAAAACTGGGACTTGCTGATGAGATCCACGCTATCACGGGACCCGAATGGGATAAATTATCTCCTGAAGACCAAGTGATCGAAGCTGACCGCAATCAAGTTTTTGCCAGAACAACTCCTGGTAACAAGATCGAGATCATCAAGGCCTTGCAAAAAGGCGATAAAGTTACTGCTATGACCGGTGACGGTGTCAACGACGCCCCTGCCCTAAAGCGTGCCGATATTGGTGTTGCTATGGGTATCAAGGGGACCGACGTTGCCAAAGATTCCGCCGATATGATCTTAACCGATGATAACTTTGCGACAATTTCCAAAGCCATCAAAGAAGGTCGTCGAATCTTTGATAACATTAAAAAGAGTATTCTCTATCTCTTGCCGATCTCGTTTGCTGAAGGTTTGATCGTTGCATTTGCCATCTTGGCCCGCGATGAAATTCCGCTTCACCCGACTCAATTATTGTGGATCAACATGGTTTCGGCCATCACGATCCAGTTCGCTTTGATCTTTGAACCGGCTGAAAAAAATATCATGAACCGAAAGCCACGTAAAAATGATGGTAAATTGATGAACCGACACGATGTTTTCCAAGTCGCTTATATTTCCGTGTTAATGGCTCTGATCGGAATGTTCGTCGATGAATGGTTCACTGGCTTAGGAATCGATGCAACTGTTACTAGCACGACAATGGTCAACGTCTTGATCGTTGGTAAAATTTTCTACTTATTTAACATTAGAACTGAAAACTACGCATTATCAAAAGAAATGTTCGTTAACAAAAAAGCTTATATCTTCATCGCTTTGATGATGGTATTGCAAATGCTACTGACCTACGTACCATTTATGCAATCAGTCTTCCATACGACTGCAATCGGTGGAACTGAATGGCTAATCGCTGTAGTAGGTGGAATAATCGTCTTCCTAGTCGCAGAATTAGATAAATGGATCCGTAATACAAAACGCAAAAAGATAGCCTAATGGCTATCTTTTTTTGATGTTAATAATGTTCTACTTTACAATCCCCAAATCAATCATCGACTGTGCTGTAGCAATAATTGCTTCTTTTGCTGAACGATGTGTCCAACCTAGCATAGTTGTTGCTTTCTTATCGCTAGTTTCAGCGTATCCACCAACGATCGTAGCAATCATTCTCAAGTTTGGATTAAACTTGGCGGCAATCTTTACGACAAAGTTTGGGATGGTCTTAGTTGGTAAATTGTCAGCGTACTTCGGAAAAGCATTTCTTAATATGTTTGCAACATCCATCATCGATAACGTTTCGCCTGTAGTTGCTAAAAATCTTTGTCCAGCTGCTTTTGGCGATGTCATCGCTAAGATATGCAAACTAGCGACATCTCTAACGTCAACGTAGCCTGAATCAACGTTTGGCAACGATTTGATCTTACCTTCTAACATTTGTTGGATCTGAACATTTGAGTGCGAGTACTTAGCTGACAGTACTGGTCCCATAACGCCAACTGGATTGACAGCTGCCATCTCCATACCATTGCCTTCTTCTTCAATAAACTTCCAGGCAGCTTTTTCAGACATGGTCTTTGAAATTTGGTAAGGATGAATATTCTTAGCATCAAGATTTGACCAATCCTCTTCAGTATAAGGTGTTTGACGGTTCTTGTGACCAGCAAACACAGCACCGTATGCCGAGGTCAAAACAACACGTTTAACTCCTGCATCTCTAGCTGCACGATAAACTCGCAAAAGTCCATCAACTGCCGGTCTGATCATTTCATCAGGATTTTTGAAGTTCAACTTAGGTGTTGGTGAAGCCACATGGATCACATAAGTTGCACCATCAGTCGCCATATCCCAATTCTTGTCTGAAGAAAGATCTGCTTCCACAAATGAAAGATCGTCAAAATTTTTGATGCCACTATTTTGGAGATCTTCTTTAATATTGTCGATTCTCTTTAATGAACGAACAGTCGTCCGAACGGCATATCCTTGTTGGAGCAATTGTAAAATAATGTGAACGGCGATAAATCCGCTGCCACCTGTTACGAGTACTAGTTGTTTTTGGTTGTTAGTTGTATTTGTCATTTAAATATCCTCATTGCTTCTGTTACACTTGTAACGTCTATGGATGTATAATACAATGCAGTTATTCAAGAAACAACCGTCATACCGGCATCTGTGACAAAAAGGAGAAATTGTAATGGCAGCTACTAATCACGCACAAGCAATCAAAAAAGACTCGCAACAGTACTTAACGACCGCTCTGTTTCAATTGCTAGAAACTAAACCACTGAATGAGATCTCAGTCACTCAAGTCGTCAAACGAGCCGGCGTCAGTCGGATGGCATTTTATCGCAACTTCGATACTTTAGACGACTTATTGACCAGCTATTTTGAACCTCAGATCGAGCAAAAATTTACCGACATCAAAAATGATATTTCCACACAAGACAAGATGGATAGTTTAGGACAATTTTTTACACAAATGGCTGACACGATGGTTTTAGCAGATAAATCAGGCTTTGAGTACATCATCCAAAATATCTTCAACGACCAGATGCGAGACTTTTACGAATCTTACATTCCCACTAATAATATTTCTGACGTCTCCAGGAAATACTGGATCCAATTCATGAGTGCCGGAGTTTACGCAATTTGGCGAGAATGGCTTTTAGGCGGACAACAAGAATCGTTAACTACGATTCATGACATTCTGGCAAGATTTCAAAATTCAACTATGAAATCCTTAATCACAATCCAATAAAAAATCGGCTAACTCAATTAAATGAATTAGTCGATTTTTAGTTATTTAAGTTCTTTCCAATCTTGTTCCCACAAAATTCCCATGGTCTTTTCACCGGTATGGACACTGATTGCTGGTCCTAACTGACTACGAGTTACTCGGATATGCGGAAATTTCTCATGAAGTTCGTTGACCCAATTTGTCGCCGTCGATTCGTTGTTGGCATCAATGACTGTTGCATGAATTTTAAAATCATGCTCAGTTTGATATTTGTCTAGTTCTTCGATCATCTTTTTCAAACAACGCTTCATGGTTCTCTCTTTGTCGATAGCGATGATCTTGCCTTCTGGATCAAAAGTCAACAGTGGCTTGATATTGAGTAAATTACCAATGACAGCTGAACGGTTGCTTAATCTCCCAGTTCTCATCAGATGCTTCAAGTCATCGACTGCAAAATAAACGTCACGTGTTGATCTCATGACTTCCATTTGCTTAACGATCGTCTCAGGGTCCTTGCCCTCTTTGACCATTGAACCAGCCAGCAAGGCTAGATCAGCTTCACCAGCACTAGCAACTAAGGAATCGAATGGATAGATCGTAGCTTTGTCGTAATCCTTACAAAACATCCGTAAATTATCCATAAATGAAGTTATCCCGCTGGACAAATGGATCGAAATGATATGATCATATCCCTCTGATACTAAACGATCATAAGCTTCTTCAATTTGTCCCATGGAAACTTGGGCTGTGGTTGGCAATTCTTTTTCATTTTTTAAATAATCGTAAAATGTTTGTAGATCCAATTCTTCGGTTTCTTTGTATTGCTTATCCCCTAAAATCACCGTGATTGGCAACACCGTAATATTGTATTCCGAAATCTGTTCCGGTGTTAAGTATGCGGCTGTATCCGTCACAACTGCCGTTGGCATAAACATGTCCTCTATTCTTTAATATAGGTTATTAATGTCTAAATAATACCATATACACTTCAATTCTTTGACGGTAATAACTAGTAAGGAATTTTGAAGATTGTAACATTTTGTTGAGAAGGTCATAAGAAAGCGTTACCATTAACTTAACTAAAAATTTAGTAAAGAGTGATAATTATATTTATTAGGAGGAGTCGAAATGGCCGCAACATTAAAGGATATCGCAGAAAAAGCTGGTGTTTCTACAGCCACGGTTTCCCGTGTTCTTAATCGCGATTCCACCCTCTCCGTTACCAAAAATACTCGCGATATGATTTTCTTGATCGCGAAACAATTAAATTACAAGCATACTAGTAAAAAAAGCGGAACTAGCTTTCAAAAACGTTTGGCCTTGGTCCAATGGTATTCAGAATCAAAAGAACAAGACGATCTATATTATATGATGATTCGTGAAGGTATCGAAGAACGCAGCCAAAGCCAACGTTTTGACGTTGTTCGAGTTTTCCACAACCAAATCAGCGATATTAAAAATTATATCAACGGTATCATTGCCGTGGGGAAATTTAGCGATGAGCAAGTCACTGCCCTATCTGAGTTGACTGACAAAATCGTTTTTATCGACGACGACCAATTCAGCGAAGGTCGCGACTGCGTTTTGACTGATTTTTCAAAAGGCGTCCACCGCGTAGTCGACTACTTCTTTGACAAAGGGATCAAAGATATCGGCTTGATCTACGGCGAAGAACAAACGACTGATCATCTGCGGATCATCAAGGACCCCCGCTACAACCCATTCAAACAAGTGATGCAAGAGAAAAAATCTTTTGACAAATCAGTCTGCTTTAAAGGCGATTACACGAAGGAATCTGGCTACAAACAAATGAATCACGCTATTAAAGAATTGGGTGCCAATCTGCCGCATGCATTTTTTATCTCAAATGACCCAATGGCAGCTGGTGCTTTGCAAGCCTTGCAGGAACACAATATCAAAGTTCCCGACCGCGTTAGCATCTTTAGTTTCAACAACTCTTCATTAGCTAGTTTCGTGACACCAGAACTCAGTTCTGTCTCAGTTGCGACTCGAATGATGGGACGCACTGCAGTGGACCTATTGATCGACCAATTAGAAGATAAAGACCACGTCACCGCCAGAATCGAACTAGATACGAAACTCGTTTGTCGAAAAAGTACTATTAATTAAGTAATAAAATGGAGTTCACTTTTTTGAAAGTGAACTCCATTTTTTATTGAACCAATATTTGTCCCATCATCCCATTTTCTTCATGCTCGAGATTGTGGCAGTGATACATGTACAGACCCTTTTTCTCAAATTTAAAACTGATCTTGTAGCTGTCGCCAGGATTTAAGGTGATCGTATCTAAATATCCTTGTTGTGCTAATGGCGGCTTTTTACCATTGATCGATAAAATTCTAAATTGAACGCCATGCAAGTGGAAAGGATGGATCATGTTCATCATCATTTCCTTCTTATTTTGGATCGTCCAAATTTGTTGCTGACCAACTTTGGCATGCAAATCGATGCGGTCAGGGTTGAACTGCTTGCCGTTGATCTGAACCATCTTGCTCATGCCGCTGAGAACCAACTTTTCCTTATTAACGTCTTTAGTTGGTTGTTTGAGCTTTTGCATATTGTCCAATTTATTCGGGATCTTGGAAATATTTGAACTTCTAGCACCTAATTTCATCGTCAAAACGTTCATACCGCCAGTTACCAGTTTCAACTCCGAATTATCAGGCAACTTGGTCGTATCAACAATCACTTGTGCACGCTCTCCAGGAGACAGCTGTAATTTCTTGATTTTTACCGGTTTGTCTAAAAAGCTGCCGTCTCCAGCTATTTTATACATCACTTGATTATTAGATAGCTTGAAATTGTAATTTCTAGCATTGGAGCCATTCAACAAACGTAAACGCACAAAATTTGTTGAGACATTGATATACGGATTTAAAGTTCCGTTGATCAATAAATTCTCACCTAAAGTGCCGTCGGCGTTGTAATCTTTTTTATAGTTGAACTGGTTGTTCTTATCAAAGGTCCGGTCTTGAACGACAACTGGAAAGTCATCGACGCCGTATTTCTTAGGGATTGAGAGCTTTTTACTATTAGCATCGTTAACATAGATCAAGCCAGCTAGGCCTTTATAAACTTGTTTACCAGTTTGACCTGAGGGATGCGGATGAAACCAGAGCATGGCTGCCGGTTGCTGAACCTTAAACTTAATGGTTCTCGACTTGCCTGCCGCTAGTGGATCATGTGGTCCGCCGTCAGCTTTACCAGAAATAATTGCCCCGTGCCAATGGAAGGTAGTTTTAGTCGGTAGATCATTTACTTCTTTAATATGTACAGTCTGGCCATTGTTGATCTGAATGACTGGACCTAAATAGCTGCCATTGTAGCCATAAGTCTTAGTCGCTTGGCCATCCTTAAAATTCATCTGGCCTTGTTTAGCCGTCACCGTGTAATAAACATCGGTCTTAGTCTGCCTATCCGGTTTTAAGATCGGCGGTAAATTTAACTGCTGTTCAACTGCATTTGCTTCTTTAAGATCCACAGTGTGCTCAGTCATCATACTGGAATTACTGTTATTGTCATTCATCATTGAATTACCATTACCCATCATTCCAGCAGCAGTAACTGTCTGAATGCCGACTAACAAACTTATCCCAACTATCAATACTGTTAAAGTCGCTACTATCGAATGCTTTTTCATGCCCCATACCTCAACTTTTGAAATTAAAATACTCATGATAGTTACAATATACCTTATTCGTCTACAATTGTACACACTATATCTTGTTAGGCGAGTTTCTTCTGACATGCTAAAATATATTTATCAAAAATAAAGGGGTATCCAAAATGAAAATTTATTTTGCTAATGGTCTTTTTTCCGAAGCTGATCGGATGTTTAACGCTTATGTTGTTGATAAGATCAGAAAAATGTCGAGCGATATCGAAGTTTATCTTCCACAAGAAAATGGCGATATCAATGATAAGACAAAATTCGCTGATTCTATCAAAATTGCTGAAGAAGATAACAAAGAATTATTAAGTTCAAATTTAGTTGTAGCAGTTTTAGATGGAGAAATTATCGATATCGGCGTTGCCTCAGAAATCGGACTCGCTTTTGGGAAAGAAATTCCGGTCGTTGGTCTATACACTGACCTCAGACAACATGGTGCAACAAATCCTGAAAAGCTTGATGCTGTCGGAGTTATTGGGGAAAATCCTTTCCAATACGTTAATACTTACACGATTGGTTTGATCAAATTAAACGGAACAGTTATCAATAATGTCGATGCTCTTTTAGAAGAAATCAAAAAATATCTTTAAAATAATTTTCAATATTTTGATTTATTAACTTTTCAATAAGATTACATTGGCTTTACAGTTGAGTTATATCCAACTATTCGTCGACTATACGTTATATTATATTTCTCGTCAGATTATTTCAGTTATTTATTTTTATGAAATAAATTAATAATTTTTAGGAGATCTTTTAATATAATGAATTTTAAACATGTCGTCACTACTTTAGTTACAGCTTCATCGCTTGCATTTGTTGGTATTACAGCTACTTCAACTGTAGCTAACACATCAGTTCAAGCTGCAACAACATCAACTGTTGACTTGCCACAAACAACTATTTACGTTAAGAACGCAAGTGGTGCTCCAATCTACACAACACCTTCAGCAACTGGTAAAGTTGGTGCCTCATCAAATACTTTACAAAATGGTTCTGCATGGGCAACTACTAAAGCTATCAAAGCTGGTAATGTAACTTATTATCAAGTTGGCGATGGCCAATGGTTAAGCAATGCTGATATTTCTTTTGATGCCCCAGTTGTTAGCTTGAACAAAACTATGTACGTTAATGCTAACGGCGGTTCTGTTAACTTATACAGTTCTGCGAAAAACGGCTACTTCACTGGTCAAACAGTTAATGACGCCGATGCATACCCTGTTTACGAATCAACAACTGATGGCAATGGCCAAACATGGTACAACCTTGGTAACAACCAATGGATCAACGGTCAATACATGTCAGATGAAAAACCAGCTGCTAAGATTTCAATGAGTGCTACTGCTTATGATCCTGCTGTTTTAGGTTCAAGCATGGGTTACTCTGGTGTTGCTGCTAACCTTTCAAGATATCCAAAGGGAACACAACTCAAGATCACTTTAAGTGATGGTACCGTACTTAACAGAACTGTTAATGATACAGGTACATTCGCATACAGCAATCCTAACCAATTAGATATTGCTATGCCTAACTCACAAGCTTTACAATTTGGACGTCAAAACATCACTGTTCAAGTTGTTGGCTAGATTTAACAGATAAATTAGAAAAGTTTCGAATACCGAAAAAGAGCGATGTCGTTGGACATCGCTCTTTTTGCGTCTCACTATAAATATTTTAATTGAATAGAGATTGTCATGAAGTAGATTTAAAACTCTTATACGTCGTTATATTGCTGAATTTAACGTCAACTTACTTCCGAATACTCCTAATAAGTGGAATTCGCTGCAAAAGATCCATTTTTGCTAAATAATTGCTAAATTTCACTCGATTCATAGTTTCCATAAAGGAATACACTGAAAATAATCCTAAACCAGAGACGACTGATATTACCGGCAAAAGTTCAATCCGATATCGTCCTTGTACCTCGATGATCAATTCGATTGCTGCAAAAATTAAAAGCGGTAATAATAGCAATAATATTTTTGAATTGTATTCCCTTCTAAATAGCTGCAGAGCACCGAACCATGAAAAAACAATTAGACTCATGCTTCCCAAATAGCCAATCAATTCAACCACCTGATTTGAATCTGGAGAATGTGTCTTATCAAATCCTACAAGGTCACTAGCGTTTGTACTACCGGACCAGAGAAGACTGAATTTTGATAAGAACAACTTCAGCCAATTATTATTTTGACTTAAATAACTGATTTCTTGTTGTAGTTCCTGTCTTTCTTCATGCTTGACATTTGTTTGTGTGGAAGCAAATTTAAAACGATCATTAAGTTCGGTCGAATACGTCCCTAAGGTCCGGTAATTTAAGCCCACGACAAACTTCCATTCAGTATTTTCACTTCTTAATCCATGTGGATTTAAGCCACTATTTTGAATCATCAACCCGGTACCAAACAATGTCAGCAAACACAATCCTGCCGGCACTGCTACTTTAAGTAATAATTCCTGGAAAAAATTTTTTTGAGAATAGTTTATTTCAAAAATAACTAAATAGACTATTATTCCTAAAAACACTGCTGGGCCGATTGGGCGGATCAACCACCCCATTGCTAAAGTAAAGCCCGATGCAATAGTCGTCCAAGTTCGCCCTTGAAGTATCAAATACATGGTAATTAAATACATGAGTGAACCTAAATATTGATTGTCTGCTTGGCTGTTTAGTGCTAACCAATCTAAATCAACCATCAACAAGAACATGGCCAATCGAGCAATCTTGACCTTTTTAAAAATTTTTAATGAAATGACATAGGTCATCAATAGTATTGAGACTTGAATCAAAACGTTCATGAATTGCATCGCAAAGGTATTGGCAGAAAACATTTTGATCAGTAATAACAAATACAGTACAAAGCCAGTTTGATAAGCATTCGTGGCAAAATAGTCAATTTCTGAATCATATAAATGACCACCTTCAGCAACGATATTGGCCTTATTCCAAAAAATTCCAAAATCACTCACCTGCGTGCTTGGAACACTCTTGATCCAAACAGTTGCCACTGCAGCAAATAAGCCCAACATAATTAAAATAACTGACCAATTGATCCAATTTTTATCATCACGCACGACAAACAGTACAATGCTACTCAAAATGATGGGACTAATTTCAATAAAACTAGTCAACCAGTTCATTTTAGTGACGACCGGAAAGCAATTAGCTGTAAAAAAATAAATTCCTAAAATCATGACCAGGGTCGTAAAAATTGCAAATGATGTCAAAATGAATCTATTCGAAAAACTTTTTATTCTATTAATATCAATCAATCCTAATATTTGATTTCTCAAAAATTTCCATGAGATAAAATTAGATTTATCTATATCATGAGATTAATTAAACATATCAATTATCAGTTTTGATTAAAAGTTGTTTTTACTTTTAATAAATAAGTATTTAAATTACATTTGATCCAAATTTGTGACTGGCAAACTGATTATTTTTATTGTTTATCAATTATTTATTAGCAACAATTTTGATATTCATCGAATGGGAGTAATTCCTTTGTATCAACTTTATTTGCGATAAATATATTTAATAATTTGATTGATATTCAATTTATTCCAAAAAAAGAACCAATGTATATTAATTCATACATTGGTTGTATTAATTGATATTTGAAATCGATTGTATAGGGAAACACCGATATCGATTGACTGCTGTATTTGATCCTCGAACGTAATTTATGAACCTGACCACTGGTTTATTTTCAGATGAATCGCCGATGCGCACCCCGCATCGCCGTGTTTTGCCTCTAAGTGCCGAAGGCGCTAAGAGGCAAAACAAAAGGCCCACGTCTCTCGACGGGGGCCTAACATTTGAAGTGGCAAGATGAAATCACACTGTAGTTTCATCAAGTGAATCATACTACTGAAAACAAATCTTACTACTCTAAACATTTGTACTTCTTTAATAAATGGATCCTAGCAAATCATGTAATGAGTTTAGGCGACTTTAAATTAAATTATAAGTCGATTTTATGTTAACTTTTGTTGCTAGTTCCAATCATGCCATTCTGCTGTAATACTCTACGATTAATTTGATCTAAAATCCTACCATCTCCAAACGAAAAGTAAAACTTTAAAACTACTAATTAAGGTCTACAGTCTTGGCAATTCATCTTTACCACGTCTTTAATATACCATTAGCTGTAAGCGTTTGCAAGTGTCAATTATTGAAAAATTCGAACGCCGAATGATGGTGCGAAACTTGACGTAATTGAATCAATTTTGACGTTTGTTCCTGGTCTTAGAGCATTAAGATATTGGTTGTTTCCTAAGTACAAGGCAACGTGATAACTTGCTCCTTCTGGTCCCCAGAATAATAAGTCTCCTGGCTGAAGATCACTCAAAGCGACTTTAGTACCGGCTGTTTCTTGTGGTACTGTCCATGAACCAATGTTTTGACCAGTGGCAATTCCAAAGACATATTGCATCAAGCCTGAACAGTCAAAACTGTTTGGTCCTTTGGCATTCCATACGTATGGTTTACCCAATTGTTGCTTAGCAACTTTGATCACATCAGCAACCATTTCATCTTTTGACTTACCATTTAGGCTCACAGTTGGACGAGTTGTGGCAATTGTTGAAGTCGTAGTTGATGGCAACCAACCGCCATTACTGATCTCATACCAGATGACATTTCCAGATTGAACTGTTGAATCAACTTCGACAATTGTTCCTGCTGCAAGTGTTTGGCTAGTTGCTGTTCCCCAGCTGCTATCGTAATAAACAGGGGTATCTCCTGTAACCTTCAATGCGGCGAAGTTTGGATCCCAAACCTTCGCAGATGACTCACTGAAGTCTTCATTAGTTACCTTAGTGTATTGTCCAGATACCCATTGGTTTCCGCCGATTTCATACCAAGCATCACCGTTAGCATCGATCACTTTTTGCGTAAATTTCCATTGTGTTCCATTAACTAATTTTGTGCCAGTAGCTGATTTGTTAGGACCATATCCTTGATACAAATCGATTCCACTAGTTGGAGCGTAAGCAATTTCCAAAGTTCCAGAATTCTTCACTGAAGTATCACCTGAAGAAATGTTTGAACTGCTTGAACCACTAGCTGAAAATTGAACATCATCAACTTTAACGTATTCGTTAGTTGATACACGGTAAGCTGAGCCAACCTTATTGAGATCAGTTTTACCATCGGTATACCAAGGAGTATTAGCTGCTAAAGAACGGTTTTTAACTAAGTCGCCCTTATTGTTGTATAAACGTGCTTGTCTGACAGTTGTAACTGTACCTTCATTACTGTCGGCCTTTGCTTGATTAGTGCTGAGTGCAATTCCACCGATCACGCCGGCACTAATTAATAAACTTGAAATTAATTTTTTATTCATTTTTTTCCTCTACATAATAAATATTATGTATATTATATAGCATTTATGCTGTAATTACGTTTGGAAAATTATGACAATTATATGTCACTCTGTTACATGATAGAAACATTCAATCGATTGAAATGTATGTAATCGTTTACTTTCAGTGATATCAACTGTTGCGGGACCAAATTCTATGTGATATGATAGTTGGCGCTCTCGTGAAAAATGATCAAGGAGGTGCAGTTATGCAAAACGCCCCTATTGTTCACTGGCGAAAAAATATTTATATCTTTTTGACCAGTCAGTTTTTATCAGGTATCACCAGCATGGTGGTCCAATACGCTATTATTTGGTATTTGACTAAGCACACTGGTTCAGCGACTGTCTTGAGTTTGGCAACCTTGTTAGGAATGCTGCCAATGGCATTGCTGAGTCCGTTTATCGGTCCATTAGTCGACCGTTGGAATAAAAAAGGTTTATTGATCATTCCTGATGTGGTTGCGGCAATTTTTGCCATCATCTTGTCAGTTGTTGGAACGGTTCAATCAACTTTTCCGCTATGGCTAATTTTTATCTCGTTATTAGTTCGGTCGATTGCTCAAACATTTCAAATGCCAACGATCCAATCGATTATCCCAACCATGGTTCCAAAAGAGGAGTTAACTAAGATCAATGGTCAACTTGGAATGGTTCAATCAGCAAATATGATCATCGCGCCAGCCTTAGGTGCCTTCTTATTTGCTATCATTCCGATCAACTTTTTGATTTTGATCGACGTCTTAGGTGCGATAATTGCAATCGTGCTATTAGGATTAGTCACGATTCCCGAACATCCAGTCATCGATGAACCTTTACACGTCTTTCGCGACTCAGCTTTAGGATTAAAGCAGTTACGTTCAACTAAAGGTTTGTGGGCAATCACAATGATCGGTGCCGCATTCACATTTATGTTTATGCCTGCTGCCAGCTTGTATCCACTAATGACTATGGGGTACTTCCACGGTACAGTCGGTCAAGCCGGATTGATCGAAGTGATCTACTCCGTCGGCATGCTGGCCGGTGGTGCGATCATCGGATTCTTCGGAAACTGGAAAGACCGGATGAAGCCTATACTTTGGGCAACTGTCGTCATGGGTGTCACCTTTGGCGCCAGTGGATTTTTGCCTGGAAATCAAACTGGTTTTATTTATTTCGTCGCTCTTAATACTTTGGCAGGGATCATGACGCCATTTTACACGACGTTGTTAATGGCAATGATCCAACAAAGCTATCCCGCTGAACAGCTAGGAAAAGTTTTAGGAGTCATCAACTCGCTAACTAGTTTGGCTGGCCCTGCAGGTTTGATTTTTGCCGGACCACTCGCGGACAAAATTGGTGTTGAAAAATTATTCATCATCGCAGGTCTTGGTTCATTGCTCTGCGGATTAGTCATGTTGATAATGCCGTCAGTCAGAAATTACGACCAAGAATTGCAGTCAAAAATCGAATTAGACTAAAAAAGCCAATTAACTGGGATTTTTCCAGCTAATTGGTTTTTATTTTGCACTATATAATCTTTCGTTTTCTTTAATTTCTTTTAAGTAGAATTTACCAGTAACAGTTTCTGGATCAACAGATTGTCCGTCTTCAATTGACTCAGTGAAGATTTTTTCATAATCGCTGATTGAGATTTTTCCACGATCATCGATCACTGACTTGATTGCCTGAACGTTGATATTATCTTTGAATCCATCAACGACTTCAGCACTGTACAATTCGCCGACTGCACCAGATCCATAACTGAACAACAACAAATTATCGTCCGTCTTAACGTCCGAATTCAACAAGTAGGAAATCAATCCGAGATATAGCGAACCTGTATACAGGTTGCCGACTTCACGACCGAATTTGATACTAGCTTGGTATTCAGTTTGGAGCTGCGCATATTTTTCAGCAGAAATTTTTCCATCTAATGTCCGCATAGCTTTAGCACCCATTTTAGTGTAAGGAATGTGGTAAAGCATTGCCTTGAAGTTGTCTGCAGTAGCACCAAATTCTTTTTGGTAGCGAGCCCAAAGCGTTTCGAAAAATTCGATATAAATTTGATTTGAGAATTTTCCACGAGCAAAGGCTGTTTTTGAAAAAGTTGGACGCCAGAAATCGCCAACGTTTCTGCTCATATAGACTGTTTGATCGGTCAACTTCAAAACCTTAGGTTCAGAACTGATCAACATCGCAACCGAACCCGCACCTTGCGTAACTTCTCCAGGTGTATTGATTCCATATCTAGCAATGTCTGAAGCCACCACTAAAGCTTTTTTATCGGGATGTGCAGCGACAAAGTTCTTGGCCATTTGCAAGCCGGCCGTTGCACCGTAGCAAGCTTCTTTTATCTCGAAAGCTCGAACGTTTTCTGGCAAGTTTAACAGCTCGGTTAAATACAAAGCTGCAGCTTTAGATTCATCAACGCTACTTTCAGTCCCAACAATAACTAAACCGATATCTGATTTGTTGTCAGAATCTAAAATTTGGTCGGAAGCTTCTGCTGCCATTGTAACGGCATCTTCATAAACAGCGGGAACGGCCTGCTTATCTTGGCCAATTCCAATCGTAAACTTATCTGGATCTTGATTCCGAGCCTGAGCTAATTCAACGATGTCGATATATTGTTTGGGCGTGTAAAAGCCGATTTTTTCAATTCCAATATCCATATTATTCATTCCTTAATTTCTGTAAAAATTTGGTAGCCTCTTGAAGGTTGTAATTTTTCGTACGATTCAATTCTTTGGAAACTGCAGCAATCTCTGAACCAACAGCTCCAGCAGAAATTGCCAGCGACTTACTTTGCAAGCTCATGTGACCAGCTTGAATCCCTGTAGTAACTAATGCACGCATGGCGGATAAGTTGTTGGCCAAACCGACGGCACCAATAACAGCTTGAAGTTCTTGGCTGTTGTTTATTTTCATGATTGCCAAGCTTAATTGTGCCATAGGCATTGCCTTGATGGCACCGCCGACTGTTCCGATTTCCACTGGCATTTTAAGTCGACCAACTAATTGATCGTCCATAATTTGCCAATCGCTAAATGGCTGATAACCAGATTCAGTGGCAAAAAAGCTATGTGCTGCAGCTTCTTGAGCTCGAAAATCATTGCCAGTTGCGAGTAAGACTGCATCGATTCCGTTCATGATACCTTTATTTTGAGTAACAGCACGCATGACAGAATGTTTCGAAAATTGTGACAATTGTACGATTCGTTCAGCCACTTCTTTTCCGGACATTTTTTTCGTAGATAGATTATCAAAATCAATTTTTGCTTCAACATCAACTAATTGCGACTTGCCACTATTGGATAATATACTGCATAAAACGTCAGTATCGGTCAATTTTGAAATATGCGGTGCAATGGCTTCTAACATCGAGTTGACGATATTGGCACCCATCGCATCGACAGTATTGACGCCAATCAAGATTTCGATCCAGTCAGCGACGATTTCAAATGTTAACGAGACTACTCCACCGCCACGTTTTTGCAAACTTGGTCGTGCAGCGGTCGCTAAATCGATGATCTCCTGGCGATTTTGCTGTAATATCTCCAGTTTATCAGTCGAATTAGTTTCCAAAACGATTTGCCCATAAATTATATGTGGACTAGTTTTGACCGTGAATCCACCCGATTTTTTCACACGATTGGCACCGTTTGAAGCGGCGGCAACTACTGATGGTTCTTCGATTGACATTGGCACTAAATATTCTTTGCCATTGACGAGAAAATCCGTTGCAAACCCGTAAGGCAAGCCAAAGGTACCGATCTGATTCTCGCTTAAACTGTCAGCCACGTCTTGACTGATTGGTTTTCCTGTCCGTAAAAAATTAGCCTGTCCTGCCGTCAAATTACCAGATTTAATTAAATAATCGATCCGTTGATCGTTGGTCATCTCATAAATTTTCATGATAACTTGATTCCTAAAGCCATCGCCATACCGCCGCCAATACAAAGAGAAGCGATACCTGTCTGCTTATTTTCTTTTTGAAGAATATTGATTAAGGAAACGATCAGACGTGCACCAGTCGCACCTAGTGGATGTCCAATCGCAATAGCTCCCCCGTAGATGTTCAACTTGTCATCAGGAATTTTTAAATCACGAGCGACTGCAACAGATTGTGAAGCAAAAGCTTCATTTATTTCAAAAAAGTCAATATCAGCCTCAGTGACATCGTATTTTTGATAATACTTGTTGATAGCGTGATAAGGCGCGTAACCCATGATGCTTGGGTCGATTCCTGCTTCAACATAACCGGTGATCTCTGCGACAAATGACAAGCCTAGTTCTTCAGCAGTGGACTTTCTCATCAAGATCATGGCTGCTGCACCGTCATTTAGTGGTGAAGAGTTTCCGGCTGTAACTGTACCATTTTCTTCAAAAGCCGGCTTTAAATTACCCATGGTCTCAATCGTCGATTCGCCACGGATTGATTGGTCTTTTGTGATCGATTCCCCATCGACCTCAATTGGTAATATTTCATCGGCAATTTTGTCTGAGTTAGCAAATGCCTTTTGTTGTGAATGCAAGGCAAATTCATCTTGCATTTTACGAGTAACGTTAAATTGTTTAGCGACATTTTCGGCGGTGACGCCCATTGGATAATCTCCAAAGGCATCGACTAAACCATCTCTAAATAGCGTGTCTCCTTGTTCGTCAGAAGCTTCTAACTTGCCAACACGTTTTGAATAAAAAGGTGCATTTGACATACTTTCAGTTCCACCGGCAACGATAATGTCGGCATCCCCTAGCAGCAAGGCATTGGTAGCTTCATGAACTGCCTTCATCCCTGATCCGCAAACTTGATTGACGGTCATGGCAGTTGAAGAAACTGAGCCTCCAGAATGTAGACCAATTTGACGAGCAATGTTTTGTCCCATCCCCGCTTGGTAAACATTTCCAAAAACGAATTGATCAACTTTTTCAGGATCGATTTTGTTATTGGTCAATAACTGTTTAACTAGTTCCGTGCCCAATTGGACTGACGTTTTGCCAGCAAATTGTCCCCGGAATTTGCCAATTGCAGTTCTCTTGGCATCAATAATAACGACTGAATCCATAAATTCATTACCTCTTTATATTTGGTAGAATAACCCTAAGCTTAAATAATAATTTATTCGGCAAATAAAAACAACGCTGGTGTCTTAATGCGAACAATAGATCTAATTCTCATGCTAAATGATTTCAAAAAAAATAATCGTGTGTTTGTAGAAACTAAAACTAGCCGACTGGCTGTCGTTGACTTAGAAGTCAAGGATGAGGCGGTTTTTTTGAAGACCTCTACGAAACTGCGAGGTTTAAAAAATTGGGAATTTCTCTTGATGCTGAACAAACGTGAACTATACACATATCCTGTTTTTTACGAAGACACAAAAAAACATCAACAACTCTTCGGTTTTAGAGTCGCTGATGATTGTATCTTGCTAGGTTAATTATTTCTTAGTAGTTTTGTTATCTTCAGCTTGGAGTTCTTTAGCTAATTGGATCAAGTAAGGTTTCAATTCGTCCTTAACTTCTGGATGAGTCAAACCATATTTGATATTAGTCTTAACATAACCAAACTTGTTACCAACATCAAAACGTTCACCCTTGAACTCATGTGCAAATACACGTTGAGTTTGGTTCATACGATCAATTGCGTCTGTTAACTGAATTTCGTTACCAGCACCAGGTTTTTGAGTATCTAGCAAATCAAAAATCTCTGGCGTTAGTAAGTAACGGCCAATAATAGCCAAGTTGCTAGGTGCATCTTCTACCTTAGGCTTTTCAACAAACTTGCGAACGTTGTAAAGTCCTGGTCTTTGTTGACCTTCAGGGTCAATGACACCATATTTTGAAACTTCTGACTTAGGAACTTGCATAACGGCTAAAGTTGAAGCATGAGTTGCTTCATAATCTTCGATCAATTGCTTTGTCAAAGGAACCTTATCCTTCATCAAATCATCGCCTAACATAACCACGAATGGCTCGTCAGCAATAAATGAACGTGCTTGAGCAACGGCATCGCCCAGCCCATTTGGATGAGCTTGACGACTGTAGTACAAGTTAACGCCTAGATCAGTTGTTTGTTGAACAACCTTGAGTAAGTCAGTTTTATTCTTAGCCTTCAAATTTTGTTCCAATTCAGGAACAGAATCAAAGTGATCTTCGATCGAACGCTTATTCTTACCTGTAATGATCAAAATATCTTCAATTCCTGATGCTTTGGCTTCTTCAACGATAAACTGAATTGTTGGCTTATCAACAATTGGTAACATTTCCTTGGCCAAGGCCTTAGTTGCGGGTAAAAATCTTGTTCCTAATCCTGCTGCTGGGATAATAGCTTTTCTTACTTTCATCGGTTATTCTTCTTCCTTTTCATGTGACTTTAAAATATTGGTTAGCTTGCTTGTTTTTTCGTGTAGGAAAGGACCTTGGCTAGCCTCAGCGAAGCCTACATTAACGGCATTTCCGAATAGAAAAATGATGACAGTTAAATTCATCCACAATAAGAAGATGATGATTGCACCAATCGTTCCATAATTATTCCAGGCAGTCCCGAAATAATCTAAGTAGTAGGAAAACAATTGAGACAAGAGCAAAACTCCAATTGAGGTGACGACTGTTCCAAGCAATACGTAATGAATTTTCAAACGTACATTAGGTAAAAAATAGAATAAAGTAAAGACGACCAACAACATTATAACAATAGCAATCGGCCATTTCCAACGGGAGAATTCCGTTAAAAAGCCAATGTCTAAGCCTATCGTGGGCAAGAGCCATTTCAAGATAGCTTGACCAAAGGTGAAAATACTGACAACTGCCACTCCGGCAACCAGCATCACGAAGGTCATGACAAAGGCTAGCGAGCGACGGATCAGAAAATTGAAAAATGTCGTATCGGCGTAAAGACTGTTGACGTCGAATCCATATGCTTGATTCATCGTCATTTGGGCAATGTTGGTACCACGGGAAATGGCCCAAATTGCCAACACGATACCAACGGACAAAATGCCCTTATTGGAATCTGATAACACTTTGATGATCGTTGGCATCATATAATCGTGAAGATCGGTAGGTAGCATAAACTCAATATATTCAATTACGGTCGGTCGATTCAAGTGCAGCAATGGAATCAAATTTCCGACAATGATCACTGCTGGAAACAGCGCCAACAAAATATAGTACGTGATTGCCTTTGAAGCCATCGTCACGTTTGAATTTCCTAAAGCAGTACCGACCTCTTTGAAAAAGCCGAGCATCTTTTGCCAATTAGAAATATCTTGTCGAAAAATCGGTGTTGTCTGTTGCTCATTTTCTGCCATCGAATATCCTATTACTTCCAGAGATACTTAGCATCGTATTCTGGGTCTTGCGATGTTAAGATCTTAGGACCGTCTTTAGTGATAGCAATCGTATGTTCATATTGAGCTGAGTTAGTACCGTCAGCTGAAACAAAATATTCCCAGCCGTCTGCCTTTACAAACTTGTCTTTAATTTCCCAAGTTCCTAAATTTACCATTGGTTCAATTGTAATCGTCATACCTTCACGTAACCTTAAACCTGTACCAGGTTCGCCATAATGTGGAACATTTGGCAATTCGTGCATTGTTGGTTGGATACCGTGACCAATCAAATCACGGACGTCGCCCATGTGGTTGTCAGTCTCAACGTATTGTTGAATTGCATGACCGATGTCACCGATTCGATTGCCAATAACAGCTTGATCGATTCCTAGATAAAGAGCTTTGTGCGTTACGTCCATCAACTTTTGGTCTTCAGCTTTCATTTCGCCAACTCCATAAGTCCAGCATGAATCGCTTTCGTAACCATCTAAGTTAACTGTCATATCGACTTTTACAACGTCGCCTTTTTTGAGAATTAAATTTTTGCGAGGGATTCCGTGGGCAACTTCATCGTTTACACAAACACAAGTTGCATATTTATATCCTTCAAAACCTTTTTCAGATGGTGTCCCACCGTGTTCGGTAATGTAATTGTCCGCAAATTCTTCAATTTCCCATGAAGAAATTCCTGGTTTGATAATATTTCTCAATCCGATATGCGTATTTGCCAAAAGTTGACCAGACTTCCACATACCTTCGATCTCACGTGGTGATTTTAATGTAATCATTTTGTTAATTCCCTCTCCAAGTAAATGATATAACCAGTATAACATTTACTGTTATTTCTACTTAGTAATACCTAATTAGATGGTGAAGACTTATAATTTTTGCTATAATGTTTCAAGATATTTTAAAATGAGGCGACATAAATATGACTAAAGTAAAAATCGTATATGCAAGTATCACTGGTAATGATGAGGATATTGCCTACGTTTTGACTGAAAAATTTGAACAGCTCAACGCTGATGTAGAAATGAGCGAAGTTTCTCAAACAGACCCTTCTGACTTTGAAGATGCTGATATTTGCGTGATTGCTAGTTACACTTATGACCAAGGCATCGTCCCAGACGAAGCTTTAGACTTTTACGACGACATGCAAGATCTTGACTTGTCCGGCAAAGTTTATGGGACTTGTGGCTCTGGCGATACATTTTATGAAGATTTCTGCAGCGCTGTTGATGAATTTGCAAAGGTATTCGAGTCAACTGGTGCTACTAAAGGTGCTGAACCTGTTAAAATTGAGCTTGAACCTGAACAAGATGATATCGATAAATTAGACAAATTTGCTGAATCTCTCTACAAGACTGCTAAGGAAATGGACATGTAACAACATGGACGTATTGAAAAAGCATCGTGACTTTTGGATGTATTGCGTATTTGGCTTTTTAGCATCGATCTTAAATATTGTCATTTTTGATGTTGCTCACAATAACTTACATATGCAGCTATGGCTAGCTAATACCTTAGCTTGGTTCATTTCAAATACATTTTCGTTTTTCGTAACGAAGCTGTATGTCTTTAGGACTGAAATGAAGGATTATTCAAAAGTAATCCACGAAGGTGCATTTTTCTTAGTTTCAAGAATACTTTCACTGATCATCGATGATATCTTTATGATCGTCGCAGTCTGGGTATTGCCTTGGAACAACTTGATCATCAAAGCCATCGATCAAGTAATCGTTGGTTTGTTCAATTATTTCTCATCCAAATGGATCTTCGACTACAACAACCGTCGCTTGATTCAAAGATTACGTGAAATTCGTGCTAAAAGAAAAGAAGCTGGAAAATATTAATTATTTTCTAGCTTCTTTTTTGATGTAGTAAAATTGAGTCAATGGATTTAAGGGAGTTTAAATATGACAGATAATCAAATTTCATTTAAACAAGTTGATGTATTCACCAAGGTTAAATACAAGGGAAATCCGGTAGCTGTAATCTTAGATGGCGACTCTCTGACTGATTCGCAAATGCATGACATCGCGAATTGGACGCATTTATCAGAGACCACCTTTGTATGTCAGCCAACTGATCCAGAGGCAGATTTTCGATTGCGGATTTTTACACCTGAAAGTGAATTACCATTTGCTGGTCATCCAACAATTGGTTCTACACAAGCCGTTTTAGAGAATGGGTTGGTTCCAAAACACGACGGATTTGCAGTCATGGAATGCGGACAAGGGTTAGTAAAAATCTATATCAATGATTCAGAATTGTACTTAACCTTGCCTAATCCACAGCTTGTCGACCTTTCAGAAAGCAAGTTAAATCAACTAAGCCAATCTTTAGAAGTCTATATGAGTGATATCAAACTTGGGTATCAAATTAACGTAGGTGCTACTTGGTATACCTTGGAGTTAAAAGATGCTCAATCAGTACTAGATTGCAGTCCAGACTTTGAAAAAATGTCTTCAGTCATACCAAAAGGAATTACTGGAATAACCATTTTTGGATCACAATCTCAAGGTTCTGACACGGACTTTGAAGTTCGGTCGTTTGCTCCTAATGAAGGCGTTGAAGAAGATCCCGTTTGTGGTAGCGGCAATGGATGCGTTGCGGTGGTTGTTCAAAAAGACAGCTTGCTGAATCGAGACCACTATATTGCTCGTCAAGGAACTTGTCTTGGAAGAAACGGCCGTGTCAAAGTCCAATTTAGCGACAAGGATATTCTGGTTGGTGGAAGTGCCGTAACTTGTATCAATGGTGACATTTATATTTAATTATTTACAAAAAAAGACGACTTTATGAAGTCGTCTTTTTGATTATTCAAATTCATCTGGTTTCTTATCTGTTTGTTTGAAGTAGTAACTGATTGCGTCCAAAATTCTGTCAGATGCTTTACCATCACCATAAGGATTCTTGGCATTTGCCATGCGGTCGTATTCAGCTTTATCTTCGATCAAACGATTCATTTCTTTTTCAACTACAGCTGCATCAGTTCCAACAAGTTTCAATGTACCAGCATCAACACCCTCGGGACGTTCTGTTGTATCGCGTAAAACTAGCACAGGTTTACCCAATGAAGGTGCCTCTTCTTGAACACCGCCTGAATCAGTCATGATAAAGTAACTCTTGGATGCCAAGTTATGGAAGTCTAAAACATCAAGTGGTTCGATCAAGTGAACACGTTCAACATCTCCGAGAATACTCTTGGCAGTCTCTTGAACGACTGGATTCAAGTGTACTGGATAGATCAATTCGATGTCGTCATGCTTTTCAACAACGTGTTTCATCGCTGTAAAGACTTGTTCCATTGGCTTGCCTTGGTTCTCACGACGGTGCATCGTTACTAAGATCATCTTCTTATTAGGGTCAATGATATCCAAAATTTCATGGTGATAATCTTGATGAACGGTACTTTGTAAGGCATCGATAGCTGTGTTACCAGTTACAAAGATACCCTTTTCGTGATGATTTTCTTTGAGCAAATTAGCTTTACTCTTATCAGTTGGAGCAAAGTACAGATCTGCTAAATCGTCAGTCATTTGACGGTTCATTTCTTCTGGCCAAGGCGAGTACTTATTCCAAGTTCTCAATCCAGCCTCAACGTGTCCAATAGTTGTCTGGTGGTAGAAGGCTGACAAGCTGGCACTAAACGTTGTCGTTGTGTCGCCGTGAACCAAGATAATATCTGGCTCTTCTTTTTCAATGATGTCGTCCAATAATTTCAACACCAAGCCAGTGATACCACTGAGGGTTTGGCGTTCTTTCATAATATTCAAGTCATAATCAGGCTTGATCTTAAATATCTCAAGCACTGAATCCAACATTTCACGATGTTGGGCAGTAACGACCGTGATTGTTTCAAAACGGTCAGAATTTTGTTTTAATTTCAAAACTAGTGGAGCCATTTTAATAGCTTCTGGACGTGTTCCAAAAACTGTCATAACTTTTATTTTTTTCAAAATATCACCTCAACTGTTAATTAAAATTATATCAGAAAAGCAGATATATAACCTAGCTGTATCAAACATTCGTTTTAAGTTTGATTAAAGTTAAATTGTGTATAATATCTTCGAAACCAAACATAAGGTAAGGAAAAAATTATGACTAATTTCTTTTGGCTAATAATCGTGGGTATTTTATTAACTTTGACGTCATTTTTCTTAGTGATGGCTATTTATAATACCGTTACCAAAGAAGAAGGCACTCGCTACTGGTGGTTTATTTTTATATTCCTGTTAGCACTGGTTGCGTTTTCATTTTGGCCCTATTATAATTTCTAATCACAAAGTCAATCGATAGAATAATAGTAAAAGCAAGAATTATCGTTCATATATACAATTATTTCACTAAGTTTTGACTTTCTGGACAAGAAATACTTTTAGAAAACGTATATTAATTACTTAAAAATTGCGTTAAAATAAGAATTGTATTCTAAAAGATGAATTATTGGAGGATTATCAATGGCTTTAACAAATGGTAATGAAATTTTCAATGCAGCCCGTAAAGGCAAGTATGCTGTTGGTGCATTTAACATCAACGACTTGGAGTGGACACGTTCAATCTTGGCCGCTGCTCAAGCAACAAACACACCAGTATTGGTTCAAACATCAATGGGTGCTGCTAAATATATGGGTGGTTACGAATTATGTCTACACCTTGTTCAAGACACAGTTAAATCAATGGGTATCACAGTTCCAGTTGTAATGCACTTGGATCATGGTAACTATGAAGCTGCTAAAGAATGTATCGAAGTTGGTTACAACTCAGTTATGTTCGATGGACATGACCTTCCTTTCGAAGAAAACCTTGAAAAGACAAAGGAAATTGTTAAATTAGCACATGCTAAGAACATTTCTGTTGAAGCAGAAGTTGGTTCAATCGGTGGTACTGAAGATGGTATCGTTGGTCTTGGTGAATTAGCTGATGTTGAAGAAGCTAAGACACTTAACGCTACAGGCGTTGACTACCTTGCAGTTGGTATTGGTAACATTCATGGTGTTTACCCTGACAACTGGAAAGGCTTAAGTTTCGACCGTCTTAAGGAATTAGCTGACGTTATTGATACACCACTTGTACTTCACGGTGGTTCAGGTATTCCTAAGGACCAAATCATCAAAGCTGTTTCAATGGGTATTTCAAAGGTTAACGTTAATACTGAATTACAACTTGCATTCGCTAAAGCAACACGTAAATACATCGAAGACAAGAAAGATCTTGACATCGACGAAAAGGGTTATGACCCACGTAAATTGCTTGCACCTGGTGCAAAAGCTATTACTGAAACTACTGAAGAACGTATCAAGTGGTTCGGTACACCAGCTATTAAATAATAGATATCTTCTAATACAAAAAGCAGACCGAATGGTCTGCTTTTTATTTTGTCTGATAAGTGTAAAATGAATACATTAATAATTATTAGGAAGTGTTTTAATGATCGAGATCAGAGTTTCAAACGACTTGAATTCCAATGTTTATAAGGATGGTTTGGACATCAGAAAAGCTGTCTTTGTTGATGAGCAACATGTGCCTGCTGACTTAGAAATTGACGATAACGAATCAAATTGCATTTACAATACGTTGTACAAAGACAACCAACCGGCTGCAGTTGCACGTTACTTCCCTACCAAAAACAACGGAATCCATATTCAACGTGTCGCAGTGCTCAAAGATTTCCGTCATCAAGGACTAGCTTCTGAGCTGATTGAAAAAATAGCTGTCGATGCCAAGATTCAAGGATATCAATACATTATCTTAGGAGCCCAAGATCAAGCAAACGGCTTCTACAAATCATTAGGTTTCAAAGTGGTCGGAGACCAGTATAAAGAAGCGGGAATATTGCATCACGATATGCGTAAAGAACTCTAGTCCTTACCTTTCTTGTAACTATAATCAAAAGCCCAATTTAAAATAAAAAATAACACTAGCGGTGCTAAACAATACAATAAAATCATTGAATCGTATTGCTTCTTGATCAATAAGAACCAGGCTAACAGAAAAATGACGCTTAAAATACAAACGATAATCGAAATTTTTTTGGCACAGTGATGATTCTTAGCGAGTGTTTCGCTAGAATCTTGGTCTGGGACGGGCTCCTTATTTTTCATTTTATAATCTCCCAATAAAATTTGTTATATGTATTGTAGCACCGTTATAATGTGAAAAAAATAGCATATAAATAAATTTATAAGAAATCAAACATGCAAAAAGACGATCTTCATTCTTCATAAATCGCATCAAACTGGCATTTCATTGCCATATCGATGTTACATTTTTGAGAATCTGATCGTCTTTTTATATATTTAAAATTTAATGGTTAGTATAACCTGAAGTTATATTAATTTGTCTTTCCAATCTGCAGATGGTGCTTCAATGATGGCAAAATCAATTTGTCAGACCAGCCAATAATGACCCCTTGAATGAAGACGGCCAAAACAGTTCCTAGACCGACTGATAAAATTTTTCCAGAAATGAAGTAGCAAATGATCATGATGACGACTGGTGGAGTGTAACTGAATAACTGTCCCCATCCAGCTGATCCGTGCAAATACTTGAATCGCAACAAATATGCTAGTTCATCATTTGGATGCTGGATCAAGTTGCAGCGCTGATAGATCGACGTACCTGCTGACACTCCGACTAATCCGATAATATCAATAATGATCCTCACGACAATATTTAACTGGTCGAAATTTAACGGACCATAAAGCCAAGTAAAGAAACCGACTAAATAACTGAATGGCAGTGAAAAAAGTAAATTTGAGATAAAAATGTGAACATCAAACTTACGCAATAAAATTTGATTTACGATTGAAACTAGTACGGCATAGACAAATAGTGTCGTTCCGTATTCAACGTGCAACAAGCTCGAAATATTAACTCCTGAAGCCATCCAAACGGCGCTACCCATGTTACTTGAGATCATCAAGGCATTGGCAGCAGCGTCTAACACAATAGCAAAAGATAAATATCCGATTCGTTTTTTCAGATCATGACTGGTATTATTCAAGAACATCCCCCACTTTGATGATTATCATACGCTTTGCGAAAATAAAAAAACCGCCTCAGGCGGCTTTTTTAAGAATTACTTATCGAACGTTCGTGTAAAGTTTAACTTGATCAGCAAGGACATAATAGGCATTTTCTGTACCGTATTGCAACAATACTGAACCATCGCTCATTGTGACCTTAACTTTGGAATTTCTGATCACGCCATCTGGATTGATCAACATCAAAAGACTGATTCCTGACAATGTTTGGTATCCGATTGGCTTAGTGATCTCATAGTAGAAATTACCAGTTTCAATTTGTGTGACATATGGCATTTGGTAATAATCAACCGCACCAGTATCATCCGTTGTGGCTGCTTGAGCGATTGGAGCAGATAGACCTACTGTAGAAGCTAATCCTAAAGCTAATACTGCACTCGTTACTACCGTTCTAATCGATTTTTTCATAATATTCACCTCAACTTCAATTGTAATATAGATGATTTGTTATGTCAGTACAATTAGATTAATATTTGTAAGCGATTACTTTGCCATCAATATAATTTGCCAAATAAACTTCAGACAACTTCAAATTCTTAGCAGCGAGTTTCTCTTCGACCCAAGCTTGATCCTTATCTAAGATTTCTAATTCATCTTGATTGATCTTGCCGTCTAAAACAATTGGATACTTGATGTTCTCCTCATTTTTCATAACGATCGTTAATTGCCCATTTTGTTCAAACACTGCTCTTTTGACGTCTCGAATATCGTTGACTCCTGATTGACGAAGTTTGAACGATAAATCGTTAGCTGAGAGTCCATTTTTCAAGGCCAAGTCAACGTCGATCTTGCCATTAGAGACGATCAACTTGGGCGTACCGTCGATAATTTTTTTAAAAAGATTATTGTGATTAGTCAAAAATTTAGCGATAAATACGATCAATGTCCAGATCAATAACACCATGGTAAATTGCAGCAAAGTGATTTGTTGGTTGTAGATCATACCACCGACAATTCCACCTAAAACGTAATTTTGCAAGGCATCAATGGCGTTGGTTGGTGCAAGGTTACCTTTACCAAATAAATTGATCTGCAGCACCATAAAAATAAAGCCGACTGTGAATTTTAAAGCTAGATCTCCGTATGATAAATCCATAATTTCCCCTCTACTTTTGTAATTTAACGTTGCCGCTGTTCAAAATATTGGCGTTGGTCAACGTGTAACTGTTTTGATTAGTATCAAAGCTGACGCGATAAACGTACTTGCCATTTTTGATCAACATCCCCTCAGTTGGAGTTGACGTATTGGAGTACAATTTTTTCACTGGTACATCTTTGACCTTTGCAATTGAGCGCATTAGCGTTAAAGTTTGGTTGGTCTTATTATTTACATCGAGCTGCTTTTCATAATTATTGTAATTGATACCAATAAATGTCGCCGTGCTTAATGCGAAGATGATCAACAGGTCACGATACTTATTATCGGTTCGATTACGAAAGTAGCGATAGCCCGTAAATAACAGTGCCACGGCTAAGGTGATCGTCACGATAATAAAGATAAAGTTAGGCATTTTATTTTGGTTAACTAAATAGCTATACGAGTAAAAAGTCATAAGTTCCCCCTCTATTCATTAATATTATTTTAAATCAAATACGTCATTATGTATTAATAAATAAAAATTTGATTTTATTTGATTTTAATAGAGAGGTTTGCTAAATTATAAAACTACTGATTTTGAGAAAGGGGATTTATCATGCCATCAGATGTTGAATTAGATGAACAATATTACAACCACATCATTAGAAATTTGAAAATGCGAGGCGTTACTTTGCCTGACATTGCCGAACTAGTCATGTTTTTGGAGAAGGATTACGTCCATGGATTGGATGAAAAATTATCGATCCATGCGATTAAAAAGGTCTTGCATAAACGAGAAGCTCAAAATGCCATCATGACCGGAATCGAATTGGACGTCCTAGCTGAAAAAGGCCTCTTATCTTCGCCCATGCAAAGAATTATGAGAACCGATGAATCTACCTATGGTGTCGATGAAAACCTCGCTATCACCCTATCAAGCCTTTATGGATCAGTTTCAGTTACCAACTACGGCTATGTCGACAAACTTAAGCACGGCATCTTAGCCAAACTGAATGATAAATCGACTGGAAAAATCAATGTTTTCTTGGATGACCTAGTCGGAGCGATTGCTGCAGCAGCCTGCGGCTGGTTGGCACATAATGAAACTAAGATTGCTGAATACTTTGCAAATGGAACTTTAGATTAGGAATAAGAAATCAAATTAAAAGACGTATCTAATTTTTTACAATTAGGTACGTCTTTTTTTGAAATCTAATTTAATTGTTATTCTGGAGCATTAACTACGGTCCAACTTAACGTTGACGAGTAACTACCGTATTTGATTGCGCTGTTGTACATGTAAAGCTTCAAGCCATCAGTCGCATTGTTGCCAACTGAGTTTAAGGCTGAACCATTGGCAGCACTAGAAATAGGAATACCGTCTTTGGTCAGTGTCGTGTAGTTTGAACCATTGTAGTAACGCAATTCAGAAGCTAGCGTGTTGCTACCATCGCTAAAGGGCGTCGTCTGAGCTAGGAAAATCTGAGTTGCGGTTTTATCACGACGGTTGTCATTTACAGTCAACAAATTCTTGTCATTGTTGTTAGTGCCGTCAACACTACCATCGACCGCTGTACCAACGTTTGAATACTTCAACTGACCATAGTCAATGTCGTGAGCTTTAACATTAAGTTCACCATCAGAGAAGTTGATGCCTAATGGATTACCAGTATATGGATCCGGCAGATTCGATTCATCAGCCGTTTGACCATAGAGTGTTGGAGTTGTGACAAATTGCAAGTTGTTGTTATAACCAGCATCAATTGCTATTTCGTAAGTATGAGTCTTAGTCTTACTGAAATCTAAATTTGTAATGGCAATATCGGCAACCGTATCATCGCCTTGAACACTATCAACTACATAGCCTCCATATTCTTCACCATCAACTTTTACACTAGATGGCGCCATATTGATTGGAATTCGAATCCTGAAACCAGCAGCAGTCATAACAGAATTAGCATTGGTATCAGTTATCGTACCCTTCATTACTAACTTGTCGCCACCCATAACACCATTGATGATCGTGTCATCAGAGTTGTGGTCATCGTAGGTTTGATTGTAAACATTGCTGGTGATATTAACCTTTGGATTGGTGTCGGCGTTGACAGTTAGAGTGGCTGACCCAGTCTTAATGTTAGCTGTCGTGGTATTACCACTCGCATCTACAGATGGCATTGTAATATCCGCATAGTATTTTGCTTGATCATCCGTGTACAAGGTTTCTGGAGTTGTATAAGACATACTAGTAGAAGTTTCAACTACCGTATCTTTCCCATTTAGCACTTTATGCCACACAACTTTGGTAGGACTTTGCCCCCATTTACCTTGAATTGCAAAGGTAGCTGTTTCCCCTTCATTGACTGTTTGATCTTCTAAACCACCACCAATTTTCACAGCAGTTTGACGTTGGAATGATTTACCAGTACTGTTTGTGATAGTAGCAATTGCATTAACAGTACCTGATTGTCCCTTAGTGTTTGCAGTAATCTCACCTGTAGTGGCATCTATTGTTGCAAGGGTTGTATTATCGACAGACCAACTTACTTTAGCTGTAGAATTACTTGGTGTTAATTTAGCATGAGCAAAGGTTGTCATCGCACTACTTTGGTTATTGTATAAATAGTCATTATCTACAGAAACTGTAGCATCTGTTGCATCAATTGGATCAGGCAAAGTTGTGATGGAGGCTACTTGAGACCAATAATGATTATAGACAAACGGTATTAGTGTGTTAACACGATAATCCTTTTGATAATATACAACGCCAGTTTTAGATGGTGTAACCGTCAGAGAGTTACCATTTGCTCCTTTTACTTGAGTCCATGTTCTTCCATCAGTTGATTGATACCAAAGATGTTTATAAAGAAGTGTGAAATCAAATGGTGAGAGTTGCATCTTGGTGGACATGGTTACCGGGGAATCTATATATGTATATTGGCTTTGTGGCTGTAAAGAATACCCAGATCTCCAAGTAATCAAAAATCCTGAAAGAGGGTCAGGACTTGGAGTCTCTTTTGGAATCACAGTTACATCATCAGCCTTCGCTGTATTCCCTGACTGCGAATTCTTATCAGAAGCACTGCTTAATCCAAAAAACATTAACAGTGCTAACAGAGCTATTAGTATGTATTTACTTTTCTTTTTAAGCATGTGGTCCCCCTCGCGTAACGTTATATTATATTAAAAAAATTCCTCTTTTTTAATATCATTTTCATGATATATTATACCTAAATTTAGCAATAAACGGGATAAAAATGCCTAAAAAAAACACACTGACATTAAATTGTAATGTTTGTGTGCTTTTTTGAGTTATTGCGGTGCATTTGCAATCGTCCAAGTTAAGGTCGAAGTGTATTGTCCGTAGGTCAAATTACCTTGACGAATCAAAAGTTTCAAGCCAATATCTGGATCATTGGCCACTGAATTCAAGGTGTCGCCAGATTCCGATTGATCGATCAGAATTGGACTTTGACTGACTTCTTGATAATTCCCATCAGAATCGTAATATCTTAATTCAGAGTCTAGGACATTTGCACCTGAAGTAAATTGATTGTTTTGTGTTAAATAAATCGCTGTGGCATCTTTTTGACGACGGTTATCGACAATATTTAAAATATTATCTGAGGTCGCACCATCGATCGTGCCTGCAACCGGCGTTCCCACGTTTGAATACTTCAAAGTTCCGTAATCAATATCTTTGGCTTGTGCATTAAGTTTTCCGTTAGTGAAGTTGATCGTCAACATATTGCCACGGAACGTGCCGTCGATGGCATTTTCATCCTCATCTGTTCCGGTCAGTTCAGGACTAGTAATGAATTGTGAATTACCATTTCCCTTCACCGTAAAGGTGAATTCAAAACTGTGAGTCTTAACCTCATCAAATGGAATATCGAAGAAATAGACGTACTGTTCTTGCGGATTACCAGTCGGTCCAGGTCCCACATAAAAATTATCCGTCGATTGTCCATCGATTTGTACATTGGTGATATCAGGCAAGGCATTTTGATTTAGAACTACCCCAGATGGTATCTGAATTTGAAACGCTGCTGTTTTCATAACTGAATTTACGTTTGTATCTGTAGCGGTTCCCTTGATAGTAATTAGATCTAAATCGACTACGTTATATAGTTCAGTATTGTCAGCATTGTGGTCATCATAGGTATTGTTAAAAATCGTACTGTTTAATTCGATTTTTGGAAAAGTGTCTGGGATAACAGTTAGCGTTGCTTTATTCGTCGTAATTGTTTGTGTTTGCGGATTGCCGTTCATATCATTTTGCGTGGTCTTGATAACAGCATAGTATTGGGATTGGTTATCTGCCCAAACTGTATCAGGCGTCGTGTAGCTAAAAGATGTACCAGTTTCAACTGTCGTGTCAGTTCCATTGACCACTTTGTGCCAAGTTACCGAATCTGGCACAACATCAAAGGTACCTAAAATATCGAATTTAGCGGGATTACCTTCATTAACAGTCTGATCATCCAATCCACCACCGATTGTGACTGTAGCGGTGTCATAAACTTGTTCACCATCACTATTGGTCAAAGTCCCAGTAACTGTTACCGTCCCAGATTTACCACTATTATTGGCTGTGATCAATCCAGAATCGGGATCGATCGTAGCTAGATCTTCATTATCAATCGACCAACTCAGCTTTGCAGTAGAATCATACGGATCCGGAGTTGCAATCGCGTAGGTAGTTTGTTGCTCTTCGGTATTGTTATACAAATAATCATCTTCCGTAGTAACCTTAACCGCTTGTGCATCCTTAGGTTCCGGATAGGTGGTTACTGAAGCCATCTTTGAATAGTATCCTGACCGATTGCTACCAATTAAATTTTTTCTTGTATAAGCTAGTTGATAATATGAAATACCCACTTCTTGTGGGTCGACAGTAATGTTTTTTGAAGTGGCTCCGGATGGACTATCCCACTTTGTGCCATCATCTGTCGTCCACCATTGATATCTATACGGATTTACCGAACTAATCGAATCCAGAAAGGTTATCGTGGTGGCAGCTGTTAAGTTGACTGACTGGCCTAAATACGTGTACTGATCAGTCGGTTGTTTCGTAAAACCTGAGGTCCAATAAAGGCCTAATATCTTTACTGGTGCTGCACTAGGCGTATATAGCGGATTGACAATTAAGTCGTCAGCCTTAACGACTCTGGGAGAATTTGTGGTTAGATCATTGTCAGATGCCTTAGAAATACCCACAAACGTCAGCACCATTAATAACGCTAGAAAAAAATATTTGATCTTTTTTCGCCACATAAAATCTCCTCCTTCTTTATATTTGGGTACAATAAATTTAGTTTATTCAACTATTATTTTAATATATGTAAGGGTTTTCATCAATTTTATGGAAACACTAAAAAAGCCTACAAATCAACGTTTGTAGGCTTTATAACTGTTTCTATTTTGAATATAAATTTTGTTCTAAATTGATATTATTTTAATTTAGAAACGGCTTCTTCAATTGTTTTACCGTTTGCAAAAGAATTACTGTTATTCTTGTCGACTACGGTAAACAATTGTGTTTGTGTATTAAGTTGTACTTTATACTTCATAATTATTTACCTCCTTTATTAATACTTAGAACAATATTCTAATCATTTTTTGATAACTGTCAACAATTTTGTTTTTGAAAAAGTATAGTAGGAGTATAAATATTTTTTGAGGAGAGTCAAATGCCAATAGAATTTAACTACGCTGAACAAGTAGATCTATCAAAAATCGTTGATATTTATAATCAAGCAATCCCAAGTCGCATGGCTACGGCAGATTTAAAACCTGTCAATCTTGAGTCAAAACAAGCTTGGTTTGCTGGATTTAACCATCAGCAACGACCAATCTGGAAGATTGAATTAGATGGAACAATTGCCGGCTGGGTCAGTCTCGAATATTTTTACGGGCGTCCAGCCTATATTCATACTGCTGAGATCAGTATTTATATTGACAACAATTTTAAGCATCATGGACTCGGAACATCTGCTGTAGAATTCGTCATTACTCAGCTTAAAGCTCTCGATATCGATACTTTAGTAGCTTATATTTTTTCACATAACCTACCTAGTCAGGGCTTATTCAAAAAATACGGCTTTACTCAATGGGCTCACTTACCAGATGTCGCATTAATGGACGGTCAAAAAAGAAGTCTGGATATCTTAGGAAAACACTTTAATTAAAAAAGACAGACTACTGTCTGCCCCGTTAAACAACCCTATCTAGGTTGTTTTTTACATTCCATATGAATTTAAGATCCATTGGCCATATCCGACTCTCAAGAATTGACCATTAATACTACGACGGTCAACGTGATAAGGTACGTTTGCGGTTGTGTATGCACCAGTTGGTTGGAAGTTATCGTTATAGACAGCAACACTTTGTGGAATTGTGGCTGTCATATCCATGTATGATGATGCACGGACGTCATTTGCTGAAACAAAGCCATCTTTTGAAACACGGAAATAGGCTTGACCATTGATCAATGCCAAAATATCTGAATACCATTGTGAATAAGGACTTAATCTTGGACTTGAATAAACGTTTCCGTTTTTATCGACCATATTGGCTGTCGTATCGAGGACATCAACGACACCGTTGAAATCATTTGGTGTATAAACTTTGGTGAAAGTTGTGTGGTCTTCATCATTTAATGAAGATTTATCGTATTGTGAAGGATTGGCATATCCGTAACTATAACTGGCGTTATAGTTGCTCATATCGGTTTGGTTGTATGAATTGTTAGCAGTGGCATCACTTCCATATTCCAAAGCAACGACGAATAATCCATTTCCTATCGAAACTCCGACGCCGACTGATGAAACGTAAGGATCAAGCATGGCTTTACGGTGACCGAAGTCCCCTTCAGGAGCTTTTTGTTCAGTGTAAAAATTATTGATGAAGTGCACTGCGATTTGGTAAGGATCATTTGGTAAACTAGCGACATCCCAGCTACCTAAAGCCTCTTTAGTGTTGTAATCATATGGTGCCATAGCACTCGATGACCAGTAATCATGATTGATTGAACCACGTCCAACTTGCATATCTGCACGACTTTGAGCGTATCCATTCAAAACATCAACGTTAGTCAACTTGGGCAAGCCGTTTTGTGAACGGAGGTTATTCAATTCTGTCAATACGTCAACTGCCACAGCCTGTGTATCAACATTGGCAGAAGCTTGAGTAGCCGAAGTCTGTGGATCAGTTGTAGCTACCGTATTAGCAGCAGTTGTAGCAGTATTATTCACACTAGTTTGTTCGTTAATCGGTAAAGCATTATAAACCGGTTGTGTTGAAGTGGTTTGACCAGTTGCAGTTGCCGACGCATCATTCGTATCAGCAGTCACAGCGGTGACTTGAGCTTGACCATCATCAGCACTCGTAGTATCTGCCTTAACATTATCGGCCAAAGTTAATGACCCCAGCACTAACCCAGCAATAAAGAGACTCGAAAGTTTACCCTTAGATATTTTCATAGATAGATTCTCCCCTAAATAAAACGATTTTATAATTCAAATTATATTATTAGGGATATGATAAGTAAACTTGAATTTAAGTTTCAAAATTTTGAGTAAAAAAATAGTCATCCATCATGGATGACTATTTTTATGATCCCTCCCGGAATCGAACCGGGGACCTACTGCTTAGGAGGCAGTTGCTCTATCCAACTGGGCCAAGGGACCAAAAAGGCAACACTAATATCGTGCCACCAATTATTTTTATTGTAAAGGCTTTTTAGGACGGTGCTTACCTTTGTTCTTTTGATCACGCAAACGTTTCTTGTGCTTAGGTTTGGGCATCGTCTTCGCCATTTGTTTCTTATGCTTGTGGTAAGTATCTTTAGCTGAAAATGTACCATCGTGATTTAAGAAGACCTTCTTGATCTCCAAATCATTAAATGTCTGCAAGTTTCTGAAATCGTGACTATTACCAAATGTCACTACATCCCCAGACTTGCCCATTCGGCCGGTTCTACCAGCACGATGCAAATACTCGCTGTTATCACGCGGAATCATGTAATTGATAATAGTAGAAACATTATCAATATCCATTCCACGAGCAGCCACATCAGTGGTTAACAACAAAGTGACCTTGCCGCTCTTGAACAGTTGCAATGCAGTCTTTCTTTGTTGCGACGACATTTTACTATCGAGCACAACGAAATTAGTCTTGGCATATTCCAAGTCAGAGCTGACCTTGTGCAGCGAACGCGAATTGTTGAAAAAGACAATTCCAAGAAACTTCTTATTGTGGGCCATTTCTCGGATCAAAGTATTTTTCATGCCGTCGCTACCGGTATTAATGAAGTAATGCTTGATACCTTCCGTATATGAACGGTCGTAACGTTGGTCGATAGTTAAGAAATCTTGACCAAACCACTTATGCATATCTTTAAAAATTTCATTCCCAGTAGCTGAGAAGAAGGTCAACTGCACGTCTGCTGGCATCAGGTCGATCGTTTCTCTGACTGATTCCAGCTTATTTTCGTTCAGCATCTCATCAGCTTCGTCAACGATAACTGTCTGTAAATTGCCTAGCTTGACCTTGCGGCTGTCAGTCAATTCCTTTAAACGACCTAACGTAGCAACCAAAATTTCTGGCTTCTCTTTTAATTTTTTCAATTGACGTTGTGGATTTGCCCCACCAGTCACAGCTTGAACTGAGCAACCAACTAGTTTAGCCAATGGTTGAATGACAGTTCTTACTTGAATAGCAAGTTCTTGAGATGGTTCCAAAATTAGTACTTGCAAGCCATCGCCAGGGACTAACGTTTCCAGCATTGGCATCGTAAAGCCAAGCGTCTTACCTGAACCCGTTGGTGCCATAGCAATCAAGTCCTTACCTTCTTTAAAAGGCAAATAGACTGATTCTTGAATTTTCGTCATCTTTTCAAAATGATTCTCGGCAAAATAATCTTTATATAATGTAGGTATGTCCAATTTAATTTTCCTTATCTGCTTCAAACACGATTCCGGCTGAAGCTCTAGCATGTTCTAGAATGCGATTTACTATTCTAGCATATCTTGACAGTTGAGCATACTTCTCTTGGTCATTTTCATTGATGATTCTTGCAAATTCAACTGCTTCAGAATCCATCGGATTATCGCTTTTTTCAGCGGGAATTGGCGACAGACGCTTCTTTTCATCGCTCTGTTGCAACTTGGTGATATCTCCAGCACTATCCATCAATAAAGTCTTCTTGCCAAAATAAATTTCTGATGGCATGAAGGAATTCTTAGTCTTACCGACAATGATATTAACGTCGAAATCATCGTATTTGAGCGTCAAACTACCGCTGCCGTCAACGCCTGATGACAAGATCTCTGCATCATATGTAACCTGGTTGGGTTCACCGAACAAGACCACTGCATCATAAACACAGTAAACGCCAAGGTCATAAAGTGCTCCACCTGAAAAAGTTGTCGTGAAGACATTTGGATTTTGTGCGTCTAAATAAGCATCATATTTACTTGAATATTTCATATATGAAAGTGTGGCACCACTTAAAGCAGCTTTGTTTTGTTCAAGATACCACTGAACCTTCTTGAAAATCGGTTCATGAATGTGTCTAGCCGCTTCGATCAAGAAAACGCCCTTTTCTTTAGCAATTTGTTGCAAAGTTGCTAATTCATGGACATTTGATGTACTTGGCTTTTCAACGATAACTTGTTTGCCATTTTCGATGGCTTGTTTAGCTTGTGAATAATGCAAGCTATTAGGCGATGCAATGTATACAGCATCGAATTTATCGCTACTGAAAAATTTATCTAAGTCCGTCGTCAAATAAACGTCGTCGCCGGAAAATTTATCTGCGAATGTCTTAGCCTTAGCCTCGGTCCGTGAATAAACTTCCGTTAACTTAAATGATTTTGTTTCCTCAGCTGCTTCAACAAATTGCTGAGAGATCCAACCTGTTCCGATAATTCCTAGTTTTAACATAAAAATCACCTCGTAATTCAATTCTACTGATTTCAAACTTCAATTGCCACAAAAAACCTTACCCACGAAATAAAAACTGTTATATTATTTTAATATACTTTAGGGGGAGGATTTGCATATGAAAGAAGAATCAGTTGATTCTGATTTAAAAAGAGAGCTCGGATTTTTCCCCGCTTTATCGACCGTCATGGGCTTAGTTATCGGTGGAGGCGTCTTTTTCAAGATTTCAAGCGTCACCGCGGCTACAGGTTCCGCCAGTTTGACGATCTTAGTTTGGCTATTGGCCGGATTCATTACCATTAACGCTGGTCTAACAATCGCTGAATTAGCAACTGCTTTGCCAGTTGCCGGAGGAATTTATAAATATATCGAATATATTTATGGAAAGGTTCCCGCATTTTTATTAGCTTGGGCTCAGTCAGTCATTTATTACCCAGCTGCTATCGCAGCATTGTCGATCGTCTTTGCGACCCAAGTCATCAACTTGACCAACATCCCTGATGCAACGAGGATTCCAATCGCTATCGCGGTTGCCGTATTTTTATTCCTATCTAACTTATTAGGAGCCAAGGCTGGTGGACGAATCCAGTCAGTAGCTTTCGTCGCAAAATTGATTCCGATCGTGCTGATCATCGCCGTAGGATTATTCACGCCATCGAACAATCCAGTTTCATTTTTTCCAGTAACCGCTGGATCTCATCCTAACTTCTGGACTTCTCTAGGGACTGGGTATGTTGCCACGATGTTTGCCTTCGACGGCTGGATGAACGTCGGAAACATGGCTGGTGAAATGAAGCATCCGGAAAAAGATTTATCGCGTTCGATCATTATCGGATTGCTTTTGATCACATTAGTCTATGTTTCGATCAGTTTTGTTTTTGTCAAAGAGTTGCCATTCCACATCATTCCGGGAAACGAAAATGCCGCTTCAGAAGCTGCAATCAAAATTTTTGGAAATATCGGTGGAAAAATCGTCACTATCGGTATCTTAATTTCCGTTTTCGGATCTATCAACGGTTATACAATGACCGGAACTCGTGTCAGCTATGCATTAGGTAAAGACGACGATATCGTGTTTGCAAACTTCTTTGCCAAGTTGACCAAGAATACCCGTGTTCCTATGAATGCAGGTATCGTCCAAACTGTTATCGCAATTATTATGATTTTCCTAGGTACCTTCGATTATTTAACTGATATGTTGGTATTCGTAATGTGGATCTTCTCGATCATGATGTTCGTCGGCGTCTTTATTTTGAGACGCAAAGAGCCAGATTTGAAACGTCCATACAAGGTCAGTTTTTATCCAATACCGCCGATCATTGCAATCATTGGCGGTGGCTACATCGTGTTCTCAACTATCGCGCTCCAACCAGTCCTAGCTTTCTTAGGAATCTTTATTACGATCGTTGGTCTGCCGCTTTACTATATTCATGCATTTAATAAAAATAAAAATAAGTAACCTACTATGGTTGCTTATTTTTTTTAAGCTATAATCAAAGTGAAATTAATAGTATGCAAAATTTTGGAGGTGAAACTTTTGGAAGAAAAATTCACACGTCCTTGGGAAAGAAAACTAGTTCAATTAAATCTTTGCGTGCAAAAATTATTTATTTACCGTGTGATTCAAAGAACCGTCCTAACCATTTTCCCATTTGTCTTAATTGGAAGTTTCGCCAAGACCATACAAATCGTCTTTTTAGGCAAAGATGGTTTATTTTCTGATTTGACGGACTTTATGAGCGACAGCGTATTTTACCAACTTGATGGAATAATTTCTGCAATTGCCAATTTGACCATTGGCTGGGTCTCGGTGATTGCAGTTTTTGTTGCCGCAAAATATTCTGCTAAGCATTACAACCGTGACGACCAACTTGCTGGCATTACTGGTAGCTTAGCTTTATTGATCATTGCCTATTCTTATTCTAGAAAGCAACCCTTCGCATTCCACAGTGCTGTTTTAGGGATCAGAGGATTATTGTTTGCAATTCTTTTAGGTATCTTAGTTGGATACATTTTCAAGATTACTAGTAAGCCAAAGGAAAAATCTAGATTTGCTGCTATGTCTAGCAGCGTCCTGAATCGGACCTTTATTTCGATCAAATCGATTTTTTCAATAATCATCTTGGCTGCTTTAGTCAGCGACTTGGTCAACGTAACTTTCTATTCTAATTTGCCAGACACTATCGTAACCGCTTTGACTAGCACCAATGCCAGTTCTAATCCTGTACTCAGTTTGCTTCGTACCTTTGGACTAGGCGCTTACACCATTATTATGTCGTTTCTCGGCTGGTCAGGACCTTATTCTTCAATCGGAACGACTTACGCTGATACTAATTCAGTCACTAATTTAAATTACGCATTGACCCATCACACTGCTTGGGGTGCTCCCGACTTATTCAACAGCAACGCTTTGTATCACACCTTCGCAGCATACGGCGGAACTGGCGCAACGCTGGCTTTGATTATTGCTATTTTATGGGTATCAAAAGATAATGACTTCTTGACAGTTTCCAGATGGTCGCTAGTGCCTAGCATCTTCAATATCAACAGCGCGTTGATGTCAGGTATACCTGTATTTTTCAATGTTATCTTCTTTATTCCATTTTTAGTAGCACCACTAGTCAACATGGCCATTGCTGCAATTGCTCTACAGCTCCATCTCATGCCACCTGCCGTCTATTCAGTACCAGCTGGAACACCTGGACCACTGATTGCCTTCTTAGGTACCAACGGTAGCTGGCAAGCGCTGATATTTACCGTGATTACCTTATTTATTTCTGTACTAATTTATATTCCTTTTGTCAAAATTGCCGAACAAGTTAAAGTGATCGACAACTTGGCTGACGACGAAGGAGGCGTTGATAATGAAAAATAACTTTTTAAGAAAACCTGCATCCAAAAAAGGTATGCACGCAATCGTCTTTTTATTATTAGTTATGATTCTAATTGGCATACCTTCTTATTTCTGGACGAAAGATAACGTTTCGACATTAGCTGGACGTTACAATTCGCCCCTTTCACCAATCATTATGATTCCAGGTTCCAGCGCCCAAGCCAATAGGTTCGAGGACCTAGTTAACACGATTAATAAAAAATACGATGAACACCATAGTATGCTTGAGTTGACCGTCCACACAGATGACACCATCACTTACAAGGGCTCAATCAAGAACAATGACCCACGTCCATTTATCGTGGTGGGATTTGAGAACAACAAAGACGGCTACAGCAACATCAAGCAACAGGCACGATGGATGTCGATTGCCTTTGATGCCTTAAAAGACAGATATAAGTTCAATAACTTTGATGCCTTTGGTCACTCAAACGGTGGGTTAATTTGGACCTATTACTTTGAACATTATTTCGATGACGACACAATCAACGTCCACAGAATGATGACCGTGGGATCTCCTTATAACTTCGAAGAAAAGAACCAATCAAAGCGGACGCAAATGCTAGATGATTTCATCAAAAGCAAGAATAAGTTGCCAAAAGACTTAACTTACTATTCAATCGCCGGTACCAAAGTTTACACCGATGACGGAATCGTCCCAATCGGTAGTGTAGAATCCGGCAAGTACATCTTTGAGGGCAACATTAAGCATTACACCCTGATCACCTTAACCGGAAGCAATGCCGAACATTCGGATATGCTAACAAATCCACAATTCATCTCGCTGTTCCATCAATACATCATAAATGACAGAACAAATGCTCCAACAACAACGAAATCCAGAAAAATAGATTCGCAGCAAACCAACAAATAATAAATGAAAAATAGCACCTAATAGGCAAAGTTAGGTGCCATTTTTTTGAACAATCATTAAATTTTAAGGAATTAGGTTGATCAAATTAAAGTTTATTTATCTGTGTCTCATGCCCTCACCAACACATGCTTAGAGAACTTGAACTAACGTTATTTAGATCGAAGATGAAGGAACTTCGGCTTAAAAAATCCAAGTAATGGAAAATATACATGGCATTCCATCTTTCAATCATACTTAGAGAACTCAAACTAATGCTGTTTAGACGGAGAACGAAAATCGCGTGGGGACCAAATGCTGAAATCATCCTTAGCAATTTATTGCTTAGGATGAGGCCAAGCTTTAAGACAAGCCGTCACGCAGTGGCACTTGGCTTAAAGTTGTGCCCAGCATGTCACGGATCCCCGGAAGCGATTTTCGTTCGGAGTCGGGTACCAACGTATTATTAAAATCAAAGACTTTTTATTAGGAAAAATCCTCATGACAGTTGTTAAGAAAACATTTATCGTTTATGCTTAATTAAAACATTTCTAAGAAATATTTTTTTAGCACAAAGAGGAAGAAGGATTACCATGAAAGCAATTTTGACAGTTGTCGGTCGTGACAAAACCGGAATCGTTGCTGCAGTAGCCAATAAACTAGCAGAACTAAACGTCAACATCATCGACATCTCACAAACATTAATGCAAGGAAACTTCACCATGATGATGATGGTATCGATCGATGAATCAACCAAATTTGATACCGTCAAAAACTCACTCTCACAATTAGGCCAAGAATCAAACTTAGACATCAGAATCCAGCGCCAAGAAATTTTCGACGCTACGCAAAAACTATAGGAGGTCGCAATGGAAACTCATTCTATTTTAGAAACGATTCAAATGATCTCCGAGGAAAAATTGGATATCAGAACCATTACCATGGGTATTTCACTGATCGACTGTATCGATTCTGATGGTGAAAAAGCCCGTCAAAAAATTTACAAAAAACTAACTACCAAAGCCAAGGATTTAGTCAAAGTAGCTGAACAAATCGAATCTGAATACGGAATTCCCATCGTCAACAAACGTATTTCCGTAACGCCAATTTCAATCGTGGCTGCCGCATCAAACGATAAAGACTACGTTGCTTTTGCCAAGACGATGGACCAAGCTGCCAGTGACTTAGGAGTTGATTTAATTGGCGGGTTTACTGCCCTAGTTCCAAAGGGATATCAAACCGGTGATGGAAAATTGATTCAATCGATTCCTCAAGCACTGAGTGAAACTAGTCGCGTTTGTGGTTCCGTCAATGTTGGTTCCACTCGTTCAGGTATCAACTTAGATGCAGTTAAACAAATGGGACAAGTCGTAAAAGATCTCGCGGCTGTTGACCCAGTTAACTGCATGAGCTTAGTGATTTTTGCCAATGCAGTTGAAGATAATCCTTTTATGGCAGGTGCCTTTCATGGTGTCGGCGAAGCTGATTGTGTTATCAACGTTGGTATTTCTGGACCAGGCGTTGTCAAACGTGCTTTGGAACAAGTCAAAGGTCAACCAATCGACATTGTTTCAGAAACTATCAAGAAAACAGCCTTTAAAGTTACTAGAATGGGCCAATTCGTTGGAAATATCGCTTCTAAGGCCTTAAACGTTCCATTTGGTATCGTTGACCTATCGCTTGCTCCAACGCCTAATGAGGGCGATTCTGTAGCAGAAATCCTTGAAGAGATCGGTCTAGAAAGTGTCGGTGCACCCGGAACTACTGCCGCACTTGCCTTACTAAACGATGCTGTTAAAAAAGGTGGCGTTATGGCCTGTGAACATGTCGGTGGACTTTCAGGTGCCTTTATTCCAGTTTCAGAAGATGCTGAAATGATCCGTGCCGTTAACGCTGGTAACCTCAACATTGAAAAACTCGAAGCCATGACTGCTGTTTGTTCAGTTGGTCTAGACATGATTGCCATTCCTGGTGACACCACAGCTGAAACGATCAGTGGAATGATTGCTGATGAAGCAGCTATCGGTGTGATCAACAACAAGACCACAGCCGTTAGAATCATCCCTGCTACTGGTAAAAAAGTCGGAGACACAGTTGAGTTTGGCGGATTGTTTGGTCAAGCACCCGTAATGCCAGTAAATACCAACAGTCCCGCAGACTTTATCCACCGTGGTGGACACATCCCATCACCAATCCATTCATTTAAAAATTAAAAGTAATTAATTACCTGTTAAATACCTAGTTTGATTTCTTTTCATGAAGAATCAAGCTATTTTTTTGGAAAAAAAAACTAGTTCAGATTTAACTGAACTAGTTATGAAATTAAATTTTAGACAAAAAAGAGCCCACACACTGTGAGCTCCGTGGTAAAAACCATCAGTCTTCCAAACGCCTAAGCGCCGACCGAATTATATTTTCACCGAGGTTTGGCACCGACAAGAAGTATCGCATGTTTAGCAAGTTCCGTCAATCAAAAAAACTGACTATCGCAACGATGGTCAGTTTTTTTATTGCCTCAAACGCGCCGACACACACTGTGACAACGCTCTTTTACTTGCGTGTTAAAGCTGTAACTGATTCGATATGATTTGTCATTGGGAACATATCTACTGGTGTTGTCTCTTTGATCTCATAAGTATCGCTCAAAGCCTTCAAGTCACGTGTCAATGTTGCTGGGTTGCAACTGACATAAACGATCTTCTTAGGTTTGATGTTGTTGATACTGTCGATCAATGATTGAGCTAGTCCCTTACGAGGAGGATCGACCATCAATAGATCAACTTTACGCTTGTCTTTTGCCCAGTCGTTCAAGACATTTTCTGTCTTGCCAACAAGGAAATCCGCATTAGTAATGTCGTTGATATCAGCATTTTGCGAAGCATCCTTAACGGCGTCTTCGACTACTTCGATCCCAGTAACTTTTTTGACCTTATCAGCTAATGAAAGTCCAATTGTACCAATACCTGAATAAGCATCGACAACCGTTTCGTTGCCCTTTAGATCTGCTTTATCAATTGCTAGTTGGTATAACTTTTGAGTTTGAATTGGATTTACTTGGTAGAACGAACGTGGTGAGATTCGATAAGTATGTCCTAGTAATTCATCATCAATATATGGGCTTCCAGCAAGCAACATCATTTCATTTCCTAAAATAACGTTAGTCTTTTTCTCATTGATGTTTAAGTAGAGAGATTTAACGTCTTCATTAGCCATGATCTCGTTTGTGATGTCCTTGTAGTGGGAAATATCACGAACACGAGATACTAAGACAACCATCATTTCACCGGTGTAATAAGCGCGACGAACCATGATAGTTCTGATTTGCCCTTTATGGTTTTCTTCATCAAATCCACGTACCTTATATTTACGTAAAATATCACGAACACGAATGATCTCAGCATCGATCTTAGGATCTTGGATCAAGAAATCTTCCATCGGAATCAAATCGTGTGAGTGACGACGGTAAAAACCAGTTGTCAACTTGCCATCAATTTGGCGAACTGGGACTTGAGCTTTATTACGATAGTGGAATGGATCATCCATACCTAAAGTATCGTTAACTTTAATGTCCAAATGTGCCTTTTGATAATTCACTTCAATTTGATGTTGCTTAAACTTCAATTGTTGTGCATATGACAAATGACTCAATGGAGCAATTCCTGTTTGAACATAAACGTTATCAATGTCTTCGACACGATCTGGGGATTTTTTGATGATGTCTAAAGCCTTGGCAAAACCGTAGCTCTTGCCCACTTTAGTGAATACTGCATTAACAGTTTCACCAGGCAGTGCATTGTCAACGAACAAAGTAAAATCATCAACTTTAGCAACACCTTTTCCCTCATAAGAAAGATCGTTGATCGATAATTCTAGCTTGTCATTCTTTTTCAAATTAGGTTTATCCATATTTCTCCTTTTATTGGAACGCCTAATGCAAACAATGCGTGCGCTCCTTACATAAAAAAACAGCCCTAGGGACTGTTAATCTAATTTCTTTTCTTCTTCGATTATTTTTTGGCCGATATCTTTTTCTTCAATGCTTCTAGTATCCAAAGCTTTAGAAGGAATCGAATCGACATTTGCATACATTCTAACATGATTATGAAGATTCTTGAACTTCATTGGTGCATCTCCACCATATTCTCCGTCCAAGTTGATCATGATGCGACTGTCATCGTTTGCTTTAACGGTGATTTCTTTAGTCTTAGTGTAGATAACTTTGGGGTTATCAACGTGGCGTCCGCCGTTTAAAACTAGCGTGATCAAATGAACTAAATCACGCAAATTAGTTTCTTTAACGATGATCAATGAGAAAGTACCATCGCCAATGATCGAGTCTGGAGCAATTTGTTCCATACCACCGATCGAATTGGTTAATCCAATCAAAAACATTGTAGCTTTCCCATCAAAAACGCCATTATCGTATTCAATATGCATGTCAATTGGACTTACACGTGGAAGCATTTCAGCGCCTCGAACAATGTAAGCAAGGTATCCCAAAATAGACTTGTATGCTGAAGGAACTTCATAAGTTAGTTCAGTCATTGAGCCACCACCGGCGATATTAATAAAATAGTGATCGCCAGCTTGGCCAATATCAACATCAAGCTTTTGCTTTTTGAGAATAACTTTAGCTGCCTCCACGACATCATCACGTGGGATCTTTAAAGCACGGGCATAGTCGTTCGTAGTTCCGGCAGGGATAATTGCCATTTCTGGACGATGTTCCAAATCGGCAATACCATTAATGACCTCATTAATAGTTCCATCGCCACCAGCTGCAACGACTAAATCAAAGCCTTCTTGAGCAACTCTTCGAGCTTCTTTTAAAGCCGACTTTTTCTTGGCAGTTGTTCGATATGCGCTAGCTTCATAGCCAGCCTCTTCCAAGACGTTTAATATGTCTCCAACATTATTAGGCAATGTTTCATGCCCAGACGTAGGATTATAAATCAATCTAGCACGCATATAATACTCCTCGCTAACGGCTATTTAGTTCTTCCATCAAGATCTTGTTAACGACCTTTGGATTAGCTTGTCCATGAGTTTGTTTCATAATTTGTCCAACTAAGAAACCAACTGCACGGTCTTTACCATTTTTAAAGTCATCAATAGATTGTTGGTTATTATCCAAAACTCCAATGATCATAGGTTTCAAGACATTTGGATCTGATTCTTGGATCAGACCTTTTTCTTTGACCCAACCTTCAGGTTCTGTTCCATTACTGATTGTTTCTTGGAAAACCTTCTTGGCGATCTTCGATGAAATAGTTCCATCAGAGATCAAATTGATCATTTTAGCTAGATGTTCTGGTGTCAATTTAGTTTGTAGCAAACCGATTTTCTTTTCGTTCAAATATCCGTTTACTTCACCCATCAACCAGTTAGAAACTAGTTTTGGATTTGCGTCAAACTTAACTGTTTCATCAAAGAAGTCTGACATTTCCTTTGTATCTGTCAAAACGCCGGCATCGTATTCAGGAATTCCTAATTCGTTGATATATCTTGCACGACGATCTTCAGCAGGTTCAGGAAGAGAATCTTTGATTTGTTTGATCCAAGCAGGGTCAATGTCAAAAGCTGGTAGATCTGGTTCTGGGAAATAACGATAATCATCCGCACCAGACTTAACACGCATCAAGACTGTTTCGCCTGATTTTTCATCAAAACGACGAGTTTCTTGACCAATTGTGCCACCATTCTTCAAAATAGCTGATTGACGTTTTTCTTCATAAGCAAGACCTTGCTTAACAAAGTTAAACGAGTTCAAGTTTTTCAATTCGACTTTAGTACCTAATTTATCGGATCCAATTGGTGTGATAGAAATGTTGGTATCAACACGCATTGAACCTTCTTCCATCTTAACGTCTGATGCACCAGTAAATTGCACGATCTGACGGAGCTTTTCAAGGTATGCATAAGCTTCTTCAGGTGAATGCATATCAGCTTTTGAAACAATTTCAACTAGCGGTGTTCCTTGACGGTTCAAGTCAACGAATGAGCTATTGCCAATATGTGTATTCTTACCGGCATCTTCTTCAACGTGAAGTTCTTCGATACCGATCTTCTTCTTTTTGCCGCCGACTTCAACTTCTAGCCAGCCGTCATGCCCTAGTGGCTTTTCATGTTGTGTTAATTGATAAGCCTTTGGGTTATCTGGGTAGAAATAGTTCTTACGATCAAAATGAGTGTGTTGTTCGATCTCTGCATTAAGTGCCAAGGCAACCATAACGCCTAAACGGTATCCACCCTTGTTAACTGAAGGAAGTACACCTGGAAAACCAAAGTCGATAACATTGGTATTTGTATTAGGTTCTGCACCATATGCAACTGGTGAAGGACTAAACATCTTTGAGAGGGTCTTTAATTCAACGTGGACTTCTAGACCGATTGTTGTTTCAAAATTCATTAGTCTTCCTCCTTTAATGCAGTTGGGATTTGTTCATAAAATTTGTTTTCTTCTTGGAGTGCATAAGCAGCGTTGAAAATTGATTGTTCATCAAATTTCTTAGCCATCAATTGTAGACCAACTGGCATATTGTCAGCCAAACCTGCAGGTACCGAAGCAGCTGGCAATCCAGCCAAGTTAGCAGGAATAGTCAAGATATCGTTTCGATACATTGCCAATGGATCATCGACTTTTTCGCCGATACCGAATGCAGTTGTAGTTGTAACTGGTCCGGCAATCAAATCATATTTGCTTAAAACATCGTCCAATTCGTTGATGAATAAGGTTCTAACTTCAGCAGCCTTCTTGAAGTACGCATCATAGGCACCTGCAGAAAGTGCAAATGTTCCTAACATGATACGACGTTTAACTTCATCGCCAAATCCTTCTGAACGTGAGTTAACAAATAATTCTTTGATATTCTTAACGTCTTTAGCACGGAATCCGTAACGAACACCATCATATCTTTGCAAGTTAGAAGATGCTTCTGAAGATGCGATAACGTAATAAACTTCAACCGCATGCTTCAAAGTTGGTAAACTAACTTCTTCAACTGTTGCGCCTAATTTACGATATACATCTAAAGCAGCATCAATTGTCTTAAGAACTTCTGGATTAGTACCTTCATGCCAGAATTCCTTAGGAACAGCAATCTTAACGCCATGCATATCTTTATTCAAGTTAGCACGCCAGTCAGGTACTTCTTTATCTGAACTAGTTGAATCGTGAACATCATGTCCTGCAATAGTTTGAAGAACTTCAGCAGAGTCTTCAACACGTTTTGACATCACGCCGACTTGATCCAAACTTGAACTAAAGGCGACAACGCCCCAACGTGAAACACGACCATAAGTTGGTTTGATACCAAAAATACCATTAAATGATGATGGTTGACGAATTGAGCCACCAGTATCTGTACCTAAAGCAGCGATAGCATCCCCTGCAGCGACTGCCGCAGCAGAACCACCAGATGAACCACCAGGAACCTTGGTGTAATCCCAAGCATTGTGAGATGTTCCGTAGTATGAAGTTTCAGTTGATGAACCCATGGCGAACTCATCTAGGTTAGTCTTACCAACATTAATAGCGCCAGCAGCGTTTAATTTTTCCATAACTGTGGCGTCATAAATAGGCATAAAGTTAGACAAAATTTTACTTGAAGCAGTTGTCAATAAACCGTTTGTCAAAATATTATCCTTGATTGCAATCGGAATACCAGATAATCTGCCGTCAATTCCGGCTTCATCGACCTTTTTAGCATCGTCTGTGGCGTCGTCATTTACAGTAACAAAAGCATTTAGCTTATCTTCTTTACTGTGAATGCGGTCCAAAGTTTCTTTAGTAAGATTTTCAGCAGTGACTTCTTTATTAACTAGCTTGTCATGCAATGAATCGATAGTTTCGTTTAAGTAATCCACGCTTAGTCTTCCTCCTTGTCAACAATTGATGGAACCTTGATCAAGTTGTCTTGAACTTCTGGAACGTTTTCAAGCAATTGTTCTCTAGTTTGAGTATGAACACCCTTGTCTTCGCGGAAGACTGTCTTAGTGTCACCCATGTGGTAAGTTGGTTCAACGCCTTTAGTATCAACAGTTGAAAGGTTACTTGCCATTGTAACGATCTTATCTAGTTGTGAAACGAATCCATCAACCTCATCGTCTTTGAATTTTAAATTTGCTAGTTCAGCAACGTGTAAAATTTCGTCTTTTGAAATCATTATTTTCTCCTTTACTAGTCAGCGTTGTATACGTGTGAATTGAATTTCCCACCAGTACGCGTGATCACTGATTGTTGATTATCAACAGTTTGAATTGAAATATCAAGGTCAGCACCAGAAGGTAAATACTTACCAGCACTGTCTTGGACGAATTGAGTGAAACTAGTAATCTGTGCTAATCCGTCAAATTGCGTATTGATCGTCACATCCAATGACTTCAAACTCTTGCCATCGTAATGTGCTTCAGCAGTAACGCCGGATAAATTAGGGAAGTAATCTTGGATATGCGTCTTAAAGTTAGCAAAAGCATCTGAGTCGCTGCTACTAATAGCATTCTCGTTGTTAACGACTGGAAGCATCTGACTCTTATAGTCTAAGTTCTTCCAATTGCCAAGGTCGCCGCTTTTACTTACTGAATATTGGAAATAATTGCCACCAACTAAAGTATCCTCTGGGGCAACTGAGTATAATCCCACTAAAATAGGAATATTATTCCCAACAGCCTTATCTTGACGCAATCTCTTAACTACTTCAGCAGCAATTTTTTCACCTTGGGCCTTACGGTCTGCAGCGGAGATCTTAGTCTGGAAAGTTGCACCGTATTGTTTCTTTTGGTAATAATCGACTTCGTTCATCGCAATACCAATCGACATCCCTGCTAATTTGTATTTACCATCTTGCTTTTGAAGATAATCTTCTTCAAGCATTTGTTGGAAATACATTGGCGTACGTTTATCAGCATTAGTTGAGCCATTTGAGGCTGGATTTAATCCAGTTGGATTTTTCTTGGATTTTCTAGCTAACCACTTGTTGACCGTTCCGGCTGACAAAATTTGACCTTCTTGGAAAACGTAGTTGTTAGTATCGTATTGTCCTCTTGAAAGTGCCATCAAGCCACTCTCAAAACTACGACTATTAAATTCGTTGCCGTTATCAGAAGCTGTTAAGCCACTGATCGGACTAGTCTTATATTTACCATTTTTCATCAAAACATCGTAATTATTAGAATCACTTGAATTGGTTGTCTGGACAGAAGTCTTGCTATCGTCTCCTCCACCAGAAGATAAACTAGAATTTTGTAAATTCCCACAGGCTGATAGCAGCACCATTGATGCCATTAACAGGGCGGTGGTTTTAATGAATTTTTTCAAAAGTTGTCTCCTTCAACACTTCATCGTTAGTAGGTCCATACCCTTGTATAAAGGCGATTTTAGCTTGAACTATTTACCAACGACTATTCTTCAGTATCGTCCAAATAATCTGACAAAGTCTCTTCGTTGATGATCTGAGTTCCTAGTTGCTCAGCCTTAGTCAACTTGCTGCCGGCTTTTTCACCAGCAATCAAGATGTCAGTCTTCTTAGTGACCGACCCAGTGACCTTAGCACCCATATCTTCAAGCATACTTGTCAATTCTGAACGCTTGTACTTAGTTAAAGTACCAGTTATAACAATTATTTTATCAGTAAAGTGTGTATTTGTTTCATTATTATTAGAACTACCAATAAATTTTGTATTCACTCCTACTGATTTTAATTCATCAATGAGCTTTTGAACATCATTATTATCAAAATAAGTGATGATACTATCGGCAATTATCTCTCCCATAGTATTAACATTTAAAATTTCTTCTTTGGTAGCAGCCATTAAGCCATCTAAATCGCCAAAACTCTCACTCAAAATCCGCGCTGCTTTGGCACCGACGTGACGAATCCCTAAACCAAATAACAAACGTTCAACTGAATTTGCTTTAGAGTTATCGATAGCTGTTAACAAATTGTTGATCGATTTTTCTTTGAATCCATCTAATTGTGACAGGTCATCAGCTGTTAACTTGTATAAGTCAGCTACATCTTCGATCAATTTTTTAGTGTAAAGCTGTTCGATGATCTTAGGACCTAAGCCGTCAATATTCATCGCATTTCTTGAAGCAAAGTGAGTCAATTGTTCTTTGACTTGAGCTGGGCACTTAGGATTAATGCAGCGTAAAGCGACTTCGTCTTCTAAGTGGATCAGTTCGGAATCACAATAAGGACAGTGCGTTGGAATTTCTGCTGGAACCGAATCATCTGGACGTTTGCTCAAAACTACTTGCGAAACTTCTGGAATGATGTCACCTGCTTTGTGCAATAGCACTGTGTCGCCAACTCGAATATCTTTAGCCTTGATCATATCGATATTATGCAACGTTGCTCTGGAAACTGTCGTTCCAGCAAGTTGAACGGGATTCATAACCGCAGTTGGCGTCAAAACACCAGTCCGACCAATCGTCCATTCGATGTCATTAATGACCGTTTCGGCTTGTTCTGGTGGGAACTTGTAAGCAATTTCCCAACGGGGAACTTTAACAGTGTTACCTAAACGTCTTTGAGTTGCTAAGTCATCGACCTTTAGAACCACGCCATCGATTCCATAATCTAGACCATCACGCAACTCGCCGTAATGTTCAATATAATCTTTAACACCCTTTAATCCAGTTGCCACCATTGCAGTTGGATTGACGTGGAATCCTAATTCTTCTAACGTCTGCAAGGCTTGATGCTGAGTTTCAACGTTTAAATCATCAAATGTGACAATTGTATACATGAAAGTATCCAGTTTGCGGTCAGCCGTCACCTTGGGATTTAATTGACGCAAACTCCCAGCTGCAGCATTTCTAGGATTGGCAAAAACTTGTTCACCATTAGCTTCACGATTATTGTTCAAACGTAAAAATTCATTTTTATCCATGAAACATTCGCCACGGACCTCAAAACTTAATGGACGTGGCAATTTTTGTGGGATCGACTTGATAGTCTTTAAATTTTCAGTGACATTTTCACCGATCGTTCCGTTACCACGAGTCGATCCTTGAACTAACACACCATTTTCATAAACTAACGAAATTGCTAAACCGTCAATTTTTAACTCGACATTATAGTCAACTTCTTGACCAACATTTTTTTCAATACGGTCATTCCACTCGGACAATTCGTCTTCTGAAAAAACATCCCCCATTGAAAGCATTGGGATATCGTGCGTGACCTTATTAAATTCAGGATTAACTGCATCACCAACTTGTTGCGACGGCGAATCGGCAGTAACTAACTCTGGAAACTGCTGTTCGATAGCTAATAGTTGGTTATACTTCTGATCGTATTCGCTATCCTCTACTACTGGAGCATCTTTAGTGTAATAAGCATCGCGCCACTCATTTAAAGTATCACGCAATTGCGTCAATTCTTCGTTAGCTTCTTGTTTAGTCATGTTTTGCTCAGCCATTAGTTTCACTCCTTAGTTGGTGACTTTTGTGATTGGTGCAAATTCAGCCAATAATCGTTTGATGCCTTCATTATCAAAAGCTACATCAAGTTCAGCATTTTTGCCATCGCCAGTAACTTTGACAACAGTACCTTCTCCCCACTTCTTGTGGTTGACCTTATCGCCAATGTTCCAGCTGACGTTTTCAGCACCTTGAGCACCGGCAGCCTTGTTGGCTGTTGGTACTTTGTAACTCGAATGTAGAGCTGACTCGCGACGGCGTTTAGCAAACGGCAATTCTTTTTCTTTCAATCTTGGCGATGCCATTGCACCAGCATTAGCATTGACCAAGTTCAAGTTCTCGTCGCCGATTTCATCAACGAAACGAGACATTTGATTGCTTTGGACACGGCCATAAAGCATCCGACTGTAAGCGTTAGTGATAAAAAGTTTTTTCTCAGCACGTGTGATACCAACGTATGCTAGACGGCGTTCTTCTTCCATGTCGTCTTCTTTCATCATTGAACGAGATGATGGGAAGATTCCTTCTTCCATCCCGACTAAGAATACGACTGGAAATTCCAAACCTTTGGCAGCATGCAAGGTCATCAAAGTGACTTCTTTTTGGTCTTCTTCTAGCTCATCTTGGTCGCTAGTTAGTGACAGATCAGTTAAGAATGAAGCCAACCGTGTTTCGTCAATTTCGTCGTCTGGCACGTAAGTCTGATCAAACTGTGTCGTAACAGTTTGCAATTCTTGAATATTTTCGATTCTAGTTTCAGATTCCAAATTGTTTTGTTTATGAAGATCATCCAGATAACCTGAATCATCCAGCAAGTCAGTCATCAATTCGTTCATTGATGAGTTCTCGCTTTCTTTAGCTAACTTAGTGATCATCGTGGCAAAATCACCAATAGTTTTATTTTGCTTGCCACCAATTGGCGATAGATCAATGTTCAAAGACGCTTCAAGCAATGACCAATCATGTTCGTTAGCAAAAGTTTGAAGTTTGTCAATTGTTCCTGGTCCAATACCACGCTTAGGTGAATTGATGACACGTTGGAAACTCATAGAATCTTCTGGATTAGCTACTAAACGCAGATAGGCCAAGATATCTTTAATTTCCTTACGGTCATAGAACTTGTGACCACCAACAATCTTATAAGGAATATTCGACTGCATCAATTTCTCTTCGAATACACGAGATTGCGAGTTAGTCCGATAAAGAATTGCGTAATCGCCGTAATTGAAACCTTTAAGTAATAAATTCTTGATCTGTTCGATTACAAACAAGGCTTCGTCCGATTCATTTTGAGCACGATACAAGTCGATCTTGTCGCCTTGCTTGTTGTCAGTCCAAAGTTCCTTAGGCTTACGATTTTCGTTGTGACTAATAACTTTGTTAGCAGCATTCAAAATTGTTTGCGTAGAACGATAATTTTGTTCGAGCTTGATCGAAGTAGCTTCAGGATAGTCGTCTTCAAAGTCCATGATGTTCTTCATGTTAGCTCCACGCCAGCCATAAATACTCTGGTCAGCATCACCAACAACACAGACATTACGATACTTAGCACCCAAGTGTTTAACCAACTTGTATTGAGCTTCATTAGTATCCTGGTACTCATCAACGTGAATATATTGGAAACGGTCTTGATACTGTTCCAAAACTTCAGGATTCTTATCGAATAAAACGTTAGTCTGCATGATCAAGTCATCAAAGTCCAAAGCTTGATTACGTTCCATTTCTTTTTCGTACAAGTCGTAACAAGTAGCAACTGTTTGTTCAAAAGGCGATTTCGCATTTTTAGCAAATTCTGCCGGTCCTAACAAGTCATTTTTAGCATTACTGATTGCAGCTAAGATTGAACGCGGATCGTATTGCTTAGGATCAAGATTCATACGTTTCAAGATTTGCTTCATCAAAGTACGTTGTTCAGCGGGATCTGAGATCGTAAATGACTTAGAATAGCCGATCTTATCAATATCTCGACGTAAAATACGTACGCAAAGAGAATGGAATGTCGATACCCAAACATCGTCGCCTTCTTCATCCAAAAGATTGCCGATACGTTCTTTCATTTCTTTGGCAGCCTTATTGGTAAATGTGATGGCTAGAACGTGCCATGGCATGACATTCTTTTCTTTGATCAGGTAAGCAACACGGTGGGTCAAAACTCGAGTCTTACCACTACCGGCACCAGCCATGATCAGCAAGGGACCTTCGGTCGCCTTAACGGCCTCTTGTTGTTCTGGATTTAATCCTTTTAATAAACTATCGTCTGACATTAATAACTCTCCAAATCCTTATTAAATCAACATTTTCACGAAAAAACATTCACTTAATATTGTAGCAAATATTCGCATCTTTTAATACTAACACGAACAGTTGTTTTCGTTTTCATTTTTGTGGATAGTTCACTGCCGCTTCCGGGAGGAGATATCTTATCGGCTCTGGATCGTGGTGGACACGACTTGAAGCTCCCCGACTTCGTCGCCGATCTCCAAGCTCGGTCTTTCAGTAAGTCGGAAGACCTTTTCCGACTAACTGAAATTTCACCACTGAGGCCGAACGATATTTCCTCCCTCCAGCTAGTATCCATTACCCAAATCGATTCAAAAGTGTATCTAAAACCGTTTTGGAAGGCAGACATATGCAATATAGACTATCGATTCAAGTTTTGAGTTAAACTTCTACTCGCACTTCGTGCATCGAAAACACGTTCACTCAAATCAGAAGTGAGCCGACTGATTTACATTCTTGAGCAACAAATATCGCATTCTCTTTTTCAAATATATTTAGAGAATTTGACGTAACTATATTTAGACGGAGGACAGAAATCGATGCCCGGCTCAGTAGGGAAGTTGTCCTTGGCTGGCGATGACGCCAGCTTAGGACAAGAGGCAGCTTTGAGATGTTTTCGGTCTGTGAAAATAGCTCAAAGTGTCTCCCCTACGTTCCAGACGAAAGGCAATCGATTTCCGTCCGGAGTCGGCCCGCATACCACCAACAAAACATTCTTAAACCTCAAAACACAAAAAAGCCTCAAGCAAAGAATCCCCTGCTCAAGACCTAATTAATTACTCTAATCCCACACGCTTGAAAATATCATCCACGTGCTTCAAGTGCCAATGATAATCAAAGGCATCATCGAGTTGTTCTTTTGTTAAATTATCAGTCACTCTTGAATCTTGTTCCAATAATGTTCTGAAGTCTTTTCCTTCATCCCATACCTTAGCCGTCAAAGGTTGCACGATATCGTAAGCAGCTTCACGACTTAGTCCAGACTCAACCAACTTCAACAATACACGTTGCGAGTAGATCAAACCGTGTGTAATGTTCATGTTTTCTTTCATCTTGTCTGGGAACACTGTTAGATCCTTAGTGATCTTAGTAAATCTAGTTAAAATGTAATCTAATAGTTCAGTTGTATCTGGAATGATAATTCTTTCAGCTGATGAATGTGAGATATCACGTTCATGCCATAGTGGAATATCTTCCATTGCTGTTAAGGCGTGGCCACGAATTACACGTGCTAAACCTGTAACGTTTTCTGAACCGATTGGGTTACGTTTGTGTGGCATTGCTGATGAACCTTTTTGTCCGGCTGCGAAGTATTCTTCGGCTTCACGGACTTCAGTTCTTTGCAAATGACGTACTTCAAGTGCAAAACGTTCAATTGAAGTAGCGATAATTGCCATGGTTGTAATGTATTCAGCATGCAAGTCACGTGGAAGTACTTGTGTTGAAACTTCTTGGGCACGGATGCCTAGTTGGTTGCAGACAAATGCTTCTACTTCTGGTGGAACGTTAGCAAAACTACCTACAGCACCACTAATTTTTCCAGCTTCAACACCCTTTGCAGCGTGGTCGAAGCGTTCGATATCACGTTTGATCTCTGAGTACCAGTTAGCCAATACTAAACCAAATGTTGTTGGTTCAGCGTGAACTCCGTGAGTACGTCCGATCATAACTGTATCTTTATATTCAATTGCTTTGTTCTTAACTACTTCGAGGAATGTATCGAGATCTTCTCGAATAATGTCGTTAGCTTGCCTCATCAAATATCCATAAGCAGTGTCAACAACGTCAGTTGATGTCAAACCAAAGTGAACCCATTTCTTTTCTTCGCCTAGTGAACGTGAAACGTCACGCGTAAAGGCAACTACATCGTGCTTAGTATCTTTTTCGATCTCAGCAATTTCTGCAACGTCAAACTTTGCGTTTTCAGCAATCTTTTTCACGTCTTCAGCAGGAATTTCACCAAGCTTGCTCCAAGCCTCGCAAGAAGCAATTTCTACTTCTAGCCAAGCTTGAAATTTATTTTGATCAGTCCAAATGGGCTTCATTTTTGGGGTCACATATCTGTCAATCATACTTTACTCTACTCTCCAAATCTTAGTTGATTGAATGTCCTGCTTGAGACTCTCGACACTATCTCCGACCAAAGAAATATAGCCGACATCTCGTGCAGGTTCATTCTTAGCTTTGAAACCAGTGTAGTAGTTAAATTTCCATTGTGCTTTTTCTTGCAATAGATCTAAACTCTGTGGCAGTATTCCTTCAACAATTTTGAGGATAGCAGTATCAACTAATGGATAAATCTCTGGTATTGGCCAGTCGCAAATAGCTCGAATATGGAGCTCAAATTGCGAGATACCAGTAGCCTCCTGATAAACGTTGGCTGCATAATCGATCCCTGGAAAAATACTTTTGACGTACAAAACGTCAGTTTGAGACAAAATAAATCCTATACCAAAAATTCCAACGTAGTCAATATTTTGAGCCACTTGTATAGCAACACGTTGCATCTCGGCCTCGATTGCTGGATCGTTCTTCTTAGCAATATAGGCACTCATCAAGTGGGTCCCGTCATAAACTTCGTGGATCATTGGAAAAGTATGGAGCTTGCCGTTCTTGCTTTTACTGACCATAATTGAAAATTCGGCCTTAGTATCGATCCAAGCTTCCAGAATATAGGTGCCATTTTTAAGCAGGTCCTGGACGTTTTTGACGTCTTCTTCATTGTACATGATATGACGTTTCAGTAGGTCCTGATTTTTTTGAATTGGCTTGATCATACATGGGAAACCAATTTCTTTAACGGCTTTTTGAATGTCATTTACTGTGACAATTGAAAAAAATGGCGGAACATTAATATTTAAATCATTTAAAAATGTTCGTTCAATATAGCGGTCTTGAGCGATTCCCAAAAGTTCAGACCCTTGGGCAACATTGTACTTTTTGCTCAGATCTTCAAGAAGGTGGCTATCAAAATCGTCATCCATATAAAGCATGATATCGCTGCGGTGACCCAATTCGTTTAAGTTTTCGAGGCTTTGAAGCTCGCCAACTAAAAAGCTGTCAGCTGCTTGAGTTGCGATATCGTCAGGTTGATCCGTCAAAAGGACCGTTCGAAATCCCATTCTCTTAGCTTCTAACTCAAACAAATATGTTTCACTGCCACCGCCGATAATTCCTATTGTTTTACCAGGTGCAATAAAAGTCATAACTCCACCTTCCTAAAAATTAGTCTTGCTCTGGTTGAAAGACTACGTGACCGTCTTCAAACGCTTTGATACGTGCCAAAGAGTATACTGGGATTTTCTCTTTGTCGATCAATTGTCTTCCCTTTTGGAATGACTTCTCGATCACGATACCAATACCAACTAAATCTGCTTTTGCATCGTCGATGATTGTACTTAATCCGTTGACTGCTTGACCATTAGCCAAGAAATCATCAATGATCAAAACCTTGTCGTCAGCTGATAAATATTTTTTGGAGATACTGATGTGATTAGAAGTTTTCTTGGTAAATGAATAAACTTCAGATGTATATAAGTCATCTTTGAGCGTTACTGATTTGTGCTTTCTGGCAAATACAACTGGAACTTTGAACTGCAATCCAGTCATAACTGCTGGTGCGATACCTGATGATTCAACAGTTAGAATTTTAGTAACTCCGGCATCTTTGAAATGGTTATAAAATTCTTCGCCCATTTTTTCCATCAAAACGGGGTCGATCTGATGATTTAAAAAGCTATCTACTTTCAAAACATCTTTGCCAATTACTCGACCATCTTTATTGATTCTTTCTTCTAATTCCCTCACGATTTATCTCCCATCATTTTTAATATAAATCTTATCATAAAAAGTGGCGTCATTACTTGATTCCTTGGTCATATTTCATTAAATCGTACTTTTGAATCACATGGATGATTTTTGTGGTGTAACCTGGATCAGTCGCATAGCCATCAGTTTGAAGCGATACTGCTGCTTCGATGTAATCCTTTGAACTGATAACTTGCTGATATTGTGCAGAATTCCAAGTAGTTCCGTTCACTAACAAAAGCGCATGGTCTTTCATCGACTCACGGTAATCGCTGTATGATCGAAAACGCCCATTGATCGTGACCCACTGACCGTCAGTATATTCTCTAGTTTGCAAAACAACTGTATTGCTCGGGTCTTCACCCTTGATACCAAAATAGTTGTTGTACTTGCTAGCTAACGTACTATTGCCCCAGTCACTTTCAAGAATTGCTTGTCCGATCGTGATACTTGGGAGCACACCATATTGATGACCTAATTCGATTGCTTCAGGAGCTACTTTCTTAATGAAAGCATTATGCTCTTTAGCAACCAGATTTGAGGCATCATCTCGTTGTTGGTGCTGCTGATAAGTTCGATATCCAAAGAAACCTAGTACTAGCACTACCAGCACCGCAACGATCATGTAAATATTCTGATTTGAATTCTTTCTACGCCGTCTGCGACGAGGTTTTGTTCTCTTTTTTTGTGGCAACTGATTAATTCCTTAGATTATTTAGTGATTATTATAACGTAGTCATTTCTAAATTTTGAGTTTTCTATTTTTTGTAGTTAAAGTTTAATATTTAGTTGGTTCCGATTTTGAGAATAATACATCGCCAATAAGAAAGCGAATATTATTTAACTTTATTTTTAGAAACGCATCTTAACCTGATGAAATTTTGGATATTAAAAAAGCCAACTCTTACGAGTTGGCTTTCCCTTATTGTTTTAATTAGTTTTTAACAACGTTTGAAGCTTGTGGTCCACGGTCGCTGTCTTCGATATCGAATGTAACAGATTGACCTTCTTCCAAAGTCTTGTAACCGTCACCTTGGATTGCTGAGAAGTGAACGAATACGTCACTACCATCTTCGCGTGTAATAAAACCATAGCCTTTTTCGGCGTTAAACCATTTAACTGTTCCTTGTTCCATCAGACTATTCCTCCTGATAACTAATATTTGTGCATTATCTCGTGGTACTTATGGAAATAGTCCTGAAACCATTTGACCCATTGCCCATTCAAAAATACAACTATTATATTAACATTCTTACAAAATTATTACAATCAGAAAACAGGATAAAATTAAACTTTTATCGCGTTTTATCATATAAATTTAATTATTAAAGCTAAACATTTTGATAACAATTGAACAGGCTTTCAAAATAAATTGAATGCCCTTTCAGTCATATTTAACTCACTTAATATGCTAGAGTGTATTTGTTGGATTGTCAAAAATATCAACTACTTCTTTTTTTCGATATTTTTAAACAATATATTATTTTGGGGAGATCATCGTGACAAGAAAAGTTAACCTATTTTTTTACACAGTGATTTTTATAATATTTGGATTGATCGGTTACTGGATGCCCCTTTTGGGAGACGATTTAAATTGGGGCAGCTTCTTTGGGTTACATTACATCCCTTGGGGTATCTTCTTAAAATATGATGGTAGATATCTCGGCGACCTGTTAGTCATCGGTATGACCAAGTTTCGCCCGCTAGCATTTCTAGCTTACGGATTATTCATGACCTTGATCGTTTATTTAGTCCAAAAGATCCGTGATACCGTTGCTCCGAATAAAAAGCTGAATCTTACTGCTGCCACTTTGACGACGATCTTTATTTTGATCATGCCGAAACTGATTTTTAAACAAATTCTCGGCTGGCATTCAGGTTTTGCTAATTATGTCCCATCGGTAATTTTTCCATTATTCTTTCTATATTTAATTCTTAAAAATTATGATTCAAAAGATTCAAATTACTCTAAAAAAATTCAATATTGGTTGCTAGCTGCATCGCTGTTTGCACAATTTTTTGCCGAACATATTACAATTTTGAACGTGATCAATATCATTGTAGTTTACGGATTCTTCTTAAAACATTTCAACGAAAACTTCCAAAAAATCCTGCAAATGATATTTATCGGTAATCTGACCGGAGCCTTCCTAATGTTCATCAATGGCGCCTATGTTAATTTAATCGTTGGTCATGACAAGTATCGCTCGATCAAATCTGCCGGTTCCACGAACTTATTCCGCTACTTAGATAAAACTTTTTCCCAATCGCAAATTCACGAATTTTATTGGCTGGCACTATTTTTTACAATCTTTACGATTCTGTTGACGCTACGGATCAATAATAAGAAATTAAAGATCATGAATATCTCGCTTTTGCTTTCGGCAATCCTGGCAATTGCCCCATTTATCATTGTTTCACCCTTTGGTTCACGCTGCATGTTTGCAAGCTATGTCTTTTTGATCACGATCCTGATCATTAATTTGGATGGACTGATAACGCCATTGTATCGTCGAATACTCCCAGTATTGCTAGTCTTGATGGTAATTTTAGGTATCAGAATGGATGCCATTTCTCACAGCTACGGCAACACGTACTATTGGAAAGTTCAGTATTCTCGCTATCAAAACCATGCTCCGACTCCTAGAAACGTTCATTTCATGCTGCAATACCGAGATACCAAATATATTTGGATCAACGGGCCTACTCAAGACGATTACAATTTTGATCTACTCTATGCCAAGCATCCCGAAAGAACGAAGATTCCAGTTTCCTACCAAGACTGGACTAGTGCTATGAATTCTCTTCATGGCAAATCATTTAAAAATCAACATGATTACTTAAAAGCTTTTGATGAAAAAATTATTCAGATCCAAAAAAAGCGTTAAAAAAACACACTTCTTGATGAAGTGTGTTTTTTAATATCTGATGTTAAATTTCAACTTGTTTTGCATAAGGAATTGAATTTTGAGCACCCATTGTTTGAACAGTCAAAGATGAAGACTTATTGGCATATGTCATAGCTTCTTCAATGTTGCTCAAGTCATGGTCAAGCTTAGCCATCAAGGCACCAACGAAGGTGTCTCCGGCAGCAGTTGTGTCAATTGCATTAACTTTAAATGCTTTAACAAAACCACTCTTGCCTGATGCAAGTGAGTAGAATGAACCCTTTGATCCAACTGTGATCAAGACTGTTTGAATGCCCATGTCGTGCATTGCATCAGCAGCCTTTTGCATTGATGCATCATCGTCAACGTGAACGCCAGTGATGATCTCTGCTTCAGTTTCATTAGGAGCAATGATGTCTGTCAAGTTTAGCAATTCATCTGGAATCTCACGACGTGATGGTGCTGGGGCTGGGTTCAAGAATGTTAAGACATTGTTTTTCTTAGCAATCTTGAAGGCTTCAACGATTGCTGGAATCGGAACCTCAAATTGAGCAATGATGCAATCAGCATCTTTGATGATGTCTTCAGCTGCATCAATATCAGCTGGCATAACGTCAGCGTTAGCTCCACCGTATACTAAGATACTGTTTTGTCCGCCATCTTGAAGCAAAATATAAGCTTTACCAGTACCCTCAGTTTCTGAATAAGTTACATGGTCCAAATTCAAACCATCTTTTTTGAATGTATCCATCATGAAATCGGCAGCATGATCTTTACCAATTTTTGAAATGAATGATGTTTCTGCTCCGGCACGAACTGCTGCTAGAGCTTGGTTAGCACCCTTACCGCCACCAGCAGTGGAACGATCTTGCATATGCATCGTTTCGCCAGGCTTTGGTAAATGTGAAATATTTAAAATGGTATCAACGTTGATTGATCCCAATACGACGATCTTGTTCATAAAATATACCTTCCAATTAGCTAATTGTTTTTAAAATACTACGCCACTTTCAAGCAAGATGTTTGAATAAGGAGTTTCTTCACCTGTACGGATGAATGCCTTAGTATCGCTGAGATCTTTTTTCATCTTGTCATGTGGAATGAATTCGATTGGTGTATCGCCAATGACTTTTTTAACAGCTGCTAGTTGTTCAGGATTTTGAACTTTCATTTCTTCAGCCAAATAAACTTTTTGAATTTGTAATTCACTCAAAACATTTTCGAGAACTTGCATGAAGCTAGGAATACCTGCTTCAACAGCTAAATCAATTTTTTCAGTACCTGCGGGAACTGGCATACCAGCATCGCCAATACCAATTGTGTCAAAGTGTCCCATTGTTGAGATCACACGTGAAATATCAGAATTAATTACTCTTGTCTTTTTCATAATATCCATCCTTCTTGAAATCGTTTGCAAAAACATTTTAACATCAAAAATATTAATAGTAAATATCAATTCAAAAATTGGTGCGGTCCAATATAAAAATTATTCATTATCATCGATGACATTAAATTCATATTTGTCACTGTAAAAATTCATTCGATAGGCACGATATGCGTAGGCCTTAGATGCTGAATTAGCTACAGTCAGGTTAAAGACCTGTTTGCCCTCTGGCGTAACTTCGATCACGTTGCTTTCTTTTCCGTCATTCTTATATCCAAAATCAATTAACGTGTTGCCATTAGCTAAACGTTGCGCATTACCGATGATATACGTGAAGTTAGACTTACCTAATTTTTTACCGTAGGCCCAAGTTTGGTCGATGGTCATTTTCTTAGCGTCAATGTGGTACTGAACCGCTTGCGAATACTTGCCAGAAGTTTTCTTGTCGCCATTTGTGACGTTGACGTTGTTATCGTACAGCAATACGTCTTCGCTATCAGGGTTGCCATTTTCATCATTCAATAAGGTCAAAGCATGTTGGCCACCGGTAATTGATGTACCTTTAGTTGGCGTCAAGATCTTAGAACGATACTTCTTAGGCCATGATGATTTAGGCTTGCCGCTGTAGATCCATTTGATCTCGTTAGTTTTGTAGTCGATCTTCATGATCATATCTTGGTCTCGTCCAGAAATTAAGATCGAATTATCATTCTTGTCGTATTCGACTGAGTTTTGATGGAACCAGTCATTCTTTCCATCTGAACCCTTTTTGAAGTTCTTATACAATGAATTAGGCAATAATTTTTTCAAGTCGATTACTTTGACGATCTTCCCAGTTTTATGGGATATCGTGACCATGACATCTTCCTTATACTCTGAACCATCGCTGACAGTTGCTAATAGATCGTGGTTTGGCAATTCAACTATATCGTGATGGATCAATGTAGTTTCGGTGGCCTTAGCTGAATTAGCACTGTCAGATGATTTAGTTTTATTGCTGAAATTATATTCTTTATAAACTCGACCAAGATAATCAGTCTCAACTAAGTCATTATAGACTGGATCGTTGACGTTCTTTTTCGTCAAGATCAAAACATGGCCGTTAGATAATTCCTCAAATGTATGTTGCGAGTAATCTGTGATGTACCAGCGTACTTCGCCGTCTGCATCGACTGCAAATGGTTCTTTAGTCGTTCGATCAAGTAAAGTTAATTGGTTGTCGCCAAGATTCATTTTTGATTTATCTTTTTTGGAGATGGTGATCTTAGCGTTTTTAATGTATTTTGGTAGCGATCCTGTTTTGATGTGGATTGTGCTCGATGCCGTAGTTCCATCTTGGTAACTGACGTTAATGGTTACCTCGTTATTATAATTGGCATACAAGCCTACTACAGGCACTTGATGCGTCATTGAATAATCGCCATTAACTTGGTTAGTAATACTAGTGCCGTCAGATTTCCCCTTGACTGTATACGAAACTTTAGCTTGTTTATCAGTCGTGAAAATCACTAATGCACTCAGTGGAGTAACGCCATATGGATCAACTTTGATATAAGGATCATCAAGCGAATAGTCGCCCTCTTCGACTATTTCTTGATATTTCTCCGTAGTCTTGCGTTGATCGTCTTGACGTGTAGTAACTAACTTTGAACCGACGTTTTTCTTGATTTGGGCTGTCGTCAAAAGTTTGGTGCTGCTAGTAGATTGCTCTTTTTTTTGAGAACATCCCACTAACAGCAGGAATGCCGCAAAAAAAGTCGTCGCAAAAAGTAAATATTTCCTCATATGAATTCCTCCATCCGTCATTTCCCCAGTAAATATCGTATCGAAGACATATGTCGATATTATGAATAAAATTTGTAATTTAAAGTATTCATAATAATTTCTAAGTTCAACTTTAATATAATGTCATGACTATATTATTTCAATATGTCATGGCATATTATTTTGTGCCAATCAAATTAATTTACTTGTCGAAACGAGTCGTTATAATTCAAATTAAGGATTTCAATTGAATCCTGTGAATTATATTTGAGGACGTTGATCATATGAAAAAATTTAATAAGGACGACTTTAAAAAGTTTCGAGATAAATATCCCTTTACGCAACGATTTGTCTTAGCGGTGATCATTGCCAGTATTATCGGATTGACCGTTGCCAATAGCAGTGCACTCTTTTCAGCACCAACAAATAACGCACCATATCAAATCACAATTCAAACCAAAAAAATTCCTTCACTGCATTAACGCAATGAAGGAATTTTTTAATGAGTCCGGTCTACATAATAGCCGGTTATATCTTTAATACCAAAGAATTTAGCTTCCCACATATTCATCCAACTATTAGGCTTAAAGTCGAGTTGCAATGTTCCTAAATAGGCATTGTAAGTTGTGGTTGGAACCGAAATTAACGGAACTTTTACTACCTGCTTGTGATTTGACTTAGCTTTTTCAAAGGTCTGATACTGTCCTTGAACTTGTAAGTAAGTCCGGTTGATATCAGAATATGCACCACGATAGCTAAAGGAGAAGAACAGCAAGATCACAACGGCTAATGGCACATTATAGGCCAGTTTCAAGTTCTCGCAGACACTGTAAACCAAAATGAAGAAGGCAACTGCGAAAAAGACTGTCCCGCCAAAGAAAGTTCTCTCAGGATATTCAGGCGATGCAATCATCACAAAAATCGTTAAGACATGGCCGATCAAGAAGATCACGATTGCAAAAATTCGATTCCAGTCTAATTTTTTCCAAATAAGTCCAATGATCAACAAAATCATAAAGAACAGATAGAACCACTTATACAAGTGAACGACTTGTTGGCAGATAGTTATCGTTGCCATTGTGTAGTTGTGCGGCGTTTGCTTTGCCCGCAATTGCGAACCTGGCGAAAGCATCATCGTCACGAATCCGATGAAAGCAAAAATCAAATTAACGATCGCATACCAATTGATCTTCTTGTCTTGGAAAAATTTAACTACGACAAATAAGAAAATCACGACCATTGTAGCTGGACCAGAGTTCTCATTCGTGGCACCAGCTAAAAAGCCGACGATAGCAGCTAGGATCAAGTTGAGTACAGTAACTTTTTCATCCTTAAGACACAAGTAGACCGAGCCTAGATAAATCAAACTCATCCACAAGTAATTGCCGGATCCTGAGACCCACAAGACGGTTTGTCCAAATGATGGAATGGCAAACCAGAGAAACCCGAAAATACCGACTAACATCCACGTTTTTGTTTTAACTTGCGTGATCAAACTGACAGTTTTGCTGATCAACAGCATTAAAGCAATAAATGCCAAACTGTTAAAAATATCGAAAACTAATTTTGAATTGAATTGCATAAAAAATTGTACAACTGTGTGAGCGACGAAACGTCCATTCCATTGTAAATAATGGTTGTACATGGAATGCGGAATCGTCCAAGTATTAACGACGTGTTGGCCTAACAAAGGCGAAGCCCCGTCGTAGAAGAAACGATAGACATAATCATCTGCTGTATATAATGTGCGCAGATTCAAGACCATCATAATTGCAAAAACGAAGATCAAAAAAATCGATGTAGCAATTTTTTGATTTCGGTTATTATTTAAATCAGTTATTTTATTAATGATTTTATCCCCATAAAATATTATTTATAAACCCCAGAATTACGTGAACTACACGGCAATAAATTACCGTGCTTCTAGGAACATTCCAGACTTGCCATTCAGTATTTCAACTGAACAGTAGCGGTCAGAGCTCTTTTACTAAGGCTTGTTCCAAGCCCTTTTTCAATATGTTTTTACTAGCATTTATATCTCTATCCAAATCTTTGTGGCATTTTGGACAAGTCCATTCACGTATCTTTAACGCTTGCTTGCCATCGTCATATCCACAATTAGAACAGAGCTGACTAGTCTTGTAAGGATCAATGACTATCAGCTTTTTTTGATACAATTGACACTTATATTCCAGTTGTCGGCGTATCTCTCTCCATGATTGATTAGCTATTGCTCTTGCTAATTTGTGATTATGTAGAAGATTTTTGGTTTTCAAATCTTCCATTACGATTACATCGTTGTCCATTACAAGTCGAGTAGTTATCTTTTGTATGTAGTCGTTTCGTTGATTAGCGATCTTCTCATTATATTTGGCGACCATTATCTTAGCTTTCATGTAGTTTGCATATTGATTCAAAGATTTTGGCTCGAACATTCCGATTTTTCTGATGCTCTGTATGTCTTTCAAAGCTCCAATACGTCTTCTAGCCAGCTTTTTTTCCCACTGATGTTTCTTATGTGCAAGAAGCTTATCAAACCGTACCGTTGGATATTTCTTGCCATTAGACCCGATTATCAGGTCTGCAACTCCTAAGTCAATTCCCAATTTTTTCCCTGTTTTGTCGAACGATTGACTCTCGCTTTCTACTAGTAAAACTGCATAGTATTTGCCAATGAAGGAACGTCTTACTGTAACCGACTTAATAACTTCTGGTATCTCTTTACCAGCTTTGAATCTCATCACTCCTAGCTTAGGCAACTCGATCAGGTTGTTATCCACTTGAGTAATATTGTTGTTAATACATTTAGATTGGTATGACTGCTTCGGATATTTCTTACTTTTGAATCTAGGAAACCCGTGGGACTTCTCAAAGAATCGCTTATATGCTTCAATGAGGTCGTGATCAGTTGCTTGTAGGCTAGTGCTTTCGGCTCGTCTCAACCATGGTTCTTCTTCCTTCAAGCGTTTCAAAAGATTGTTCAAGTCGAAAGCCTTGAGAAATTTACAATCAGGATTGTTATCGTGACGTTTTTTCATCATATCTAGCATAGTGTTCCAAATATATCTGTTGGCTCCGAAGTTAAATTCAATCTGCTCAATTTGATATTTATTAGGATATATACGTAGTTTCAAACCTTTTAGCACCATGGATTCCGCCTCCTTGGATAAAAGTACACATATAACATAACATATAAAATTCATTTTGTTATCATTCATACGAACAAACGTTTGCATTTCTTGGTATTTAATTTTGGGAAAAATTTGAACATAGTCAACTCCAAAAAGTGCTACCATCCAGAAAATGGAGGCAATGCCAGACCATGTTCACTTATTGATCAGTTTTCCGCCTTACCTCGCTGCTAGAAATCATTCAAAGGAGCATACTTAAGAGAATGGTTCATTCCCTGAAACGAAGAAAGAGCTTTGGAGTGGCCACTTATGGTCTTGGAGTTGCTTTACGCATATTTCAGGCAATGTTTCTAAGGAAATTATGAAACAGTACATCGAGAACCACTTAAAAGTGTATAATGCATGACATCCAAGACATTAATCCATCTCGGCAATAAATTACTGTGTTTTCTTAATTAACGCCTTATAAAATTTAACCACATTGTTTAAACATTTAACAACAAAAATCGTACTAAAAAAGCAGACCTAAGTTTAGGTCTGCTTTTATTGATGCGGGTAAGAAGATTCGAACTTCCACGGAGAAAACTCTCCACAAGATCCTTAGTCTTGCGCGTCTGCCAATTCCGCCATACCCGCAACAAACAAGATATATTTTACACAAGTATATTTGATTTATCAAGAAGATAATTCAATATCATTAACAAATTTGAGTTTTCCACGACATTTTCCGCAAACATACCGCTTAGTATCTAGCTTTCTGACCCGTCGATAAATTGTTCCACACTTGGTACATTCGTAAACATGGACCCTTTTATGATGCTTAACGTTTTTAACGCTTGGGGCATAGCGTAATCCCCCAACTTGCTTTAATAAGACTTTAAATTCACGGTCACGATGCTGCGATGGCAATCCAGCGTTATACAAATGATAGTGACATAGTTCATGTTTGATGATGCCGATCAATGTGTCTCTGCCGTAGATCTGATACATTTTAGGATTGATGTCAATGTGACGATCCCGCAAATGAAATCGTCCACCAGTAGTCTGGAGTCGCGAATTAAAGTTAGCCTGATGAATAAAAGGCTTCCCAAAATTTTCTTGGGAAACCTTTTTGATTAATTCTGTTAATTCTTGATCTGTCATTTTAGCCCATCTGAGTTAATTTTTGCATTAACTTAGAAAATTTATCCATATTCTCGTCTTGAATTTTTTCAGCATCATCAAATTTTTGACGATCAATTGTTTGATCATCATTGATACTTTCAGACATCATTTGGCAACCGTCAACGTATTTACTGAATGTTGAAACTAATGACAAGTGCGTACCCATCATTCTGGCTGGAGCTTTGCCCTTTTTAAGTTGTGTAGCTAACTTTTGATAATCTTCAGTACCCTTTTCAAAGTCGTGTTTATATCTCTTATATCTAACTGGATCAACTTTTTCAACTTGGTCGCGGTCTAAAGCCTTACGTAAAACTTCAAATTCTGGATTCAACAAGTCTTGAGTTTCTTGGATAGTTGAAACTACTCTGCTGATCAATTGTGAGTATTGAACTGCTCGCTTTTGTGCTTGAGTCATTACTTTACCTCGTTATTTTCTTCTTTTAGTGTCTTTTCAGTGTAAATATCACGTTCAATCGTAAATCTTGGACGATGTTTAACTTCATTAAATATCTTTCCGACGTATTCACCGATGACACTGATACAAATCAATTGTACACCGCCGAGTGCCCAAATAGAAATCATCATTGACGACCAACCAGTAACTACATTGCCATGGATCTTTTGGACAATCGTATAAATGAGTAAGCCGATACTGATCAAGACAATTAAAAATCCCAGTTGCATGATCATCTTAATTGGCACGATCGAAAACGAAGTAATTCCGTTGATTGCTAATTTGAGCATTTTTCGCAACGGATACTTAGACGTTCCAGCAAAACGTTCCTTACGAGCATAATAAACTTTGGCAGATTTAAAACCGACCATTGGAACGATTCCACGTAAAAACAAATTTGTTTCACGGTAACTCAAAAGCACCTTGCAGGCACGTTGGCTCATAAGTCGAAAATCAGCTGAATCAGGGACTAATTTGACACCTAGCCATCCCATGACTTTATAAAAGCCTTCAGCAGTGTCGCGCTTGAACGAAGTATCGGTTTGGCGGTTATTTCTAACGCCATAAACTACTTCGCTGCCATTGAGAAATTCGTCGACCATTTTGGGAATTGCATTAACGTCGTCTTGCAAGTCGGCATCAATCGTAACGACCGCATCGCAACTATTCGATGCACTAGTGACTCCAGCCAACAAGGCACCTTGGTGACCAAAGTTACGACTCAACTTAACGCCTGAGGCATAGTCGTTAGTCTTAGAATACTCATCGATCATTGACCAGGTTTTATCGCTGCTGCCGTCGTCGACAAAGACGATCTTGCTGTCATTAGTGATCTTATTTTCATTAACGAGGTTACTAATGATCTGGGTCAACTCTTTGTTGGTTTCAGGAAGAACTTCTTCTTCGTTGTAACAAGGAACTACGATTCCTAATTTAAACGCTTCTGTCATTTGTGCCACTCCATTTTGATTTGATCCAATCGCAAATAGTAAATAATCCGATACTTCCTAAGACTGCTAACGTAGGAATAAATTCGATCCGATATCTACCTTGTACTTCAATTAATAATTGTACTATTACAAAGGCCATAAGTGGTAATAAGAGCAGATATATCCCTTTATTAAATTTAAACTTAAACAATCTTAACGAACCGATCCATGAAAAAATTACGATCATGATCGATCCTAAATAGCCGACATAATTGATATTTTTGACGGTCTTGGGTGAATGATTCACAGTCAAGCCAGTAAAGCTGATCCCGTTAGATTCTTTTGCCCAAAGAATGGCATTTTTCTCTTGGAACAAGTCTAGCCAACGGTGATCCTGCTTAATGTTTTTAATATTATCTGAAATGACTTGTTTTTCCTGTTTGCTCATCTTGGCGCGGTCAGCATTCAGGTCAAATGTATTCACTAATCCTTGATCATATTGGCCTTTGCTGTTGTAATCCAAGCCAATCACAAATTTCCATTCGGAGTCACGATTACTCAAGCCATATCCGTTTAATCCAGATGATTTGACTAACATCGAAACACCAGAGAACAGCACTAAATAAATCCCTAAGACAATTGCAATTTTTCCAATTGCGACCCAGTTGAATTTATTATTATTTAGCAACATGTACAAGATTGCAAAGACTACGATACCGGCGATGATCACCGGACCAATTGGCCGAATGATCGCACCAAGCGTCAAAGTTAATCCTGCTAAAATATAGGTCCAATATTTGTCTTGAAGAATCAAATAAAAGGTCAGTAAAAACATCAATGATCCCAAATATTGATTGTCAGCCTGACTATTTAAGGCAAACCAGTCAAGATCAATCATTAATAAAAGTACTGAAAGACGTGCGATTTTAATATTGTCAAAAATTTTTACAACTAATTTATAAGTTACTAATAATATCAGAACTTGATAGATCACGTTCAAGTATTGAATAGCTGCAATGTGATAGCCAAATATTTTGATTATCGTCATCACATACAGCAAGAATCCAGTTTGATAAGCCCACTTGGAAAAGTAATCATTGTCAAAAGCATAGATAGCTTTTCCTTTGAGTGCATCAGGTGCTGTGAACCAAAATTTATGAAAGTCGCTGACTTGTTCCGGTGGCACAAAGTTGATCCAAAAAATTGCGATAACGGCAAATAATGCCAGCATCGTGATCAAAACTAATCGATTCAAATTAGTATTATCAGTCCGCAACCGAATCAATAGATAACCAATGCCAATTGCCACGACTAATGCCACCAGCAACATCAAAACATTTTTCACAGGTTCAGTAACTAAGTATTTCTGAAAATAATTCTGCCACATTTGGATAAAGACAATCGATGTGTAAATCGCCACACAGATCAAGATTATCCAACTGATCACCTTTTGGAACTTATCAATCATGGTTTCCCCTCAATACAAACTTATTTATTATGTTCTATCGCGTGCGAATAATTCTTAACGTAATCCCCTAATTTTACCAAAGCACTATTGATACTTTCCATACTTGCAGCATAGCTTAATCTCAAATGACCAGCTCCGCCTTCGCCAAAGAAACTTCCAGGCAAGATTGCAAGACCTTCTTGATTCAAGAGATCTTTTGCAAAAAAGACGTCGTCTTGGTTCATCCCATCTGGGATCTTAGCAAATAAATAGAAGGCGCCATCTGGAATCGGACAGTAGAAATCTAATTTTTCTAAGCCTGACAATAAGACATCACGCCGCTTTTTGTATTCATCGCGCATTCTGATTGGGTCATCAAAACCGTTTTTGTATGCTTCAGTAGCGGCGGCTTGAGAAATTGTCGAAACAGCTGTGGTAGCTAATTCGTGAATTTTATTTATCTGTTCAATAATTTCCTTTGGACCACAGGCGATACCGATTCTCCAACCAGTCATCGCATGGGATTTAGAAACTCCATTTAGCAAAATCGTCTGTTTTGGCAATAATTTAGCAAATGAATAATGTTTTGAATTATAAGTTAGTTCACTGTAAATTTCATCGCTGATAACGAAAACGTCATAGCGGCTCAAAACTTCAGCCAACTGTTCTAATTGTACTTTATTATAAGTAACTCCAGTTGGATTATTTGGATAATTGAATAAAAACGCTTTGATTCTCGGATGTGCTTGTAAAACTTGATCCAACTGTTCAGGTAAAACCCGAAATTCTGACTTCGACGTATCCAAATAAATTGGCGTAGCGTGGTCAAAATCCGTATCTGGTCCGTAAATCGTGTAACAAGGTGCGGGTATCAATACTTCGTCACCTTCAGAAAGCAATGCATTCAAGGTTGAAAAAACACCTTCAGTAACTCCTAGCGTTACTAACATTTCAGTGTCTGGGTCATAATTTAAACCATACTTCTTATTCATATAGCCCGCAGCAGCCTGTAATAATGCATGATCTCCTTCAGGAACGGTATATCTAGTATCATCATTGATGATCGCTTGGATGGCAGCCAATTTAATGTGCGATGGCGTGGAAAAATTAGGTTCTCCAACTGTCATATTGACAACATTTTTATTGGACTTGGCAAGTGCATTAAATTTAAAAATTTCTTGTTGCTTAATTGCAACAACTTCAGGGTTCATTAAATCTACAGGGTTTCTCATGCTATACACCTCTTTCTTAAGAGATATTTTATCACGGCTGTAAATAGATAAAAAAAGAACATTCGAAAAACCGAATGTTCTAAATTGAATAAAATTTTTAATAATTAATCATCAAATACTGTATATGGAGAACGACGCTTGTGAGCTGTCCGTTTGTACCAGCCCTCGATCACTTCAGCGGCATCGTCAGGAACGTCTCGTCCTTCCAAATAATCATCGATATATTTGTATGATACACCTAAAGCTTTTTCATCAGGCAAGCTTGGACGATCTTCCTCTAAGTCGGCTGTTGGAGTCTTCTCATAAAGATTAGTTGGAGCATCCAAGTATTTCAGCATTTGCTTTCCTTGGCGCTTATCCAATCTAAACAGTGGCGTAACATCAGCTGCACCATCACCGAATTTAGTGTAGAAACCAGTGATGTTTTCAGCAGCGTGGTCTGTTCCGACTACAACGCCAGCATTCTCGCCAGCAACCGCATATTGGGCGATCATTCTAGTTCTAGCTTTGATGTTACCTTTGTTGAAATCAGAAATTTCTAAGCCATTTGCTTCAATTGCATTGACCATTTCGTCAACGCTTTTTTTGATATTGACGCGAACAACTTGGTCAGCCTTCATCCATTCGATTGCTTGCATACAATCGGATTCATCAGCTTGTTCGCCGTAAGGTAAACGAACAGCAACGAATTGGTAGTCTTGGTCATTAGTTTCTTGACGTAATTCAGTCATTGCCATTTCTGACAACTTACCAGCAAGAGTAGAATCTTGCCCACCAGAAATACCTAAGACCAAAGTCTTTAATCCCTTATTTTTCAACAAGTAATCCTTCAAAAAATCAACTGAACGTCTGATTTCTGCTTTGGCATCGATCTCCGGTTTAGTTTTTTCAAATTCAATAATTTCCTTTTGTAACGGACGCATTATTAATCACCAACTTTAATATTGTTAACGTCATTCCGTACTTTTTCAATGTATTTCATACGGTGGCTGTATAGTTTTGAAGATAGATCGACAGGATAAATTTGTGGGTTCAATAAACGTTTGTACTCATCCCACAATGAATCCAAGTTGTCCGCACAATATTCACGGATCTCTTGGACAGATGGAAAGTCATAAACTAACTTGCCATCTTTATAAACATCGACTAACAATGGCTTAGCATCGAAGTTTTCAACTGTCTTATTGATGTAAGTGTATTGTGGATGGAACATGTATAGAGAATTATGTTCACGAGGATCTTCGTCAAAAAGCGAAACATAGTCACCTTCTGATTTGTCGTTCTTATCCTTGTTAGTAATTCTCCAAACTTGTTTTTTGCCAGGAGTCGAAATCTTGGCAGCGTTGCTTGATAGTTTCAAAGTATCTAGCATGTTGCCCTTTTCGTCTTCGATGCTGACCAATTTGTAAACTGCACCCAGTGCAGGTTGATCAAAGGCTGTGATATTTTTAGTACCAATACCCCAAACATCGATCTTAGCATCTTGCATCTTCAAGTTTAGGACAGTCTTTTCATCTAAGTCGTTAGATGCATAAATTTTAGCATCCTTGAATCCAGCTTCATCCAATTGTTCACGAACACGTTTTGAGATATAAGCCATATCGCCGGAATCGATTCGTACACCTTGGAAGTTGATCTTGTCGCCCATTTCTTTGGCAACACGAATAGCACTAGGCACACCACTCTTGAGGGTGTCATATGTATCAACTAAGAACACGCAGTTCTTGTGCGTTTCGGCGTATGCCTTAAAGGCTTCGTATTCATTTTGATAAGCTTGGACCAATGCATGAGCATGCGTTCCAGAAATTGGAATACCAAACATTTTACCAGCCAAAACGTTACTAGTAGCATCAAAGCCACCGATGTATGAAGCACGACTACCCCAAATAGCAGCGTCGACTTCTTGAGCACGGCGTGAACCGAATTCGAGGACTGGATTGTCACCACAAACTGTCTTAATACGAGCAGCTTTAGTGGCAATCAAAGTTTGAAAATTGATGATATTTAAGATAGCAGTTTCAATAAGAGTTGCTTGTGCCAAGGGTCCTTCAACTTGAAAAATTGGTTCGCCATTAAACACTAGATCCCCTTCTTTAGCTGAACGAATTGTACAGCTAAATGTGAGATCTTTAAGCCAGCGCAAGAAATCTTCATCAAATTCCCCATACTCTCTTAAATAATCAATATCGTCATCAGAGAAAGAAAGAGTCTTTAAATAATCCACGACGTGTTCAAGACCAGCAAAGATTGCATAGCCGTTGTCGAATGGCAAGTTTCTGAAGTAACATTCAAAAACTGAACGACGATTGTGGATTCCCTTTCTCCAGTATGTATACATCATATTCAATTCATAATAATCCGTATGTAAAGTAAGATCACGATCCAAATTTTGAGTCATCATTTCTCCCTTATTTTTGGTAATAATATTACCATTTTACCATGACTAAGCCTTTAAAACAGCCTTATAGCCCGCATTTACAGCTTCTGCGAGTTTCTCAATCGAATAGTTGTTTTTAGCCTCTTGATATAGTTCCATCCCCTTGGAATCTAAGTCATCATTTTCCCATTCAGCATGTGCTGCTTGAAGTGCCTGAACTAGTTGAGATACGTTGCCCGGTTGAACGAGCCAGCCAGTCTTTTCCCCAATCACTTTATCAGTTGCACCAACATTTGTGGCAATAACTGGACGACCATGAAGAGCTGATTCCAAATAAACCGTTGGCAAACTTTCAGAATTTGACGTCAACATTGAGACATCGCATTCGTCATAATAATCACCGGTGTTTTCGTGGAAACCAACAAAATCTACCTTATCGCGAAGTCCTAACTTATTGGCTTCATTTTTCAATTCGACCATCAATGGACCGTCGCCTACAAAAACCATTTTGAAATCAAAATCAAGCTTAGCTAACGCGTGCAAAGCCATTGAGTGATTTTTGACAGCAACTAATCTAGCAACCATCAAGATGCTAAATCGCTTTTGTGGACGTGGATCTGGCATTGATTGCTTAAAATCGATTGCATTAAACACTTCATTAGTTTTGGATGAAGGAATTTGCAATGAATCAAAATAGCTGACCAAGTTAGGATTCATGTAAAAAATATAATCAGCCTGTTTAAGAGCACGTATGTTCAACTTCAAGAAGACTTTCCCTTTTAATCCAGAAAAGTCGATTCTTGGATCAGAGTGAACAGTGGTTACCCAAGTCGATTTGATCCGATTCTTGATCAAGGACAAAATAAAATTAGCTCTTGGTCCATGAGTGTGAACGATGTCGATCTGATGACTGTTAATATATGAAACCAATGGCGTCAGAATTGACAAGTCGATCTGTCTCTTCTGTGGCATTACCACCACATTTAGACCATTGTCTCGAGCCATTCTAGCCACTGGGCCATCTTCAAAAGTCATCAAAGTGGCATCAGTATCGGTAGTTTCTTGCCCTTTCATCAGGTTGATAATGTAGGTTCTAGCGCCTCCATCTTCGTTTCCAGCATTAATGTGTAAGACCCGCATGTAGCACCTCTCAAAGTTTCATTCTCATTTTTTATATTACCATTGTCGCAGTGTGAATGTCGCCCAACAGCGATTCATAATTCAATTTTTTGTGAAAAACTTTTTCTTGCCTAAGCTGTCGTTTGGTTCGTGTATAATGGATTGCAGAGGAGATATGTATGCACAAAAATAGAATAAATATTCTGGGAACAGAATTCGATAATTTTACACAAGATCAATTTCACAAGTTAGTTAGTACTGATTTAGATAATCATGCTAATAAATTTATCGTGACCCCAAATCCCGAAATTGTCCTATCGGCTCGCGATAATACCCGTTTTTCAAACATCGTGAACAATGCTGATTACGTCATACCTGATGGAATCGGTATTATCAAGGGTGCTAGAATGCTCGGAACACCGATGCACGAACGTATCACCGGATTCGACACATTGATGTTCTTGATCAATCAAGCAAATCAAAAGCATTTGAAATTATACATGGTCGGCGCCAAGCCAGAAGTTATCAACGCCAGTGCGGCCAGAATAAAAAAAGAATTCCCTAATATCGATCTAGTCGGCTACCACGACGGCTATTTCAAAGATGACGGAATAATCGCAACCGAAATTGCTGAAAAGCAACCAGACATCATTTTAGTTGCTTTAGGTTCACCTAAGCAAGAATACTTTATCAATAAGTATCGCGACCGTTGCACGGCGGTATGGATTGGTGTCGGCGGTAGTTTCGACGTCTTTTCGGGAACTAAGAAGCGAGCACCAAAGGTGGTGCAAAAGCTAAGTCTCGAGTGGTTCTATCGTTTGGTGAAGGAGCCAACCAGATTCGGTAGAATGCTCGCCATCCCGAAGTATTTGCATTTAATTAAGAAGGAATCAAAGAATAATAATTAACCAATAGAGCTGAGTCCGTAGAGGACTTGGCTTTTTTTATTTGCGGTATGCGGGCCGACTTCGGGGTGGTTCCGCTCTTTCGGCTCTGGAATGTATTGGTACCTGTCAAGTTGACATTTGATTTTTATAAAATTATAAACTCAAACTAATGGCTTTATTCCAGTATTCTGCTGGAGTAAGGCCATTTCTTGTTTCTGATCGATCATTATTATTAAAATAATTTATTCCTGCTTCTACCAATCTTTTCAATTCTTCAAAAGTTGTAGGAGTTGGAAAACGGTCCATCCATCGATTTTTAAATTCTCTCCACCAGTGTTCCATTGGAGCGTTGTCAAAAGGTGTTCCTGGTCTGGACATACTTCTAGTAACTTGATGTTGCGATAAAAGCTTATTGAACTTATTTGAGACATAGGCTGATCCCCGATCAGTATGAACAAGAGGATGTACATCACCCATTTTGTCGAACACATTTTCAAACATTTCTGTTTCAGCTTCTGCGGTCTCAGATGGGGTTAAATTGAATCCAATCAAATGTCTACCATAAAGATCCAATACACCACTTAGCTGTATCTTTTGTCTCTGTTCGATTCCGAATTCTAATTGAGTTGAATCAGATAACCAAATTTCATTTGGAGCTTTGGCATCAAAATTTTGATTTAGCACATTATCTTTAATGTATCTATCTTCATCGTCTTGACGATCCTTTTTCTTTGTACATGATTTACAGCGAATATTTAGTTCTCTCATAACTCGCTTGATTTGTTTGAGCGTAACACCAAACTCCAATGATCCTTCCATTCTAAGATTGAGAAGGATTTTACCTGCACCAATTGTTTGGGTATGAAAGTTGTAAATCTCAAGGACTTTTTTCTTTAGTAATTCATTTCTTTTTTCCCATGGACTTTCTTTACGTTTAACAAATTTATTAAAGGCCTGTCTGCTTACGCCCATATACTCTAATAAAATGGACTTCCATCCATGATGATTTTGACAAACCTCAATTATTGCCTGATAAGCTTGTCTGTTTTGTTTGTTCACTCCCCACGCTGGATTTCGTTGAATTTTTTTTCAAAGGCTTCAATTGCTTTATGTTTTTCAAGTTCAGCTTTGAGTTGACGATTCTCTAATTTTAATTTATCTAATTCTGTCAATTCAACGTGATCTCTGGTTTTCTTATGACCGCGTTCGTCTGCCAAAGCAGAATATCCAATATGTTCAGCTTTCATTACCCACATGCGTACTTGTTGGTAAGATACTTGAAAATGTTCTGAGGCTGCAGCGTAAGAATGATCTTGTAGGGTAACGTACTCAACCACTTGAATTCTTTCTTCTAACGTTGTTTTCTTTGACACGTGGATGACCTTCCTTCCAACAGGTGAATCTGTCAGTTTCTTGTCATCATTATACTGTATTAGCCAGTATCTAAGCTGCTTTGTGTCCTTAATACCATATTTACTTGTTACTTCATGTAAAGTTCCTTCACCATTTCTATATGCCTTTACAGCACTGATCTTAGTTTCCGCACTGTAATGATTAGGGGTTTTCTGCTTTTTCAAGCCTTCCGCTCCATATTCCGTATAAACCCAATACCATCCTCTAAACGTTGTACATGGTATATTTTTCGATTTCGCAAAGGTTTGTTTTGGAAGATTAGATTGTTTGAACTCTTCAATTAAATTAATCTTCTGTTCGTAAGTATATTGTCTGCCCATAATAATCCTCCATGATTATGCATGAAATTATTCCATTTCAAATGTCAACCATAAAGGGATTATCGCAGAACGTAGTGGGCCCACTTGGAGCTTACCGCAAAGACCGCGCCAATCTTCAAGCTGCACCTTCTACTAAGCACTGCTTCGCATTGCAAGTAGAATATCACTACTGAGGCCGAGCGCACCACCACCCCGAAGTCTAAACAGAGTTAGTTCAAAATCTTCTTTTCCCCTTTTAAAAAAAGGAATGTCGGCAGTGTTAGCAATTACTGGGAACTTGTCTGTTCACTTTAATGTATCGTCTAACTCTAAATTGTTTAATTGCTTCTTTGTGTTAGTGGAGTCGCGGTTGCTCCTCCAAAAATCAAAATCAGAAGAATTCGAATACCTCGAGTTGATTGACTAACTTTAATTTATTGCAAGTATAAGTTGCATTCCTTATTTCAAACATATTTAGAGAGTTTGACTTAACTCTGTTTAGACGGAGGACGGAAATTGATGCCCGGCTCAGTAGGGAAGTTGTCGTTAGCTGGCGACGACGCCAGCTTAGGACAAGAGGCAGCTTTGAGATGTTTTCGGTTTGTGAAAATAGCTCAAAGTGTCTCCCCTACGTTCCAGACGAAAGGCAATCAATTTCCGTCCGGAGTCGGCCCGCATACCGCACAAAAAAAGAGTCCCTCTCTATCTGAAGGACTCTCTACCACTATGAAAATTGTTTTGAGTATTATCTAAGAATTGGATTATTCATTTTGAGGATGAATTGTTGTTAGTTTAATGTTACCCCGCTTCCTTGCATGATCCACTCGTTAGTAGATACGCGATAGTAGATATTGCCGTTTGCATCTTTTGCTTGTTGGTCAGTTGCCCAAGAAGAGTCGCCTGCTAGGCCTCGTGTAGCTGATGAGCCGTCTTTACCGTATAGCGAGTATACGAATCCTGCTGGTCCAGCTAAACTTACGGTTGAGCCACTTGGCAAGTCAGTAATGTCTGTTAAGCCAGTATTCTCATCTCCGCCGCCTGATGTGTCTTTGTCAGCGTATTTAACTTCTGAAGCTTTTACCCATTCATTTGTTGATACACGGTAGAATACTTCACCGGTATTGTTGTTAACACGTTTCGTGTCTGTGAACCAGTCTGTTCCCTGAGCTAGCGCACGTCCGTTAACCTTATTGCCCTTTTGGTCATAAAGTGCTGTGACGTTGCTTGGGTCGCTTCCATTAGTGATTGGAGTTGTTACCACACCGTTGATTTCAGAATTTGTGTAGTTATCAAGACCTACGTCAATTTCACGTGTCAATGTTAATGTGTTTCCAATCTTGTCCCAAACCTTGCTCAACAGTCCACCACTATATCCTTCGCCATTGATTGTGATTTGGTCTAAGTCGTTGAATAAAGCGTTGTATTCATTACGATTGAACTTGATTGTCATCTTCTGAACAACTTTACCAGCTTTTGGAAGTGTTGATTGGTTGATGATTGTTGCTAAATCCAATCCATTGTAAAAAGTTGATGTAACATCTTGTGGCGTAACGTCGTTTCCAAGATTATCTTTGATTGTGATTGGATATTGGCCTGTAGTACCAAAATCAGTCTTTGATTGTCCAACGTATCCTTCAACTGGTGTTTCGAAATTAATGTTCATTGCATGAACTTGTTGGATAGTTGTTTGTGTTTTTGCATAAACTGTCTTATCTAATGGTTTACCATTCAATTCAACTGGCTCAAAGTATTTAACCAATTGTTGGTTTGACCAAAGTGCATGGTCTTTAACCGTTTGCATTGGTAATCCAACGATTCGATAATTTACTGATCCTCCGTACTGACCAGCTGCGACCATTTGGTTCTTCCATTCTGAAGATGTTCCTTCAGCTGGAACTACTACGTAAACGATCGAGTTAAGCAATGCGGTTACGTCTAGGTCGTTGATCACTGATTGGTATTGCGGATGCAATGGTCTTAAGATCCCATTTAGTAATTCACCTGAATAGGTGTATCGGTTGTTAGTGTTCAATAATGCGAATGCTGATCCATAAATGAAATCTGCTTGTGTTGCATTATTGTAATTCTTGAAAGTTGCATCAAAAGTATTGTATGCATCTTCCTGAGTTGCTTTGCTATAAGTTGCCTTGGCAGTATTGGCTGCAGTCGGAACTGCTGAGGTAGAGTTTAAAATAGGTGCAGCAACTGGTGCAACAGCTACTAGGGTTGCGGCAGCAAATCCGGCGTATTTGATAGATTTTTTCATGTCGTGTCCTCCGATAGTTGTTTTTTGTTTTTGTTTACGAAAATAATGTACCATGCGAAAAAGCGAATATCAATACATTTATTTATTATAACAATAAGATAAATCTTATATACACGCTATAAATATTGATATATCAGTGAAAGCGGATACCCAATATTTGTAAAAAAAATTTACAAAAAGTAAAAAAAGACCCATCTTTCGGTTTGAAAGATGGGTCTTGATGCTATTCGATCACGTCTAACTCGACGGGATCTTTTTTATTTTTAACGAATAATTTTGCATTGTACATTGCAAATGCCAATGAAGTTACGAAGTAAATACTTACTGACGGTGCTTCGATAACGTGACCTGTTAGCAATGCCATACCAAATCCTAATAGGACACTGGCAACTAACATTGCCCACTTGAATGACCACATTGAACCGAAACGTCTGAAGAATAGGATCAACAAGTAGATGAAACTATAGATCAGAGGCAACATGTAAATGATTGCACCTAAGAATCCGAATTGGAACAAGATATCGACGTAATCCATTTCAACTAACTTGGCATGCTTAACTTTCTTGAAACTAGTTGCGTACCCCATTCCAAATATCTTTTGTGCAGGAGTAGCTTTAGCAAAGTTATGCGATGCATTCTCGAAGTAAATTGTCCGACCACTGAAGATATATGAAACATACTTGTTAGTTTGGACATACTTCTCTTGGTCTTTGTTAAGGCCCTTTTTAGTCTTAGCACGTTCCTTCTTATACTTGATCATTTCTTCATGCAAGTTTTGAGTCTTGGCAACAGCCATCATTGGATAAGCCACACCGATTCCAATTAACGTTGCAATCATCAGAACGATCATCCCATTTAAGTGTTTGGGATTACCTTTTCTTTGAATACGTTGAACTAAGGCTGCCAATAGTCCCATAACAGTACCGAAGATGATTGCAATAAATGCACCCTTGGTACCAATCAATAGAGCTGAATAAACAGCTAAGACAACTGAGATCCAGTAATACCATCTCTTAGCGTTTGAAAGTTTGTCTGTAGCATACCAGACCAAAATAGGAAACGAGATCGAAACGATAGCACTTAGCTCATTAGCAGCATAGAACCAGCCACTCTCACCTAAGTTATAGTAAGAATATGAACTGAAACTGGAATGAGTGAAGTGTGCAATGATCATTACGACCGAAATGATGTTGACTGCATAAAATACCACTTTCGGGAAGTATTTGTTTAAAATACCATCACGATGAAGTTCTTCAAAAGCAAAGAAGTAAGCAAATAGCATAATTGGATAATACATACTTTTTGCTAGAGTAGTTAATTCTAGACTTGGAACAAATAGTACCTTTTGTTTGTAGTTGACGAACATACTTATTGCAGCTACTAAAGCTAAGATAACGAAGTAGCCAATGATCATAAATCCTTTTTTAGTGTTACGGTTCAACAACAAGTACATGATCAAAAAGACAACTGTTACAGCCATGACGAGCAATCTTACGAAAACCCCAAATGTCACGCTCATATGTTCTTTAGCCATTACCCCAGTAATGGCATCTAATACCGGTTGAAAAACAATATACAGCATTAAGAAAATGCTGTATTTTTTAATAAAACTTTGCATATAATACTCCCAATAAAAAAGTTTGAATGGACAGTTAAGTATATATTAACTCATATATGACCTATATCTACATAAATATCTTATCTTTCAAGATAAAATTCAAAACGTTCGCCGACGTATTGAGAACGAACATACTCAAATGGCAATCCGTCATCTAACGTAGTTACCTGACGTAGTCTTAAAATAGCAGAACCGCGCTTAACATTCAATAAAGTTGCAATTCGTTCTGAAGCTAACATTGCAGAAACGGTTTGGCTGGCCTTGCCTAATTTCAAGCCGGCCTTCTCTTCTAGAGCATTATAAAGCGATGATGTAATATCTTGCTTATCAAGATTTTCAACAATGCTGCTAGGAATCGTAGCGACTTCAAAACAGATAGGTTGATTATCTGCGTAACGGATACGTTCCATTCGAAGAACTTCGTCTCCTTCGTGCAACTTCAATTTTTCCATTTCGCTTAAGGATGGATCAGCCACATGGTAAGACACAGTCTTGCTAGATGGATGCTTACCTTGGCTTTCGGTTATCTCTGTAAAGCTAGTCGTCCCAGACATTTTCTCTTGGACTTTGCTACTGGCAACATAAGTACCAGAACCAACTTGACGCTGTAAAATCCCTTCATCAACTAAGGTTTGGATGGCTTGTCTTAAAGTCATTCTACTTACGTCAAATTCGTCAGCAAGCTTTCTTTCTGAGGGAATCCGGGCGCCGACAGCCCACTTGCCTTCTTCAATTTCTTTCTTGATTCGATTATGAATTTGAATATAAACAGGGACTTTCATCATTATCCTCCCCCTCATGATTTACAGGATAAACTGTACCTAAATTATACAGTACTTTTACAAATTTAGAAAAAAAAGGACCGATAAAAATCGGTCCTTCTGTGATTGGGTTAGCTGGATTCGAACCAGCGCATGACAGGATCAAAACCTGTTGCCTTACCGCTTGGCTATAACCCAATGAATGGAGGGGAGTGGATTCGAACCACCGAACCCGAAGGAGCGGATTTACAGTCCGCCGCGTTTAGCCAGACTTCGCTACCCCTCCAAAGTCTTATCTTTCGACTTAAAATATATTACCGGAGATTCAGAGAAATTTCAAGGGCTATAATATAAAAATTAAAAAAATGTCCAAAAGCATCTCTGCAATTGGACATTTCCGTGATCAGTTATCGAATATTTTTATCTTTATACCTATTAAATGAGGTTAAGCAATCGTATCGTCAACGTCGACTTTTTCCAAAAATTGGATTGTCAGCTTTTGATACATTTCAATGTAATCATAATACATTTGTTTGCTTAACTCCTCATTTACTTGATGAGAGGTCAAATTACCGGGTCCTGCGACGATAAATGGCACCTTGGCAGATTTACCCTTGATCAAGTTGGATGCGTCTGTGATACCAGGACTGACGACAATCATGATGTCGCCATTTTGATACTTCTGCATCGTTGAATTGATATCAGCGAATAATTCCTTCAAATAGACAACTTCACCCTTAGTGTATTTGTGCAACAACTCAGTAGTTAGCTGAATCAATAAGTTATCCTTGTCGCCGTCAACAGGTCCTTCATCCATGACCATTTCCATAGCGATATGAGCACCTTGTTTGTTGTACTTGTCGACTAGCTCATTTAATACCTTTACAACTTCATCATTTTGATATTCAGGAATAGTTCTAACATTTACTTCGGCTTCAGCAGAGTCAGGAATGGAGTTAACTTGCGTTCCACCTTTGATCGTTGTCGTATTGAATACTAGTGGACCCATGGAATCGTGTGGACGAGGATCATTTCTAAACTTGTCAGTAGCTTCGTTCAACAAATTCATTAGTGGATCAATAGCATTGAATCCAAGCTCTGGCATGGAACTGTGGCTGGTCTTACCTTTAGAAGTAAATTTAATGTCCATTGAACCCTTTTGGGCATATGACTCGTTAAATCCGGTTGGTTCACCGATGATCAAACCATCGACATCATCCATGTAGCCATCTTTTTGCATGAATGCCGAACCTTCTTCACCGACTTCTTCTCCTAAGGTTGCCATCAAACGAATCGTTCCTTGCTTTGGTAAACCTTGCTGATGCAATTCGATCATAGTGATCACCATTGCAGCCAACCCAGATTTCATATCGCTGACTCCACGACCATATAACTTGCCGTCTTTTTCTGTGAGTTTAAATGGGTCTGAATTCCAGTCATCTAAATTACCCGGATCAACAACATCCATATGTCCGGTCAATCCCAAGACTGGTTTTCCATGTCCAATTTCAGCAACCAAATTGGCACGATTGCCATTAACATTAGTCAATTCAGCTTTAATATCGTGTTTTGCAAATAAATCTTGAATATAGGTAGCGACTTCTTTTTCATTGTCGTTGACCGAGTTGATCGAAATAAGGTCCTTTAAAATATCTAGCTTTTGTTCATCATTAAAAACAGCCATAAATAGTCCCTCCATCGTTTCTATTTTTATTATGACCAAGTCTGGCCTGTCTGGTTGGTCAAAATCGTCAATACACCTCCATTATAGTTAATTAGTTCACAAATTGGTGATTATTTGGTATAAAAATTTTTATCATATGTGATTTATAAATTGCAAAAAAGAAGATATCCTTCAAGCTAATTTGCTCAAAGAATATCTTCTGTAATTAATTTTATTTAAATGTTAGTTAACACCCTTCATCAATGGCTTGATCTTAGGTACTAAGAAGGCCAAGATGATTCCGACTACTAAGACGACAATGGCTGTAACGCCAAAGAACATCATTTCGTTTGCTGGGTCGCCTGGTTTAAAGAACTTAACGACCTGAGCGTTAATTGATTGTCCAGCTGAATCAGCTAGGAACCACATACTCATCATTTGTGACGAGAATGCCTTTGGAGCTAGTTTAGTTGTGGCTGATAGGCCGACCGGCGAAACTAACATCTCACCTACTTCGATCAAGGCCCATTGACCAACTAACCACCAAGGGCTGATTTTACCTGTTCCAACACTCATTAGAGGTAGAACCAATAAGAAGTATGATGCAGCTGTAAAGACAAGACCTAACCAAAACTTAGTTGGCGATGATGGTTGTCTCTTACCCAATTTAATCCATAACCATGCAAAGAACGGTGTATAGATAATGATGAAGAATGGGTTAAGCATCTGGAAGTATCCAGCTTGCAAGTTCCATCCACCAATATGTAATTGAGTTTGTTCAGCTGCTAATAATGCCATAATAACTGAACCTTGTTCTTCAATTGCCCAGAAAACAACGGCAGCGATGAACAATGGAATATAAGCAATAACACGAGATCTTTCGATCTTAGTTACTTTCTTACTTGATAACATTACAACGAAATAAATGATTGGCAAAATAATACCTAAAGCACTAATAATGTTGATGACGTTACCAATGTTAAGTGTGTGTGTAAAGAACATAACTAGTATGATCACAGCAACTGCAATCAAACCATACACTACACGAGAAATAGCTTTAGAACGTTCTGCTGCAGAAATTGGATCTGGAGCATGCATTCCTGATTCAGGTAGATATTTTCTACCATCAATGTAATAAACTACCAAACCAATAAACATACCAATAGCGGCTAGTGAAAAACCGACGTGGTAGTTATATTGGGCCGCTGCCCATTGAACAGCGGCAGGAGCAAATAGTGAACCTAAGTTGATACCCATAACGTAAATACTGAATCCAGAATCACGACGTGGATCTTGTTCAGAATAAAGTGAACCAACCATATCAGAAACATTAGGTTTCAAAAGTCCAGTACCTAATGTGATCAAGACGATCGAGCCGAATAATCCGCCCATTCCGATTGGTAGTGATAGAACGATGTGTCCGAACATGATCAAGACACCACCCCAGAAGACAGTTCTTCTAGGTCCTAAAATTCTATCTGAAATATAACCACCAACAACACCTGTCATATAAACCATGGCACCATAGATAGCCATGATTGATGCGGCGGTAGTTTGGTTCATACCTAATCCGCCTTTTTCTACAGCCATATACATGTAGAAAATGAGGATGGCACGCATACCATAGTAACTGAATCTTTCCCAGAATTCAGTTAGAAATAATGTTCTTAAACCTAAAGGTTGTCCCAAGAAACCTCGGTCTTTTTTCGCATCCATTTATAATTCTCCTAACTTATCACAACGATGAATTAATATTAAACTCTCACAATACTAATGTCAAAGCAATTTTAATTATAACGCTATAAAGCTATATATACCAACGAAAAAAAATAAGAATCCTCTAATCAGGATTCTTATATATAAATTATTTTGTGTGCTTAAATGCCATTGTAGCAGCAACAGCATCCTTCCAGCCAGAATACAAATTATCGCGAGTCTTTGAATCCATCTTAGGTTCAAATTCTTGACCAGCGTGATAGTTTTGTTTGATCTCGTCAATATCTTTCCAAACGCCTGCACCGATACCAGCTAAGAAAGCAACACCTAACGAAGTTGTTTCAAGTTCGGCTGAACGTTCAAGCGGAATGTTTAAGATATCTGATTGAAATTGCATCAAATAATCGTTGGCAGAAGCCCCACCATCGACTTTTAGAACATCGATCGGAATGTCTGAGTCAGAGCTCATTGTTTCGATGACATCTTTAGTTTGATAAGCAATTGATTGCAAAGTAGCTTTAACAAAGTCGTCTTGATTTGATCCACGTGTAAGTCCAAAGACAGTACCACGGGCCTCATCGTCCCAATAAGGGGCACCTAATCCTGAAAAAGCTGGAACAACGTAAACTTCATCTAAGTCGGTTGAACGTTTTGCTGAAGTTTCTGAATCAGGAGTTTCCTTGATCATTCTGAGTCCGTCACGTAACCATTGCAAAGCTGCACCGGCAACGAAAATAGAACCTTCAAGGGCATAGTTAACTTTTCCATTTACGCCATAAGCAATTGTTGTCAACAAGTTGTTATCTGATAAGGCGGGTTCTTCACCGGTATTCATAACGGCGAAAGCACCGGTACCATAAGTATTTTTAACATTACCTTTATCAAAGGCCATTTGACCGAACAATGAAGCTTGTTGTGAACCTGTCATCCCAGTGATTGGAACCTTTGAACCATAGAAGTGATAGTTCTTAGTTGAACCAAAGTTTTCAGCATTTGAGCGAACTTCTGGCAACATTTTACGTGGGATATTCAACAACTTGAGTAGGTCGTCATCCCAGTCCAAAGTATTGATGTTGAACAACATCGTACGACTGGCATTTGCATAATCAGTTAAGAAGCTTTCTCCACCAGTTAACTTCCAGAGAAGCCAAGTATTGATAGTTCCGAATAATAATTCGCCGTTTTCGGCACGCTCTTGAGCTCCGTCAACGTGGTCCAAGATCCAGCGAATCTTAGTAGCTGAAAAATATGGACTAATAATTAGACCAGTTTTTTTATGAATTTCATCCTTATGGCCTTCGTCGATCAACTTGTTAGCCATTGTAGCTGTTTGACGTGATTGCCAAACGATTGCGTTATAAATAGGCAAGCCAGTTGTCTTATCCCAAACAACAGTCGTTTCACGCTGACTGGCTATACCGATCGTTTCAATTTCATCTGGTTTAACTCCAGATTCAATAAATGCAGTCGCAATTGAAGATTGCACAGCGTTCCAAATTTCATTTGCGTCATGTTCGACCCAACCTGGGTTAGGATAAATCTGACGGATGTGATGACGTGCAGTAACAATCTTTCTACCACTGTGATCAAAAATAATTGCTCTGGCAGTAGTAGTACCCTCATCGATTGCTAAAATGTATTTCTTCTCCATTATTTAACACTCCTGAAAATAAAAAGAAAAGGCGTTGCCACCCTTTCTAATTTTTATAATTAAAATTTATGGTATCAAAGTATATAAGGCTGCACCAACAGCTCCACCTAGCATAGGTCCAACGATAGGAACCCAACTATATGCCCAGTCTGAAGTTCCCTTGTTAGGAACAGGCATGATTTGGTGAGCAATTCTTGGTCCCAAATCTCTGGCTGGGTTGATAGCGTAACCTGTTGTCCCACCAAGTGAGAAACCGATTGCTGTGATCAAAATACCAACAGCGATAGGATTTAGACCTTCTGTAAAGTTACCTCTTGTAAATGCGAGAAGTGCAAACATCAAAACAGCAGTACCAATAAATTCTGATAGGCAGTTCATCCAATATTTTCTGATTGCAGGAACTGTAGCAAAGACACTCAAGACAGCTTCTTGATTATCAGTTGTCTCTTTAAAGTGGTCATAGTAGAATGCCCAAACGATGATACCACCAAGGACACCACCAAGAATCTGAGCAATACTATAAGGAATAACGTATGACCATGAGAACTTACCTGCAATGGCCATACCTAATGAAACAGCAGGATTAAGATGTGCAGGACTTAAGAATGCTGCACAGTATACGGCAATCGTGATTGCAAGACCCCAGCCAAGGGCAATTGCAACCCAGCCGGCACCGTAAGCCTTTGATTTTTTCAAACTGACAGCTGCTACGACGCCATCACCAAGGATGATCAGAACAGCAGTACCAATGAATTCCCCTAAAAGTTGTAACATCAAACTATCGTGCATGATATGTATACCCCCAATTATTTAGCTGCTTTATGTTTGAACGTTCTTGTGGCAGCCACAGCTTCTTTCCAACCTTCGTATAGATAATCTGAACGTTTCTTATCCATATGTGGTTCAGTAATGTCACCTTCGGTGTAATCCTTCTTGATCTCATCGATATCTTTCCAATATCCAACGGCGAGTCCAGCTAAGAATGCTGCACCCAATGCGGTAGTTTCAAGATCTTTAGCACGTTGAACTGGAGTGTCTAAGATGTCTGCTTGGAATTGTAGTAGATATTTGTTCTTAGCGGCACCACCGTCGACTTTCAATGTTGGAATATCAATGCCGGTATCTTTGTGCATAGTTTCGATAACGTCACGTGATTGATATGCCAATGATTGAAGCGTTGCTTTGATGAAATCTTCACGAGTTGTACCACGAGTTAGTCCAAAGACAGCACCACGAGCATCAGAATCCCAATAAGGAGCACCTAAACCAGTAAATGCAGGTACAACATAAACTTCATCATCATTCTTAGATGATAAAGCTGCTGCTTCTGAGTCTGGAGCTGAGTCAACTAACTTCATAGCATCACGTAACCATTGGATTGCTGAACCAGCAACGAAAATTGAACCTTCAATGGCATAATGAACTTTGCCATTGATTCCGTATCCGATAGTTGTTAAAAGATTATTTTCTGATAATTGAGGCTTTTCACCAGTATTCATAACGATGAAAGCACCAGTACCGTATGTATTCTTGACCATACCTGGTTCGAACGCCATTTGACCAAACAATGCAGCTTGTTGGTCACCAACCATACCTGAAACAGGTACTTCTGAACCATAGAAGTGGTAATCCTTAGTCTTTCCGTAAACTTCTGAATTTGGACGTGCCTCAGGAAGCATTTCCTTTGGAATATTCAAAAGTTTCAGAATATCGTCATCCCATTTGAGATCTTTGATATTAAATAGCATCGTACGACTGGCATTAGAGTAGTCAGTTACGTGAACTGCGCCACCAGTTAGCTTCCAAAGTAGCCATGTGTCAATTGTTCCAAAGAGCAATTCGCCTTTTTCAGCACGCTCTTGAGCTCCATCGACATGGTCAAGGATCCAACGAATCTTAGTAGCTGAGAAATATGGATCGATCAATAATCCGGTCTTTTCATGGATCATATCTTCGTATCCGCCAGCCTTCAGTTTGTTAGCAATGTCGCTAGTTTGACGTGATTGCCAAACAATCGCGTTGTAAATAGGAAGACCAGTTACCTTATCCCAAACCACGGTAGTTTCACGTTGGTTAGTAATACCGATACCAGCGATTTGATCAGGTTTGATACCTGATTCAATGAAAACATTCGCAATTGTTGATTGAACCGCGTTCCAAATTTCATTGGCATCGTGTTCAACCCAACCTGGTTCTGGAAAATGCTGCGTGAATTCACGTTGAGCATCAGCTATTTTATGCCCTTTCTTGTCAAAAATGATTGCTCGAGTACTAGTAGTACCTTCATCAATCGACATAATATACTTTTCTGTCATTCCGTACACCTCAATCCAATTTTATGTAAGCGCTTTTTCAAATATAAGATTACAGCAAGGAAACTATTTTGTAAATACAATTTTTGTTATTTTCACAAAACAACAATTGTTAGCTATTCACAAAATCAGCTAAACCTAGGGAATCACAAGTGTTACCGATTGATATTTTTTGAGTTTGTGAAAGCAGTAACGTTAAAATTCCTTAACTTTTTTCACGAAACTTTACATAAACTTGGAAAATTACAAACAATATGACCGAAATCAGCGAGACAATCCAGCCTATTTTCAGTCCTGGGACCACGTATTTCAGTTCAATTCGGTGATGTCCAGATTTCAAATCGATCGCCATTAAGTTACCAACGACTTTGTTTATCTTGACCTTTTTGCCGTTGTCATAGGCTTGCCAGCCCTTGTCGTAAGGAACACTGATGAACAATGGACTATCAGAGGCTGCATCTACAGTCCCTTTGAGGTTGTCGTGTTTAAGATCAGATGTAATTTTCAGAGAATTTTGTTTGAAAACTTTTTTCGATTGTAAAAACGGCTCTGCATCAAGGGTTCTGAAATATTCAGGATTCATCCCCAATGGAGTTGTCGTGGAAATTTTCACTTTAATGGATTTTCCTTCAGCAAATTTGCCTAATTCCATGACTGCTTGATTTTCGACCATAACCTGCGAGGTGCTGATTTTTTTACCATTAACGTAGATTTTCGAATGATTATAATCGATCGGCGAAACATAGAAATATAAGACGCCATCAGCAGTCGTAGTTAAGTTGTAATTGTAAGTCTTTTTCTTTTTGTGCTTTGTCTGATTCATCGAATTGATCTGAGCATTCTTTAAAAATTCGGTGTTAGTTCCAGTCAGCGATTGCCACAGACGATTTTGATTGTCCAAAGCCTTTAAAGGTTCCATTTGGAAGTTATAAATATCCGGACTGACTAAGAATGCCATCGTTGGAGCATCGTAGTTATCGATGATGTGATACTTCTTGCCCTCTTGGCGAATGTTGTAGTTGATCCCGAATAAGGCGTTGGTCAACTCGGTCCCGCCAGAACTACTGATTCGACGAACGTTTTTACTGAAATATCCCAAATCGTTTAAGGTCATCATCGTTTGTTGATTCAAAGTCGAGCTATAGAGACTCAACCCATTGATGTCAAAAAGCATTGGATCGTTGTAATTATTGTACTGTTCTGGAAAGGCAGCATTGATACCTGACTTAGAGACGATTATCCGATGTCCATAGTCGCTGATTTTTTTAGCATTGGACAAGGCAGTTGCCTCAGCGTTGTATTGCTTGCTATAAATCTTTTGACTACCAAAATCGGCTGTTGCCATAACTGAATTAAAGTTGGCACCAACTTCAAAAGCTACCATTAATATCAGCAAGAATTGATATTTACGATTTTTTCCGAATAGATAAAGCAACAATCCAGAAATAATAATACATGTGATCGAGATCCAAAAATAATAGCCGTTAGTAGTATTATCAGGCGTTTCAAAGTTCATTTCCTCAATCAATTTTGGAATCAACCACAGCGTCGTATAGCCAATGCAAATCAAAATACCGGCCGTTGAAGTTGCTTTGATCAGCGCAGTTCGGTCCCTAAATACGCCTTCGTCAAACGCCTTGTAGGCAATGAAGATACAGACGAAAGTGAAGATAAAACTATTTCTGAATGGGAATCCAGCCGGATTTTGGAACATGTGCCAGATGGTATTAAAGGTCGTGACCATCATGCTGACTAATAAAATCCCAATCAACGTAGCTGAATTGTTCTTGTCTTTTTGCAAGATCTTGGCACTGAAAAAATAGCTCAGCAAAAGTATCAAGACAATCGAAGTCATGAAGACTGATGGTCCATGATGCAGTCTTTGAACAAAGGTATTTCCGCCGACCCCTAGTTGAGTGAAGGCTTCAAAACCGAATCTAAACGATGGCAAATAGTTGGTAACGTCAAATGAACTTTTTCCAGTATTGAGCATGCCGGCAAAGGTTGGCAGCAACACTACCGCCGAACTCAGACCCGCTAATAGCGAGGTGATCGCATAATTGATAAAAATTCGTAGTCGATTTTCCGACTTGAATAGTTGACGGTCCATCCAAAGATAAATAAAGAAAGCAATCGAGAAAAAGCAGAGCATGTATCCAAGGTAGTAATTAAAAATGATTGCGAATAATAGCGACAAATAATATGGCCAGATCTTGTTCTCATCGATCAGCTTGATGATTCCAATGGCAACTAGCGGCAACATGATCAAAGCATCGAGCCACATCAGGTCGTAAAAATACGATGCAACGAATCCGCAAAAACTATAAGCGATGGTAAAAATATAATTGGTAGGTGCGATTTTTTTAAAGTATTTACTTAAGAACAGTGCCATAGTGACACCCATAGCTGAAATCTTGAGCATGATCAAAATATCAGCAGCCACTGGTACGGTGTTGCTCTTAAATAAAACTAACAAGATATTAAATGGCGATAACAAATAATAACTAATTATAGGAAAGAAATTATCACCTAATGATTGACTGAATAAATATAGATGAAGATTATTGTTGACTAATTGGCGTCGTAATTCCGTCAAAAAATCGATGTATTGAGTCCCCAGATCACTGCTCAAGAAGTTATTATCCCCAAATGGTACTAGTCCTGAACTCCAAAAGATCAATGAAATGATGGCTAAATTGATGACGAACGCCCCGAGATAGTATAGCCAGCGATTTTTGCGCATTAATATTATTCCTCCGAAACAACTTATGTAATATCATTGTAAACCAGATTTAATAAAATTCTCCATAAACAAAAAAACAGTGACGAACATTTTTAATTATTTGCAAAGAAAAAGCCAGTTAGACTTCTGTTTCGGTCTAACTGGCTTTTGAGTACTCATGCTGCTGTTGAGAATTTCTGTCTTGGTGGTTGGCGAAAATCTTCGCTACTCAATGCACAGAACTAATCTGCTGCTACCTTTGAGTCAGCTTTCTCAACAGCTGCCCCTGCCAAGGCACTTACGTAATTGACTGGCTTATCAAAGTTAGGTTGGAACAAGAAATCTACCATTGATAATTCGTCAATTGTCATTTTCTTTTGAATTGCGACTGATAATAAATTAGCTGATTGAGCAATGTCGTACATACTTGTCAAAGCTCCACCTAAAACGACTCTAGTCTCAGGATCCCAAACTAGGTTCATTAAAACTGGTGTTGTTGTAAGCATGAACTCTGGACGATAGTTATCTTCTAGAGTAACTGACTCAACCTTCTTACCTAACACTTTAGCATGTCCGGCTGTTAAACCACTAGCGGCGTATGATCTGCCGAATAGTTCAACCGCTGAACTTGACTGTGTTCCCATATATTTCATTGTATTCTTTTCGATATTTTTTGCTACTAAAATTCCTTGACGTACCGCATTAGTTGCTAACGGAATGTATTGATCGTCATTAGTTGGATTGTAGTGAACTGATGCAGCATCTCCAGCTGAGAATACATCTGGCATACTTGTGTGCATGTATTCATCAACGATCAAAGCACCATTTGGTAAAGTCTTGAAATGGTCTTTGTACATGTCAGTGTTAGGACGGAAACCAATGCAGGCAACCGCAATATCAGCTGTGTATGAGTTCTTATCAGTTTTAACAGTGACTGTACCATCATCGTTGTCTATGAATGATTCAACCTTTTCGCCTAAACCTAAAGTTACACCATTATCTAAGTAATCTTTTTCAGCAACTTTTGACATGTTCAAATCAAAGTTCTTTGCCAAAACATCAGGCAAGGCATCGATCAAAGTAGTCTTCTTACCTAAGTGAGCGTATCCTTCAGCTAATTCTGCACCGATATAGCCGGCACCGATAACGATAGCACTCTTAATTTTGTCAGAATTTTGACGTAATTCGTTGGCATTATTCCAATTTTTGCACAAATGTACTCGATCAGAATGTATTCCAGGAATATTTGGAATAATAGGTGCTGAACCTGTAGTCAAAACTAATTTATCGTAAGATTGTGAAAAACTTTCACCAGTTTCAAGATTTTTAGCAGTCAAGGTCTTGTTGTCAAAATCAATATTTGTAACATCATGCTTCATATACATTGTGGCACCTGACTTAGCCAAATCGTCAGGGCTAGCGTAAAACATCTTGTTAGGATCAGATACTCTATCACTCACCCAAAGCGCAATACCACAAGATAAGAATGACAAGTTGTCGTTGCGTTCAAATACGTCAACTTCCCAATCAGGATGCTCTTTTAAAATGTTCATTGCAGTGAATGTTCCTGCGTGGGTACAACCAATAATACTTACTTTCATAATGCTACCTTCTATTCTTTGTGAAATGTTTAATTATTATATATAGCATAATATACCAAAAATTAAACGTTTTCAATACATTATTGGAATATAATATTATACATTACTTTTATATAAAATTTCTTATCAAAATTGAATAAAAGTTTGCATAATCTGGTCCTATACTATGTTTGTGATAAGGAATTACGGAATGAACATTTTGAAGACTCCCCCCCATTATTTAACCTAAAAAATCTAATGTGGTATCCATCCTCTTTACCACTTTACGGGATGGTGTCTCCCCCTCAACCAATAATCGATCAACCAGTATCATTCCTATAAATTCTATCTAAAAAATATATCGTTGTGTTTGATATCATTGGGCTTATGAAACAGAACGAACATAATATAAAATCCCTCTTTTTGACAAGCTATGGCTCTTCAAAATCCGCTACCTTATCACTTTGACGAGTTCGATTATTGTATGACATCATCTCAGTAAAAAATGAGTTTGCTTTCCTCGGGCAAGCTTATTTTTTTTTGCGCTGATTTGTCCGGATTTATTCAAAAACCTTTCAAATATGATGGCGTTTACATTAAAAATATATTAGTATATAGGTAATTAAAGATGCGAGGTGTATGTGATGAAGAAACAACTGAAGTTGCTGCTGGTTTTACAATTGATGTTTACCGTTGTGGGGTTCGTATTTCAAATTAAACTGTTGGCAAAATTATTAAAAATTGAAGATAAGCACCATGATCACAAGTGTCATCACTGTCACCATGGCCACTGCAAACATAAATTAGCCAAACACTAAAATTCTGTAAAAAATGAGTTCCCACTTATGCTGTGAACTCATTTTTGGTTTTTTTGGAAAATAAACGGATCCATTAAAGTCCCGTTCAGTTACATTTGAAAAAATCGGCAACAAAAAAAAGCCACCCTAAGGTGACTTCTATATCTGCCAGTTGCAGGATTTGAACCTGTGACCGCCGGTTTACGATACCGATGCTCTACCAACTGAGCTAAACTGGCATATTAATAGTTCCAAACGGAACTATTAAATTCTATCAATCTAGAGAGATTTATTCAAGCTAGATTGCATTCTCTTTAGTAATTTTAGTAACGCCATTCATGTATGGTACTAAGACGTCAGGAATTGTAACTGAACCATCTTCATTTTGGTAGTTTTCCAAAATAGCAGCGACCACACGACCAACAGCCAAACCTGATCCATTAAGTGTGTGAACGAATTGAGCTTTGCCGTTTTCGTCACGATAACGGATGTGGGCACGACGTGCTTGGAAGTCTAGACAGTTTGAACAACTTGATACTTCACGATACTTATCTTGAGCTGGAAGCCAAACTTCAAGGTCGTAAGTCTTAGTTGATGAAAAACTTGCGTCGCCACTTGATAATGTAATTACGTGGTATGCCAAGTTTAATTTTTGCAAGATGTTTTCTGCGTTTGCGGTTAACTTCTCTAACTCATCAAATGAGTTTTCTGGCTTACATACTTTGACCATTTCAACCTTGTTGAATTGGTGCATTCTGATAAGTCCACGAGTATCACGACCTGCACTACCAGCTTCTGAACGGAAGCAAGGTGTCAAAGCAGTTACGTACTTAGGAAGGTCTTCTTCGTTCAAGATCTTTCCAGCAAAGTAGTTCGTCAAAGGAACTTCAGCTGTTGGGATCAATGTCAATGGATTTTCATCGACCATAACTGTATAAACATCCTTGGTAAACTTAGGGAATTGACTAGTTCCAAACATAGCCTCGTTATTTACCAAATATGGTGGTATAACTTCTGTATAGCCATCTTTTTGGTGTTCATCGAGCATGAAGTTATAAACGGCACGTTCCAGACGTGCACCCATACCGATGTAGTAGACGAAACGGCTACCAGAAACTTTGGCAGCTTGGTCAAAATCAAGGATGCCTAATTCTTCACCGATATCCCAGTGATGTCTTGGTTTGAAACCTTCTGTAGGAATAGTACCCCACTTGCGGTCTTCAACGTTGTAACTTTCGTCAGGGCCAACAGGAACAGAATCATCTGGCCAGTTTGGTAAACGAACTAAGATGTAATTCATCTTATCTTCAATTTCTTGAAGTTTAGCATCTAAATCTTTAATGTCGGTACCAACTTGTTGCATATCAGCAATTTCTTGATCAGCGTTTTCTTTATTACGCTTCTTTTGAGAAATTTGTTGAGAAACAGTGTTTCTCTTTTCTTTGAGAGTTTCAGTCTTTACTAGATATTCACGACGATCTTTATCGTATTGCAACAATTCGTCGATTTCTTCAGGCTTAATGCCACGACCGGCTAACTTTTTCTTAGCCCAATCTGGTTTATTTCTGATCAATTTGATGTCTAACATATTTTTCCTCCTTCATAAAAAAAGACCGACACGTCCCAAAAAGGGACGAATCGGTCATTCGCGGTACCACCCAGTTTCAGCGTACAGTTGTACACTGCTCTTGAGGGATTTTATCGAATCCAACCGAACGGCATTGCCCGTTAGCCAAGATACTGGAATAAGAATTTTAACGGTTCGCACCAACCACCGTTTCTCTGAAAAATTCATCAGTAGGTACCTTATTAGCTCATCTGTATTTATCTATATATTAGTTTAAATTGACCTAATTTTCAATAATTAGTATTTATGTCTTTTAGCAGCTTCTAGATCGATATCTTCAAGCTTAATAAATTTAGTTTTATGTCTGACCTTATAATAGATCCAACATAAGAAAAGCAGGATTAATCCTGAATAACTGACTAACAATTTCACAACGTTAAAATCAACCAATGAACGGACATCTTGTCCAATGATGATAACAATTCCTAAAACGATAGCCAGGATTGGACCTAGTGGGAACCACTTAGCTTTATATTTTAAATCGTCCAAGCTGTAGCCGTGGACATTATACGCTCTTCTAAAGCGATAATGTGAAAAGGCGATCCCCAACCAGGCGATGAATCCGGTCAGACCACTCGCAGCCACTAGCAATTGGTAAAATTGATTGCCATATAAACTAGTGAACAATGCAATTGCACCAACAACCGCTGTTAAGATCAGTGAGAACAAAGGAACTCCGTGACCATTAGTTCTTTCAAAAGCCTTAGGAGCCATATTTTGTTTACTCATTGACCAGAGCATCCGGCTGGCAGCATATAAGCCAGAATTAGCAGCTGATACGACTGATGTCAAAATAACTGCATTCATAATTCCGGCGGCAAGTGGAATACCCACTTTATTAAAAACTATTGTGAAGGGACTGATGGCAATATCTGTAGCTCCAGAACCAAGCAAGTTAGGACTTGTATAAGGAATCAAAGCGCCAATAACTGCAATTGATAGAATGTAGAACAAAAGAATTCTCCAGAAGACTTGTTTGATAGCCTTAGGAATACTTTTTTCAGGAGTAGCTGACTCCCCTGCCGTGATACCGATCAACTCAGTACCCTGGAAGGAGAATCCAGCGACAACGAATACACTCAGAATAGCGGGGACGCCTCCAACAAAAGGTGCCTTCTTGTAGGTGAAGTTAGTCAAACCAACGAAGTGTTGATTTCCTAAAACACCCAAGATGCTAAGAATACCCACAATTAAGAATACGATAACCGCGGTAACTTTAATTGATGCTAACCAATATTCAGTTTCACCAAAGGATCCAACTGAGACGATATTGATAACGAACAATACTACCAAGAACGTCAGACTGATCTTCCACGAATCCCAGGTCGGGAACCAATACTTGATAACGATCGAGATCGTCGAAAGATCGACCGCCAACGTGATCGCCCAGTTGAACCAATAGTTCCAACCTAAGGCAAATCCTAAGGCAGGATCAATGAACTTTGTTGCATATGTAGCAAATGAACCAGTGACGGGCATGTAAGTTGCCATTTCGCCTAAACTGGTCATTAAGAAATAAACCATGATACCAATTGCAACGTAGGCAATTAAGGCACCACCAGGTCCGGCAGTTGAGATCGACGAACCACTAGCAACAAAAAGTCCAGTTCCGATTGAGCCACCAAGCGCAATCATGGACAAATGGCGAGTCTTCAGCGACCGGTTTACATCTGTATTTTCCATTTTCTTTCCCCTATTCTACTTTGGATACAAAAAAAACCTTACTATCAGAAAAAGAACAACTGATAATAAGGATTGAATTGTTATCCAAATGATCAATAGCTCAACGCACCAACGTGCGACAGTCCGTTACCTATTGAGTAACGACCCAATCACTTTGCTGTAGGGACAAAGTAATTTCGGCGTCAATTCCTTTCATGTTCCTTCAAAGCTTGCTACGAGCTCCAGAACACTACTGATAATTAACGCGCCTCTATCTGCATGTAAAACATTATAAAGAAAAGTTAGCTTACCTGCAAGTACTGGCCGTAATAAAATGTTACAATAAATTTTATATATAGAACGCATCCGGGGGTGATTGTGTATGCTCGAAACGGTTTTTCTAGGCAAACAGGATGTAGAGAAATATCAGATGTTAACTATAATCAAATCCCTCCCAAAAGCTGAGATCAATCTCAGCTCCATCGGGAACGGGCTGGGATTTACGTATCAAAAAACATATAATATTTTTCAAGCTTTGCTTGATGATATCTTTGATCTAGATCCTGGAGCAGACCAAAAATCATCAAAAATCGAATCGATTAATTTTGATAGAATTTCCATCGATAACTACAGGTTATTCTTATTCAAAAATTCCATCGTTTTCCAAGCCTTCAATTATGGATTTACTAATGCAAATCCGACTTTTGAAAATTTCAGTAATTCACATTTTACGAGCAAATCTACGTTAAATAGAAGAATGACGAATTTTCGAAAGTTATTGAAGAACTTCGGTTTAAAAATATCAAACGCCACATTAGAACTTAAAGGTGACGAAAAAAACATCCGTTGTTTAGCCTATTTTGTCTATTGGTACACGTACCATGGTTTAGAGTGGCCTTTTAAACTGATTCAGCAAGATACGATTCAAAAGATCGTTGAACGTGATGACAATCCAGTTTATAATCCCGCTGCCAAGTATCAATTAGAAATTTTATTAGGTATTTCAAGAATTCGTTTGATCAAACATTACTACCTAAACAACATGGACGGCTACGATGAAGTCTTCCAAGGAAAAATTTTAGGTAAAGAATTGATCACGCGTGAAGATTATTCGTTGATCCCAATGGATAAATTAGACAACGAAAACAAATTCATCAATACCTTTAAAGATTTCTTCTTTATTCCAACGGAATTCATTGAACCAGACGCACCCAACTTATCAAATTTGGTTGATCCTGAATTTAACGAATTGACGGACAAGTTCCTGAAATTCATGAAACGTAAATATAAGGATAACTTCCACATTGATTTAAACTCCCCTGAGGCAGACATCTTGCGGAGCGACGTAGTGTCCGACATTTGTTTCTACTATATTATGGGACATGAAGCTCACATCAAATTAGGTTCGTATACCAGAGATCCCTCTGAATACGAAACGGTCTCATCGGTTTTTGACAGTATTTATGAATTTTTCTCAAACGTTGACGAAGAAAAATTTGGTCCAATCAGAAATTCAACTGAAAGTATTGCTCACGACCTGTACAAGGGAATGATCAATCAAATCAGCGGCGTAAGAGACGAGGACATTCTCCATGTTAAGCTTTTGACCGATGCCGGTAACCCAGTAAAGGGCTACTTATTGCACACGTTAGAGAGCATGGAATACATCAAGGTCATGCCAAGCAGTGCCTACAAAAATGTCGACATACTCATGACTACGCTAGACGTTTTCCCTGACTACGAAGGCAGAGACAAATATCCAGACGACTTGATCGTGATCCCATGGAACTTGAATTCGCTGAGAACCGACTATATTTACTTATTGCTCAGACTCTACAATATATATGTAGCAAAGCTCAAACATAACAAAGAGAAAGATCAGGACAGACACTTGGAAATTTAATAGTGTCTGTTTTTTTAGGGAGACTAGCACAGAAAGTGCGTAGTCTCCCTTACGGCAAGGCTTTGTTAGCTTTGCTAACAAACCTTGGCGATTCCATCTAAAAAATTCTAAATACACAAAAAATTGCATCCTAAAAAATAGGATGCAATTTTTTCGTAGTTTATTTAAGTAACAATTATTACTTATCTTTCTTTTTAAATCCGATTCTCTTACCAGTCATATACATGAATACCCACAATGCAACAACTAACACGCCAAACAATCCAGCAATCCACATGATCAAAGTCTTACTTGAAGTAGTTTCTTGAGAAGATTCATTTAAGGCGTCGATTTTACCTTGAGAAACTTGAAGTTTGTTATTGAAAGTCTTGGTATAGCCAGACTTACTAGTAAAAGTAAGTTTAGTCGTATAAATACCAGGCTTTAAATGCTTAATCGGAATGAAATAATTGAATTTAGAATCCGGAGCAATTTGGAGATTGTCCGCACTATAGTTGATATCTTTCATTCCCTTATGGCTGATAACAGCCTTAACAGAAACTTCATTGATATTGATCGGAGCTAAATTGTTCAACGAATAACCTAGCCCAACTGCTTCATTGATTGCTCGTGGAGCAGCACTTTCCAAATTCATATTTGGATCAACTTGATCAGGCTTTGAGTGCAGCACGACACCTTTGACGTAACGAATCTGATTAGCAACGTCAATTTTATCTGATTTAGAATCATTCACGATGGCAGTTGTAGTAACGCCACCAAGAATAATCCCTGAAAAATCTTTTTTGGGAGAATTTACAATAAATGAAACTTTCTTACTTGAATTTGCATCAATCGTAACAGTTTTCTTACGCTTGCCTTCAACTAATGATGACAACGATGGATTGTCGCTCTTGTAAGTCTTAGCAGAAAATTTATCGTAACCAATCGTAGCACTATCAGTTGTATAGGCATTATTGATCTCGGTCTCGACTTCGATTGGTTTACTACCAGTATTAAAAATCACTAGATCAAGCGTTTGTGATTTCTTCGGTGTGACTTGCAAGTCATAATAAGACACATCTTTATTTAACTGATTATCCGGCAAAATAGCTTGCACCGAATAAGATTTATTATTGTCATCAGCTGCAAGAGAGGTCTGATTGACGAACATCATCGTCAACAATCCGAAGAACAGCGATAACCAGATCGAACATTTTTTCATATTATCTCCTTTGATACGCAATACCCCAAAACACTAGTACGATCACCGCGGCTAATATACCAATGATGCTGACATACAAACCAGTTTTGTCGTAAATTAGATTTTTCGAAGCTTGGTTGACCATGTCGGCAGCCTTAGCTTCCACATGAACGTTTTCTTTAAATCTCCAAGTATCTCGGCCATTTTTCGCAGTCCCCTCAACTAGATATTCACCAGGTTGAATAGGAGTCTGCTTTTGATTAAATTCAATCGGGATCCGAGAATTGGGAGCAATTTTTGAAAAATTAACATCAGCAACATCCGTATGGTTGTCGATACCTAATTTATTCCACCAATTGTTCTTTTTGATTTTTACTTGGACGATCATATTCTTCATCGTAGCAGCCTGATAGTTGGCCAAGTTGACCATCAAATAAGGTTGCTGATTATGAACCTCTGGGGTAATACCTTGAAATTTGATCTTGTGATTATCATCGGCAGGTATCGTATCAAAATACACGCCAACTCCAGAATGCCCATCATTGGGGTGTTTGATGTCGTAAACATCTAGGCCACCAATGATAGTCCCATACAATTGTTTGTCGGGTAACGTTACTTTAAAAGTCAGATCCTTAGTCTCATTTTTTTCCAGCCGAATAGTCTTACCTTTAGTCATATCGGCAAAGGCATATTTTAGTCCATAATCTCCTGCAACAACTTTGTCGCTGAAGTCTAGTTTCCCTTCAGGACTAGTAGTTGCATTAGTCGGTTGAACTCGTAAATCTAGGGTTTCCAGTCCAAAGTTAGTCACAGAAAGATGAAGTTCCTTCTGATCGCCAGGTTCACCAGAAATATCGAACCGATCTGGGTCTTGCGAATCATCTACCAGCGGAGTTACAGAAACACTGCGAATATCCGCTTTGACATCCTGAATATTCAGACTAAATATCATAATCAAACTAAAGACCGCAATTAAAGCAGCAGCAAGTTTTCTACTTATCATCTTCAATAATTAACGGCGACGACGACGTCTTCTTGAATTTGAACTCAATTGATTGTTGTTACCATTGTCCTTGTTATTTCTCTTACCCATGTAAATACCAAGACCAAGAATCAATGCTAATAGAAGAATAGCTAATAAGATCCAGAGCCAGAGGTAATTAGGTTTAATACCAGCTAAATTGTTATACTTAGCAGCTTGAGCATCAGTGATCACGAAGTCCTTATCAAGAACCCAAGTTCTGACACCATTACCAGAGTATGTTAATTTGATGTGATATTTACCTGCTTGTAATCTTTCTTTACCCCAACTAACCATGTAATTATAGTGAGAAGTTGGTGCAATTGATTGGTTATCTCTGGATGCAGTCATTTTAAATTTTTTATTCCCATATTTGGTAATAACAGCATTTGAAGAAAGTCCAGGTATATACGCATTATTCGTATTAGAGACTCTTGCAGCAACCCCTATTTGTTTACCTGATGACCCATCAATGATCTGTGGCTTGACTGAATTTATTTTATAGTTGACATCTTCTGTATTAGCCCCAGTTTGAATTAACTGAATAGGGAGGGAATAACTGAATTTATTTTTAATTAATGTACCGTTTTCAGTAACAGTACCCTTTGCTTTTTCGTTGTATGGAACAACATTTACTCCCCCCATTAAATATCCAATGTATTTCTCTGACGGAATCTTAAGCTTTAATGTAACAACGGCATTTGAATTTCCAGGAATATTCACGATTTTTTTATTATTTGAAAACAAATCACGTAATTGTATTTTTAAATTTGGATCTGTTACTTTAGTTAAATCATAGCCAGGTTGCCCATCACTGTTGGTATAGGCAGTATTACCCTGAATAAGAAACTGACGTTCATCTTTTTCAAAATTATAAACGGCAACTTTTATCTCAACAATTTCACCTGGATTTCCCTTTACGGAATAAAACCCTCCATCTACATTAACTTTTGAGTTTTCACTTTCTACCGGTTTAAGTGTATAGTCGCCAGATGTTCCTGCATATGCTGAGTTCAATTGCATTGTAAAAAATGACGCGATTATCAAAGATAATATGAATATTGTACTTTTCAAAATAAACTTCATTTGATTCCTCCATTTAATTTCATAAGTGTCATTTGCAATTAAAAGCCACTACTAGAAAGTAGTGGCTTTTAACGTACAATTTTGTTTATATTAAAAAATTAAGCCTTAGGGGTAGTTTGGTTTGGTGTTTGACCTTGTTGTTGATCAGAACTTGTATCTGGTTCTACAGGATTTTCATTACCGGTTATACCAGCACCTGTTGCTAATGTCCATGTTATAACACCTTTATAAATACCTAATGTATTTTTCTTATCCTGATCAAGGCTAGCTTTTTGAGGCACAAATAATGATGCATCTTTTGACTGATTGAATTGCGCTTTATAAGTACCTAAAAGATTATCAGTAGATTTAACATTCAAAACAGTGGATGGGTTTGTATCTTCACCCATCAATGTTACTTGTTGAGTCTTAATATTTGCTGATTTCCCTGAATTCACATCAATTAAATCTACAGGATTAAGATTAAGTTTGAAGCCATCTACAGATTTACTTGTATCTGCACCTGTAAATTTTGCTAATTGTGCACTAACCGTAAATCCATTGTTCTTTGTTTCAGTTTTATCAGATCGTGATTCTGTTACTTGTAAATTACCTTCAGTATTACCATCATCATTAATTTCTGAATGACCTTGGTGTAAATCAACTGTTTTCCCTGCAATAGCACGGCCAAAACTGAAATCAGGAACTGAATCAAGAGTTAAAAATCCTGAAACGACAGTTACGTTTGCATCAGATTTTGCATATGCGCTTTGTTTATCCGTTGCATTAACCCAATCATCATTATTCAAGTTCTTGTTATAAGTAACTCCCTCTTGGTAATCACCATTTACAATTGATCCTGCTGATGTAGCAGCACTTACTGTTGTTGGAGCAACGGCACCTAATGTGATACCGCATAGAGCCATTGAACTTACTAAAGCTGTTTTTGAAAATTTCATGTTAAAATTCCTCCCTAGAATTTTTTTCTAACACGTATCGAATATTAGCAGAATAAAATCACGTTTTAAAGCATAAAATTCGAATATTTTTTTATAATTTTGAACCTATATTTGATATTAAAAAACTTTTATTCGCCTACCAAAACGAATTATCATCAACAGGCTCCCCATTAAAGCCACACCGATCTGTGTTAAATAATCTCTAGCTTCTCCGGTTTGTGGAAACTTATTGTGCCCATATCCATCTACTATGACTGATGGAGTATCATCTCCACTGGCATTGTTACTTACTGGACGCATCCCTACTTGCGAACCAGCATTCGGTCCATGGCCAGTTGAACCTCCTGGCCTTGATCCTGGATTTGTTACTGAACCACCACCTGGATTGGTTGTCCCTGGACGTTTGTGCCCTTCATCATCTCTGTCATCGTAAACTTCTACTGATGCGTCAGATGTCTTAGTCATTGAACCCGATCCTTCTAAAAAAGATGGGTTATTGTGACTTGGCGATGACTGGACCATATTCAAGCTCAATCCACCGACAATTCCGACTACAATTGCACAACATACGAATACCAGACTGATGTTCTTTCGGTTGACCGATTTCCGTCTCGATCTTTTTCGCAACATGAACACACCTCTCTCCTAGCACATTTCACTTATCGAGTGATAAATAAATTAATAAAAAAATACGAGGATTTTTTATTAATTCCCCTGTTGTGTATTTTTCAGCAAATAATATTTCAAAACATTCTCACTATCTTCCAGGTGTAATGGATCTTGACTGACTTGATAGATATATTTGAATCCCATTTTCGTAAGAATGGATTGAGGAGCCATATTATCAACCTTGACCGATGCCCAAACCTCCGAAAGATGAAGAATTTTGAATGAGTAATCTAATAAGACCTGAATCGCTTCTGTAGCGTAACCATGACCTCGAAACTCTTTGGAGATAACAAATCCAATTTCTCGAGTCTTATCTAAACCATTAGATATTCCTCTTTCGTTCAGCTCGATAATGCCTAACATTCGGTGACTCGATTTTAAAGCAATTACGTAGGTGTTGGCAAGAACTAAATATTTATTAAAAATATTTTTTGATTTATGAATATCTTCTGCGTATTCCAAACCAGCAAGGTTGTGGTTGTCAGCATCCTTGGTAAGTTTATAGAATGTATCGAAGTCATTTTCTTTAAAATTTCTGATCTCAATTCTATCACCAGTTAAATCCATTTTCAGTCTCTTTTCATATTATTATTTTGTTATGTAAACAATTATCATTTTATGTAAGCAATTTACCATTTGAAGAAATCACACAGTGCGTTGAATTTGCAAAGTGATATCACAATGATATCATTATGATATGGCAGATAAAAAATTCTTATTAAGGTTAGATCAAACGCTCTATGATCAAGTTGCTAACCGTGCCAAATCTGAGAGTCGCAGCGTTAATAACTACATTGTGCACCTCTTGGAGGAAAGCACCAAGGAAGAAACTTTAGAACACCGTCAGTTTGTAGGCCGAACAATTCAAGGGAGTGAGATTCTTACAGACAGTGGCCTAGTATCAGTCAATGGTATTTACTATCGATACATTCTATCAAACGTTAAGTCGGTAAATCAGGATCGTTTGTACACTATAATAGAAGCAACTGGAAATATTCTTACTTTAGAGGAATTAAAATAAGGAGATTAATATGTTTGGTATAAAAATAGTTCATCAAAATCATAAAGGATTAGTGGAATTACTAGGTAAATATCATCATAGTGTCGATGCAGGAATGCATTTTTACATTCCTTTCATTCAAAAAATCTATCCAGTCAGCTTGGCAATGAATCCGCTCAAGCTTCCCGACTACTCGATCATTACTAAGGATAATGCTGATGTACGAGCTAGTCTGACTCTCAATTATCATGTAACTGATGCGGTTAAATATCGTTATGAAAATACTGACTCCGTTGAATCAATGTCACAACTAGTCCGTGGACACTTGCGTGACATCATTGGCCGTATGGACTTGAACCAAGCCTTGGGTTCAACTTCGAAGATCAACCAAGAACTTGCCAGTGCCATCGGCGACTTAACTAACACTTACGGTATCAATGTCGATCGAATCAATATTGACGAATTAAAACCTACTGCTTCAATTCAAGATTCCATGGATAAGCAATTAAAGGCTGACCGTGAAAGAATCGCTGCAATTGCTAAAGCTGAAGGTGAAGCCAAGAGTATCGAGTTAACTACTAAGGCTAAAAATGACGCTTTGATCGCCACCGCCAATGCCCAAGCTAAAGCAACTAGAACTAAAGCTGATGCTGAACGTTACCGGATCGAACAAATGAACGACAGTTTGAACAACGCTAAGGCTGGCTATTTCCAAAACCAGTCGATCAACGCATTTAGCGAATTGGCAAATTCCAGTTCTAATACAGTAGTAGTTTCTGGCGAAAATATTGGCGAATTAGGCAAAATTCCAGTAATTAAGAAAATGCTTGAAAATAGCTAAAAAAATAGCGGCTCAATGAGCTGCTATTTTTGTATCGTTAAAATTTCGTCAGTTGGTGCTCGTTTTGTTAGGATGCGGTTTAAATCACTGTCATCCGCATATCCTAAGGCAATACCGATAATTATTTTTTGGTCCTGAGGAATCTCCAAAATTTTTCGAATATCATCAGGATATTTAATTAATTGATAAGCCGGCATGGAGTCAACTCCGTATTCCTTTGCAGCTAACATCAAATTTTCCGAGAATGCTCCGGCATCAAAGATGGTAAATTCACTGGCATTAGCTTCCACTGTCACCCAAGCGACTGCTGGTGCAAAAAAGAAGTTGTGATTAGCATCCTTTAGGGCTCGATCTGCACCGTCACTAGTGATAAAAGCAGAATGGACTGACTTCTCCCACTCTTCGATGTTTGCTTTCGACAATTCTGAGCGGTCAGAGGAATGTGGAACAGTCAATTCTGGCTCTCCCTTTTTCCCATCACGTTCATTTTGCTTTGAGATTTCTTTGATCTGATCCAATTTATTTTCTTTAGCAACATACACGTGCCAAGGTTGCGCGTTTTGCCAAGAAGGCGCCCGTTTAGCATCGGTGATAATTTCCTTGATCAGCTTGTCTGTAACTTCCTTATTAGTAAATGTCCTAACAGATCTGCGACGATAAATGATACTATTTTTCATTAAAAACTCATCTCTCCATTCAAAAAATGTTTAAGTTTTAAGTATTGAGGTTTTACGGTCTTAAGTATAATCGCAATTATATTATTAGCAAACTTTCGAATTGATTTCGTAATCATATTTCTGTGTTTTTTTATCAATTTACTCTATAATTATTTCGTAAAAGGAAGGTGTGAATTTTATGGATGTGACATTTAAAGGCGAGGCAGTTTCTACAGTAGGTCAACCACCGCTAGTTGGTGACGTTTTCCCTGATTTTACTGTGACTGATAAGGATGGAAATAAAGTTGAGTTGTCTAGTTTGTTGGACAAGCCAGTCTTGATCAGTGTAGTTCCTGATATCAATACCAGCGTTTGCAGTCTTCAAACAAAGAAATTCAACAGTGAGGTCGATGGTCATACCGAGATCAACTTTGTGACTATTTCAAAGAATACTGTTGAAGAGCAAAGTCATTGGTGTGCAGCCGAAGGCGTTAAGAACATGAAGATGCTTTCAGATGCTGACCATGACTTTGGTAACAAAACTGGTCTATTGATCGATTCATTAGGTATTTTAGCTCGTTCAGTTTGGGTAGTTGATAAGAACAAACAAATCCTCTACTCAGAAATATTGAAGGAAGAAACTAATGAACCTTCATATGACAAGGTTCTGGATCAAATCAACGAAATGAACTAATCAACTAAAGTTGATAAGGACTTTTTCAAAGGATCATCCCTTGTTGGTATGATTCTTTTTCTTTTGGTAATCTCTAGATAATTGATTTGAATTCCTGAATAACTATAGTGTGTCCATAAACGGCAGAAACCACAGGTTGCACCCTGTGACCTCAATCAATCTTTCACTATATGGATAGTTTTACGGTGAGACTAATCTAAATGATTAGTCTTTTTTAGTACACCATAATCTTTATCTCAAATTCTAAAGTCAAACAAACAAGACAACAAAAAATGTTCAAAGTTTCCTTTTTAATAGGAAATACTTTGAACATTTTTTTAGCCGTTTCATTTATCGCTTGTTAAATGTGATTTATCGAAATTACAATTGTGAACTTTAAATAAATTATCTACGACGGTGCTTAACAAATGTTACCCAGTGCAAGATCACTGCGAGTAGAACAAAGAAGATCACCACAAAACTAACATAGCTTACCCAAAAATTATTCATTGGCATAATAGCTTTGAGTGGTATTTGAATTCCCATTGTGACCAATGCCATAACGGCAATCATGAAGAATAGTTGAATATATCTTTTCACGGTTGAATCATCCTTTTCTTGTTTTTTCGAAATCTTATGACCAAACTTTTTGCATAGCTTGATTTTCTTTTCAGGTATTTCTTTCATACCAAACGTGTTGGGTAATACTAATTCCCCGACTTTGATAACCCCTGCTGCTGACATGACACGATCAATGGTCTTGAAGGTCTCGTCAGTAATTCCGGTTAAAAAGTTTTCAGTCGTACTCATGTAGCACGATGAAATACTCATGTAATGCTTATCTTTGAATGGTCCAGGGATCGTATCGCCATTATCTTTGAAGTAGACGAACTTTGGACGCATGCAGTCAAAGAAATTTTTTAAAAGGCCTGGACATTCGCGCCAATAAGTTGGAGCAGAAAACACCCAAACATCGCTCTCCATTAGCTTATTTGCTAATTCATCGAGGACTGGATTTTCTTCATGATACTTGTGTGGCGTAATGTTGTAATTTTCTAAATAAATTGTTTCTGTTTCGACTCCCGAGTCAACATTATCGAGAACATGCTCTAACATTTGGGCATTAAGGCCATGTTCCTTATGTGACGCTAATATACCTAATATTTTCATATTACCCTCCTAGGTTTAATTATAACGATATTCTTATTACTAGCAAAATAGAATTTTTGTTGTTAAAGTAAAGATAATGGGAGGTATTGTTATGAAAGTACTTATTATTGGAGCACATGGCAAAGTTGGACATTTATTAATTGGCGAATTACAATCACACAATATTGATTTTGTGGCGGGTTTGCGCAGCGAGGAACAAATTAAGGCTTATCAAGCTAACAACATCCCTACACAATACATCGACTTGACTGGTTCATTAGACGACATCCACGACTCGATCATCGCATCTGGTGCGGACGTTCTCGTCTTCACTGCCGGTGCTGGTGGCGCTGGTTACGACTTAACAATGGAAATCGACCTAGATGGTGCGATCAAGACGATGATGGTTGCTGAAGCAGCTGGCATCAAACGTTATATCATGGTCAGTGCAATGTACAGCGAAGACCGCAGCAAGTGGGAAGCATCAGGCATTAGACCTTACTACATTGCTAAACACTACGCTGATGAACATCTTCGTGGAACTGACCTCGATTACACGATCTTACATCCAGGCTTGTTAACTGATGAAGAATCAGTTGGCAAGATCAAGTTGTCTAAAGACGGCGGATCCGTACCTCGTATCGATGTTGCTAAAACTATCGTTCAAGCAATCGAAACACCTTCAACAATTAAAAAAGAATATGAATTTGCTAGTGGCGACGAGCCAATCGCAAATGTTATCAAGTAATTAAAATAAGGCTATCTCTATTCGTCAATGACGTTTAGAAATAGCCTTTTTTGATTGAAAAATTTTTTTACAGTTCGATCAAGTCATGCGAGATGCTGATCATGTTTTCAAATCCATCTTCCGTAACTAATCCTTGGTCTTCCAAACGAATACCGCCCCAACCAGGAATGTAAATGCCTGGTTCGACTGTTAAAACAGTATTTGCATCGATCAGATCATCATAGTCGACAGCTAATAACGGTTCTTCGTGCACGAATAGTCCGATGCTGTGTCCAATCTTGTTATAAGTTAGTGGACCGTATTCGGTACCTTCCAATGGTTTGAGGGATTCAGGATAAGTATCTTTGTAATTGACTCCTGCCTTCAACATTTTTTCAACTGCTTCAAGGCTTTGGCGAGTATAGTTATAAACTTCCTTTTGCTTGTCAGTTGCCTTGCCGACCACAATTGTTCTTGTCATATCTGACATATAACCCTTGTACTGGCAGCCAAAGTCCATCAAAACTAAGTCCCCATATTCAATTGCCTTGCTGTCAGAAATTCCGTGCAGCAATGAAGTCTTCGTTCCCGAAATCAGAATATTTCCGTAAGGCTGGTTGTCGGCCCCCTCTTGCGTCATGTAGAGAGCCAGTCTCATGGCCAATTCCTTTTCGGTCGCACCAACGTGAATGTCTTCGAGAATTCTGTGATAAGCTCGACAAGAAATCTCACAAGCAATTCGAGCGTATTCGATTTCTTGTGGCGATTTGATAACTCGCATCCGGTCAATGATGCCACCAGCTTGAACTAATTCTGCGTGAACTTTATTTTTGAAGTCGGCGTACATGTCGTAAGTCAAATAATCGTCTTCAAAAGCAATTGACTTAATGTTATGATCAGCAACTACCTTGGCAACCGAATCGCCCACTGTTTTACCAGGAAAACGCCAGTTGATGATCTCATAATCGGGAATTTCTAACTCAGCTTGTTCAGTGTAGCGTGGGTCGGTGAAGAAATATTGACCATCTTTAGTTAATAGCAAATAGGAATCGTCTCCAGTCCAACCACTCGTGAAACGGATATTTTCCCGTTTAGCCATAAAGAAAGCATCCAAATTCTCTTTTTTCAAATATTCGCGGATCTTTGATTCATTTAACATGTTTACATATCCCCTTGGTCCAATTTTTTAAAAAACCGATTTAGTCATTTTCATCTAACCACTTAGTTAAAATTTGTTCGTACTTGGCATTTTCTTCAACGAATGGCATGTGGCGGCTGTGCGCAAATAGTTCCCATTTTGAATTAGGAATACCATCATACATAGTTTTTGCAATCAACGGCGTACATAAATCGTTGATGCCACTGGTGATCAAAGTTGGTACCTGAATATCTTTCATCTGGTCTAAATAATCATAATCTCTCAAAGTTCCTTCAGGCGAGTATTCATTCGGACCCCAAGCAGTCAGATAACTTTCGGTTCCAGCTACTTTCTTTCGTCTCAGCGGTTCAGGCGAATTTGCGGTTGGCGTAGCGGCCGCGTGTTGTTCCATATACAAGGCGTTTGCTTTGATGTATGCCGGATCATTGTAGTTGCCAGTCTGTTCTGCTTTTTTAATGGCAGCCTTATCCTCTGGCGACATAAAATTATTGATCATTCGATGTTGCTCTTGTGCCCAGAGTTTCGCTGACGGCAACGTTCCTGACAAGATCAAGCTCTTGATACCTTTGGGGTGGTAATCACACATGTAGATGAAGGCCAACATGCCGCCCCACGACTGCCCCAACAAGTGGATCTCATCTAAATCAAGATAGTCCCTCAGTTGAATTAGTTCGTTCGCCCACGTCTCTTTTTTCCAAAGCGAAGGGTTAGACGGAACTGCCGACTTACCACAGCCTAACTGGTCATACATGATGATCTGTCGGCCGTCGACTGCCATATTATCTAAAAGTTCAAAATAATTATGAGTTGAACCTGGTCCACCATGCAGTAAAACTAGTGGTTTCTTGTTATTTTCTTGTTTGCCAACGATCCGATAATACGTCTGGTATCCCAGATATGGCATGTAACCTTCTTGGACCTGCAATTTGTCACCCTCTAAATTGGATTTCTAACAATGCTGATAATGGTGCATCTGAATTTAAGTGTACATTTTACAAATATTTTTGTAAACGATGCCAATTTTTCAAGTATTCTGTATCATAAACGTGCAACCAAACATAAATACCTCCGCCTAACTACAAAAAGGTATCTAATTCAAAAAAACGAATTAGATACCTTCTTTAGGTTATGTTCGAGATTTGACCATGTTTTGTCGCACTCTACTAGTTATCATTAAATTTACCCATAATTTCAAGCGTTGGCTGAATGTTGATAAAAGCATTCGGATCCATTTTATTGACGGTCTTTTTAACGAAGAATAATTGATACTTGGTCAAAACCATCGTCATCGAACCGATTTGCTCGCCTGAGTATGCTCCGGTCAAATTGTAGTCGATCGTGATACCACGGTTCAAACTGTCCAACAGCTTCTTAGCTATTTCGTCGATCATGTGCGAATAAACTGTTACAGTGATCTTTTGTTGTTGGATATACATTCGGTCGATCACAATGTTTGTGATAAAAATCGAGACGATACTGTATAGTGCTAATTCCCAACCGAAGACAAATCCAGCAATCAAGACAATGATTCCATTAACGATAAATCCTAATTGTCCAACTGTCCCACCATGATTTTTTTGAATAATCAAGGCGATAATATCAGTTCCACCAGCAGAAAATCCGTAGCGGAACACTAGTCCGGAACCAATTCCCACTAAGACTCCACCAAAGATGGAAGCTAGCATTGGGTCATGTGTGATTGGATGTAACGGTATGAATAAAATCAAGATTGAAGCTGAGGCAATCGACAGAAGCGATAGAACGGTAAATCTTTTTCCTAGTTTCAACCAAGCCAATATTATCAGCGGTACGTTAATCAAGAAATACCAGAAATAGACCTCAGTGTTAAAGTTGGTCGCTTTATAGATCAGGTTGACGACTAACTGTGCCGCACCCATTGTCCCCACGGTATAAATTTTTGACGGCTGCAGCAAAAGCTGAACTCCTAATGCCGAAGTTAAACCGTATAAAATTGCGGCTGCAATTTTTTCTGAATAGTCTTTAAATAAGGACATACCAGCACCCCCATAACGAGCGAAATAATAAATATATTGTTGCCTTAAAATCAATGTATCTATTATTGACCGATAATTCAATGATAATTCAGAAAATTTACGGTTAAAAAAAAGAATCTAATCCTAATTTGGATCAGATCCTATTTTGTCTAATTAATTATCGCTGAATTTACCCATAATACCAATGGTTGGCTGGATATTGATAAAGGCAGTCGGATCGACTTTTTTCACAGTTTGTTTGACAAAGAATAGTTGATACTTCGTCAAGACCATGGTCATCGAACCAATTTGTTCGCCTGAATAAGCACCCGTCAAATTGTGATCCAAGGTAATACCACGGTTTAATGTCTTCAATAGTTCTTTGGAGATGTCATCAATGTGGTGCGAGTAGATAATGACGGTGATCTTCTGTTGCTGGATGTACATTCGGTCGATCACGATATTAGTTACAAAAATCGAGATGATTGTGTAAAGAGCTAGCTCCCAACCGAAGACGATTCCGGCAATAAAAACGATCACGGCATTCACGGTAAATGCCACTTGTCCGACTGTTCCACCACGACTCTTTTGAATAATCAAAGCGATGATATCAGTTCCACCAGTCGAGAATCCGTAACGGAAACAGATTCCAGAACCAACACCGACCATGGCGCCACCGAAGATCGATGCTAACATTGGATCATCAGTTATTGGATGCAGCGGAATGAATAAGATAAAAATTGATGCGGCAGCAATTGAAACTAGTGATAAGACAGTAAACTTCTTGCCTAATTTTTTCCAAGATAGAATTATTAATGGCACGTTCAACAAGAAGTACCAAAGATAAACTTCAGTATTCAGATGTGAGAATTTGTTGATCAAGTTTACGACCAACTGTGCGGCACCCATGACGCCACTGGTATAAATCTTCGCCGGCTGCAATAGTAATTGGATACCGATTGCAGACGTTATCCCGTAAAATATCGCTGCAAAAATTTTTTTCGAATATTCTTTAAATACAGCCATGGCAGCCACCCCCAAAATTCAATATTAAAAATTATATAACATTACAATATTAATTCATACATAATACTTTCAAATGTCGTTAAATAACCAGTCATCAGATATTTCTGAGTAAGCGTAATACATGTATCAGCCATTTTTCAATGTTAAACTGAAATTAATTAATCAATGATTTTATAAGGAGACATAACTATGAAAAAAATTGGTTTTATTGGAACTGGCGTTATGGGCAGTGGCATTATCAATAACTTGTTAAAAGCTAACTACGATGTTTCTGTATATACGAGAACTGAATCCAAAGCTGAACCTTTACTTAAAGAAGGCGCTAAATGGTTCAACAGTCCCAAAGATCTTACGGAAAATGTTGATATCATCTTTACTATGGTTGGTTTTCCACAAGATGTCAAAGATGTTTACTTAGACCCACAGACTGGCGTTTTCACGAGCCTAAAGGCTGGGCAAATGATTGTTGATATGACGACTAGCACCCCTACTCTTGCCAAAGAATTGGGTGAAAAAGCTGAAAAAATGAACGTTGAATGTCTAGATGCTCCGGTATCAGGTGGCGACGTTGGTGCTAGAGATGGCAAACTGACCATTATGGTTGGAGGCTCTCAAAAGGCTTACGACGAATTGATTCCCTTATTTAAAGTTATCGGTCAATCTTATCACCGCTTTGGTTCATACGGCGCTGGCCAACACACCAAAATGGCGAACCAGATCATGATTGCCGGTACCATGACCGGACTAACTGAGATGCTAGTTTATGCCAAAGCTGCTGGGCTCGACTTACCTGACGTCTTGAAGACTCTCGAAGGTGGCGGAGCCGACAACTGGAGCATGGAAAACTACGTCCCACGAATTTTAAATGGCGACTTCAAACCAGGCTTCTTCTCAAAACATTTCTTAAAAGATCTCCGAATCGCACTTGAAGAAAGCGAGAAGATGGGACTAGATTTACCAGCCACAAAACAAGCCAAAGCATTGTATGAAAAATTAGTGGACGACAAAGGTCTCGGAAACGATGGAACTCAAGCTTTAGTTAAACTTTGGTGGTAAAAAAATATGGAGCACATCGAATAATTGAACTATTCGAACAGTGCTCCATTTTTTTATTCCACAGCAAGTGTTTTTTCAAAACGATTATTTTCTCCACGTTGTGCTAAACACATCAATATAATCAGTAAAATATAACCAACGCCAGGTACCACTAACCAGAGCATCCACCAAGCGCGTAAGTTTAAATCGTGCAAACGGCGAATTGCCGCATTATAAATTGCAATAAAATAGTAGCCAAATGCCATCGCCATCGCTACGCCGATCACAGCACTCCAGTAAACTTCAGAGATTGGCATCAAGGTTACGACCCAGCCTAATAAGGCAATCAAGACAGCAAAGAAAATCGTTGTGCCTAAATAACCCCACCAGAAATCAGCGCGTCCCATGCGTTTGGCACCGACAAATAAGTCTTGAAAAAATAGTTTTGTTGAAGCGATTAAACCTGGTTTGTTAGTTTCATTCCAATTAGTTTTTTCCATAATTACCTCTTAAATTATTATCCCGAGTAAAAATCCGAGTAGTCCAAATAAATATGAAGAACAGAAATATAAGAAACACACTATGTAGCGCTTTTGAAACCACAGTTGGCTTAACTCATAGTTAAATGTTCCAAAAGTAGTAAAGCCGCCGCAAATTCCGGTTCCTAAAAAGACTAATAAGGCCTTGTTTACAATTTTAGCAGTTAACATCCCTAAAACAAATGATCCGACCACATTTATTATCAATGTCATCCAAGGAAAATCAATTGGAATTTTTCGCGACAATCCAGTCAATTCATTTCTGGCAGTCGCCCCGATCGTTGCCCCTAAGGCAACCAGCACAATATTCATCTAAAATGTTTCCTCCTTGAGTACTTTTAGGTACCTATCCCACTTTAAAGTGCGTAATTGTGAAAAAATTTTGTGCCCGTATAATTGGTTTTTGTCGAATAGATAATTAATCAATTAGGGGAGTGAATAACTTGCAAAATACAAAAATTTCATCAACATGGACTTTAGCTGCATTGGCCATCAGCGCCTTTGCAATCGGTAGTGCCGAATTTATCAGTGTCGGGATCATGCCACTGATCATCAAATCATTTAATATCACCATCGCTCAAGCAGGATTGACTGTTTCATTATATGCGATGGGCGTAATGTTAGGAGCTCCGATCCTAACGACCTTGACCACCAGAATCGACCGTAAAAAATTATTGATTGGTATCATGGTCAGTTTCATTATTGGAAATACAGTTTCAGCTTTTGCACCAACATTTGTCATCCTATTATTAGGAAGAATCATCACTGCTTTATCACACGGATTGTTTATGACGATTGCTTCTGTTGTTGCAGCAGATGTCGTTGCTCCTAACAAGCGTGCTTCGGCAATCGCCATCATGTTCACTGGATTAACAGTCGCTACAGTGACTGGCGTTCCACTTGGAACTTATATTGGGCAAGCCTTGAACTGGCGAAGCTCATTTATCTTCTTGATCTTACTAGGAATCGTCGGAATGATCGGCAGCTTTATCTTAGTACCAAACAACCTTTCAAAGGCAACTCCTAGCAACCTCAAAGGTTTTGTTCGGATCATGAAACAACCTAAGTTGATCTTGATCATTTTGATCACAGCTTTGGGATATGGCGCAACTTATCCAGTCTACACTTATATCTCAACGATCCTTAACCAACAAATGGGCTGGTCAGATGGCGCAATCGTCATCATCTTGATTGTCTACGGTTTGGCGGTCGCAATTGGAAATACCATGGGCGGACGCCTTGCCAATGTTAAGCCTTTGAACGCCCTGTTAAAAATGTTTATTGGCTTAGCTGCAACTTTGTTCCTAGTCTGGGTAACATTGAATACGCATTACTTTGGATTAGTTGCCGTAATGCTAATGGGATTGTTCGCATTTATGAACGTTCCCGGCTTGCAGCTTTATATGTTGCAATTGGCAGAAGAATTAACTCCAAGTGAAGTTAATTTAGCATCATCACTAAACATTTCGGCTTTTAACATTGGTATCATCATCGGTTCAACTATGGGTGGATTTGCAGCCTCAAATAACATGATTGCCATCACACCATGGTTAGGAATCGCAATGTTGCTACTCGGCGTTATCTTAATTTTTTACTTGATGAGAAGCGTTTCTGCTCAAAAACGATAATTCTGTTATTTTCCTTATTAACATGTTAATATTGATTGCGATTATTAAATCAATTTAGCCGTTAATAAGGGGGAATCAGCGTTGGAACAATGCATTTATAACATTGGAGTCGAAGCTACGATCGATGTCATTGGTGGCAAATGGAAACCTTTGATCCTGTGCCACTTGAAAAAAGGTACGATGCGTACCGGTCAATTACGACGTGTAATTCCTAATATTACGCAAAAAGTTTTAACGCAGCAATTACGCGAATTAGAAGCTAGTGGTATCGTCAATCGAAAAATCTATGAACAAGTACCGCCAAAAGTAGAATACTCATTGACTGATTACGGCAAGACTCTCAACAACCTGCTCTATGAGTTGTGCAAATGGGGAGAAGAAGATATTTGCCGTCGTCGTGAAAAAGGCGAATCGATCTTATTATTAGATGAAAAGCCTGAAATACCAGAAGTACAAGCAAATTAGCGAATGAAGTGCAGTGCACATCATTCGCTATTTTTTTGTCTTAATTTTTTTCCAATTCCTTGTCAGCAAAATATACTGCCAAATAATTGCCGAATAGTGCTAACAAAAATCCACCTACCATTGTAATAATTAAATACAGTCCAAAAGCTAAATAGTCGCTGTTCAAAAATAGTTTCACTGCATCAGCCGACATCGTCGAAAATGTCGTATATGAGCCTAACAATCCAGTCGTCAAAGACAAGACTGTCCCAGCAGATAAGTGGAAACGATCATGCAAGTAATGGATCAATAACGGTAAAACAAACGCGCCAGTCAAATTGACAAAGATCGTGCCCCAAGGAAAGCTTGAGTAATTTATAAAAAGCAGACTGATCAAATATCTCAAGATTCCGCCAATTGATGCGCCGATAAAAATAATGCCGAATGTTCTCAATTTTTTCATAAGTCATCCCCGTGATTCGTATCCTAATAGGATAACATTTTTTCCAGGTATTCAAAAAGGACCGACATTTGCCGGTCCTTATTTATGAACTATTTTACAAAACTAAACTTAGTAGCAAGACACCGATCAGACCAACTACGGCGATCAATGTTTCAAGTACTGTCCAAGTGAGCAGCGTTTCTTTAATAGTTAGATCAAAGTACTCTCTAAACATCCAGAAACCAGCATCGTTGACGTGAGATGCGGCAAGTGAACCGGCACCAACTGCCAATACCATCAAGGCTGGATTTACACCAGCTGATTGCATTAGTGGAAGTACTAGACCAGCAGCTGTTAACGAAGCAACTGTGGCGGAACCTAGAGCAATTCTCTAGACTACTGCGATTACCCAACCTAGGATAAGTGGTGAAAGATTTGTACCTGAGAAGAGTTTCATAACTGCATCACCAACGCCACCATCAATTAAAACTTGTTTGAAGGCACCGCCACCACCGATAACTAGTAGCAACATAGCGATTGATTTAACAGCTTCTTCAACTGTGTGCATGATTTGTGGAGTTTTGAATCTTCTAGCCCAACCCATCGTGTACATTGCAACTAGCAATGAAATTGTCATTGAAATTGCTGGTGTTCCGATGAAGGCAATAATTGAATCTAAAGTCGATGGATTCTTTGGTAAATGTCCACCATTAAATAGCAATTGATAAATTGTGGTAATTGCCATCAAAATAACTGGGAACAATGAAGTAATAACGGAAATTCCAAAGCCAGGTGTATCTTCAAGCTTAAATTCCTTTTGAGGACCTAAAGCTGACAAGTTACCTTTTCTATCAAAGGCATCTGGAACGATTTTTCTAGCCACACGTGTGTAAAGTGGTCCGGCGATAATAACCGCAGGAATAGCCACGATAATACCGTAAAGCAAAACGTGTCCAGCATTGGCGCCTAATACGGCACTAATGGCAGTTGGAGCTGGATGTGGTGGCAAGAATCCATGAGTAACGGACAGTGCTGCTGCCATTGGAATTCCTAAATACAGAATTGAAACTCCAGCTTCCATAGCAATGGCGAAGACGATTGGTACTAACAGAACCATACCTACTTCAAAGAATAGTGCAATACCGATAATAAATGATGCTAAAACGATTGCTAACTGTAGTCTCTTTTTTCCAAATTTCTGGATCAAGGTGTGGGCAATTCGATATGCACCACCGGCATCAGCAACCAAACGACCAAGCATGGCACCAAAACCGAAGACAATTGACAACTCGCCTAACTGACTTCCGATACCATCTTGGATACTGGTGGCGATTTTGGTCAGTGGCAATCCCAAACCAACACCAACAGCAATTGAAGTAACGACTAATGAAACAAAAGTATTTAATTTTACTTTGATGATCAAGAACAACAATAGAGCTATTCCTAAGATCAGCACAACAAATGGCATAAGTATTTCCTCCCTAAATTACGTAATCGCTTTCACGTATCCTCTTATTAAAACTCGTCGTGAGACGAGTTATTTTTCTTGGTGCTCTTTCATATGTTTCTTCTGAAATTCAGCGATACTCTTATATTCTGGTGCTAGAATCTTAGAAACTCTGATCCAGATTGGTAGTAATTCACGGTAAACTTCAAAATTCTTTTCTTCTGGATGGTGGACGTTAGTAACCCCGACCATGTTCTTAACTTCTGATAGATCATCGATGTAGCCTAATGAGTACATTCCTAGAACTGCGGCACCTAAACATGAGCTTTCAAAACTTTCGGGAATCGTAACATCTTGTTCAAAAATATCAGCTAACATTTGTCTCCAAAGAGCTGAACGAGCAAAACCACCAGTAGCTTGAATACTCTTAGGCTTTCCAGCAACTCCTTCGATCATCAACATAACCATGTACAAGTTATAAACGATACCTTCTAGAGCGGCACGAACCATGTGGGCACGTGTATGTTGACGTGTTAGTCCAAAGAATGAACCTCTAGCATAAGCGTTCCAAATTGGTGCACGTTCTCCACCTAGATATGGATGGAATAGTAAGCCATCAGAACCAGCTGGGATTTTTTCAGCAATCTGCGTCAAAATGTCGTAAGAAGAAACTTGCATTTGTTCGGCAGTGATCTTTTCAGGTGCGAACAATTGATCGCGGACCCAACGGAAGACGATACCACCGTTATTGACTGGGCCACCAACGACCCATTTGTCCTTGGTCAAGGCATAACAGAATAATCTACCATTTGGGTCAACGACTGGCTTGTCAACAACTACACGAACGGCACCAGATGTACCGATCGTAACGGCAACAACACCAGGGTCGATAGCGTTAACGCCTAAGTTTGATAGGACACCGTCAGATGCACCAAAGATAAATGGTACATCTTCGCCAATGCCGAGCAATTCACCATAGTTTTTGTTGATACCTTTGATTTGGTCAGTTGGTTCAACTAATTCTGGCAAACGGTCTTCAGTCACATCTAATAAATCAAGTGCTTGTGGTTCCCACTTTAATTTAAAAATGTTGAACATCCCGGTAGCTGATGCAATTGAATATTCCATCTGATAAACGCCAAAGAATCTGTAGAAAACATAAGTCTTTAAGTCGATAAACTTTTTCGCCTTATTATAAAGGTCTGGCTTTTCATTCTTTAACCAAAGCATCTTTGATAGAGGTGCCATTGGATGGATTGGCGTACCAGTCTTGGCATAGATCTCTGCACCTAAGCCATTGTTCTTCAAGTCTTCACTGTATTGAGCAGCACGGTTATCAGCCCATGTGATCGCACGTGTGAGTGGTTGGTCGTTTTCATCCATCAAAATCAAACTGTGCATTGCTGATGAGAATGAAACACCCTTGAGTTCGCCAGGTTTAACCTTACCCTTGCGCATAACTTGTCCTAATACTTCAACCACAGCGTCAAAGATATCTTCTGGATCTTCTTCAGCCATATCAGGAGTATCTTGATACAATTGGTATCCACTATTGGCATATGCAATAACTTTACCCTTCATATCGTATAAAACTGCTTTTGTACTTGTTGTACCAATGTCGGCACCAATCATATAATCCATTAGAAATTCCTCCTACTACTAATTGCTACTTCTTGTCGACGTCGTGGCCGCCGAATTCATTTCTAAGTGCTGCAACAACTTTACCAGTGAAAGTGTCGTCCTCCATTGAACGGTAACGCATCATCAATGACAATGCGATCACAGGTGTTGGCACTTGTTGTTTCAAGGCTTCTTCCAGCGTCCATTTACCTTCGCCAGAAGAATGCATAACGCCCTTAATTGCATCAAGGTCAGGGTCTTTTGAAAAAGCCGATTGGGCTAATTCCATCAACCAGCCGCGGATAACTGAACCGTTTGACCAAACTTTAGCAACTGCTTCATTATCATAATCAAAATCGCTGTGTTCCAAAACATCGAATCCTTCAGCAATTGATTGCATCATTCCGTATTCGATACCGTTATGGACCATCTTCAAGTAATGGCCGCTACCAGCTTTGCCGGTATACAAGTAACCATCTTTTTGAGCAATACCTTCAAAAATTGGTTCGATCTGCTTGAATGTTTCAGCATCGTCGCCACCAATCATGAAGTTTCCGTCATGATTAGCACCGCTCATACCACCTGAAGTACCAGCATCGAAGAACTTGATACCTTTGGCAGTCAAAATTTCGTTGTGTCTCAATGAGTCTTCATAAAAAGTATTTCCACCGTCAATCACGATGTCGTCTTTATTCAATAATTCACTCAACGTATCGATTGTCATATTTGTAGGCTTGCCAGCTGGCAACATTACCCAAACGATCTTAGGTTTATTTAACTTTGCAACTGCATCTTCCAAACTATCAGCCACTTCGGCTCCAAGTTTACCTGCGTTGGCTTTTGATTCCTCATTCAAATCAAAGGCTACGACTTCATTGTCATTTCTAATAAGGTTTTCCGTGAGGTTGATCCCCATTTTACCTAAACCTATCATGGCTAACTTCATTAATAACATCTCCTGTGTAATTGCTTTCAACAGAATTCATTATACGAAAATATTTTTCAACAATCAACTAATATGATGAAAAAAGTTTTCTTATATGCAAATATGTGTTATTTTATAATCACGAGGTAAAACTATGGCAAAAAACATTAATTACGTAATTCAGAGTTACTACCATAATTTAAAAGGTACTTATAAAGAAATAGCTGATTATATTTTGCACACCGAATCGTTTGATTCCGCTTTGACAATCAGCTCGTTGGCTGAAGAAGTGAATGTATCGATCTCTTCGATCTCACGATTTGCTAAAATTTTAGGTTTTTCCAGCTTCCAAGATTTTAAACTCAGTTTGATCACGTCTAGTTCAGACTCATCAGATTCGTTGTTCCAAGATATCACTGCCAACGATTCTTACATGACGATGACTCAAAAGATTTTTAATGGAAACATCTCGACCCTCAAAGCTACTGAAAAAGTGTTGACTGAGCGACAGTTAGAACAAGCTTCTACCATCATTGAAGAATCTGACTGCGTCGCCTTTTTTGGACTAGGAGCTTCGGGAATCGTTGCCCAAGACGGATTCCACAAATTCCTCCGTTCTGATAAAAAGCCTTATTTCACCACTGACTTCCACATGCAATTGATGATGGCCACCAAACTGACTGAAAAAGATTGTGCCATTGTAATCTCCCATAGTGGCGAGAACCAGGACACCTTGCAGATCGTGTCAGAACTAAGAAAAAACCACGTTAAGATCATCGGAATCACCAGTTACGGCAATTCCAGTCTGACCCACTTAGTCGACGTCTGCCTGCTGTCGATCTCAGATGAAACGCAGTACCAAAACGAAGCGTTGCACGCCATCATTGCTCAGATCAGTTTAGTCGATACACTATTCATGATCACAGCCGTCCATGACGAACAACAAACTAGTACCGTCTTTAAAGAAATCAGAAGCACCATCAATCTCACTAGAAAAACCGCTGAAAAAAAATAGAGGATGTCTGCATATGCAGATATCCTCTTATTTTGATTTGACGGACAAACTCTTCCGCTTAACTACTGAATGAAATGATTGCACAGTACGCAATCCTTCCATTCTTACGTTAATGCTCGGAAATTACCCGCTTTTGACACTCTCTAATCTGAAACGAGCTTATAAAAACAGACTTTTCCGCTTGCCACGGATATGGCTGATTGCATAAACCGCAATAAGTCATATCCTGAGCAATGCTCGAAGTCTAACCGTTTTTAACGCTCTCTTTATTTTATAAATCTGTTCCACCAATGTTCTTTTTTCTCGTCTGTTACTTGCATGTTGACGAGCGTATTTAGGTTGGCATCCTTGCCGGCTTCTTTTTTACTCTTATCATCGTCTTTGTTAGCTTCATCAGCCTTGGCTTTTTTCTCTTTAGCCTGACGAACTGTCTTTAGATATTCTTGATACTTCTTATCTTTTTCAAGTTTCTCATCAGTTTCTTCAGCCCCTGTTTCTTCCTGAAGTTTGATGATCTTCTTGCTCAAGTTTTGAATAACGCGGTCTTGTTGCTCAATGTTAGCACGCAACTCTTTGATAGTATTTTCCAAATTAGCTACCTGCGCGTTATGAGTACCATTGCTAGCATCCGTTGTGCCGTCATTGTTAGCTTCAGACACTGGATAAATTTGCTTAGCTGCTGATTCCAAAGTCATTTTGGGACCATGTCCAAGTTCAACCATTTTATTGAAATCATCAATGTTCTTTTGAGTATACAAACGGTTATTCTGCTTGTTACGTTCGAAGTATCCACCGTTATTAGTTGAATGTTCGACAATTAAAGAGTATTTCCGTAGCGTGGCAACGCTGATCCCCAAAATTTCGGCTGCCTGAGCCGGTGTTAAAAATTTAGTATTCTTCGTATTTGTCAAAACGATTCCCCCAACCTATATGTCATTTTAATTATAAAAATTATGTAACGTTTTATCAACTAAATAAAAACAAATATTCTGATAAAATGAAAATATTTATATGTTGACCGTGCTAATATATAATTCTACACATTTATTGGTTATAATATAAGAGGAAACGTCAATTATAGGAGATAAACTATGAAACATAATCGATTGATCACCGGGATAGTAGTTGCATTGGCTTTAGCAACTGCCAGTTCTCCTTTACAAGTTAGTTATGCTGCAACAGAACAAGCTGGTTCTTCCGCCACTGCTGTTCCTACTACTGAGGACAAAACTGTTTACACAGCAGATGAACAGGCGCAGATTCAAGCATTTCAACAAAAGTACGCTCAGTTAACTGACTCAGATAATTCGATCTACAATTTATTTCAAACTGAACCTAATTTAACTGACCCATTCGATATCGGCGTTTTGAATCCTCGTGTCATTACTAGAACGGTCGACTGGATCAATTATTATCGTTCATTGTCTGGATTACCAGCAATTGACAATAACGCAAATTCAAATAATTTAGCACAAATTGCTTCAGCCGTTATGGCTGCTGCCCAATCCGATCCTCAAAAAGACCAACACGGTTTAAAAAATACGACTCAACCGGATAGCGTTTCAGCGCTAAATTGGAATAAAGCTGTCTTGGGTACTAATGAAAGCAACTTGTACTTTGGCTATCCTACTTCACTTGGGTCAATGATCAAGGCGTTAATGCTTGATAACACAAATATCTCAGGATTAGATGCTGGCCATAGAGCTTGGTTCTTATCTCCATACTTGTCAAAAGTTGGCGTTGGACTCGCGATAGCTCAAAACGGACGCCATTACGAGAGCGTTTTAGTCAACAATCCACCAGATGCTAATCGGACTCCTAGTACTCAAATCATTAATTATCCGGCCAATGGACTTTTTCCAGTAGAAGAACTAGTCGGCAGTCAATCTCATCCAATCGTCCCTTGGTCAATTTCATTTGCAAAGGGATCTAATTTAGTTGATGACAATACTACGATCACCGTCACTAATTTGACTAACGGAACAACTGGTACGGTCAGCCCTAGTTATTATGGTAGCCAAGCCTACAGTGAAACATTCTTAAGCTTTGCTCCACCAACTAATGTAACTATTAATGATCATTCAGAATATAAAGTAACTGTCAGTGGACTAAAATCCGATAGTATGACAAGCTATAGTTATACATTCAAAACATTCTCAGAAAATGCTACTGAAAACGTAACAAATAGCAAATAATTCCTTAAGCCGACTGAAGTCGGCTTTTCTTTGGTGTATAATCCTTCTTAACTAGAAAAGAGGTTCATTAATTGTCAAGTTCAACGATAACAGGTAATTTTATAATCATTCTAATTACCTTTATATTTGCTTTCTTCTGTGTTGCCGCCGAGTTTGCTTTGGTTCAAACCAGACCAAGTCTTCTGGAAGATGCCATTGAAAAAGGCGATGGTAATCCCAAGAAGTTACAACGTGCATTAAATATGGTCAACAATCTGAACGAATACTTATCAACTACTCAAGTTGGTACTAGTATCGCTGGTATTATCTTAGGTTGGATTGGTGAAGGAACCATTGAATATTTGCTGGTTGAACTCTTCGGTATGACCCATGCTATCAATAGCAGCGGTCTTCATATCATTGGTTCGATTGTTGGTGTTCTTCTACTAACATACTTTGAAGTGGTCCTAACTGAAATCGTTCCTAAGAACATTTCAATCGATCGTCCATTGCAAATGTTAATGTTAGTCGTAAATCCATTAAGATTTTTCCATCTAGCTGTTTACCCATTCGTTTGGTTGTTGAACAGTTCATCAAACGGAATCGTTCGTTTGATGGGTATGAAACCTGCCGATTCAGAAAACCAAGTTTTTTCTCAATCTGAAATTTTGAACTTATCGAAGTCTTCAATCAAAGGCGGAGATATGGATCAAAACGATGTTGTCTTCATGGAACGTGCATTTGAATTAAACGATAAAGTTGCCAAAGACATCATGGTCGATAGAACTAGTCTTTATGTCGTCGACATCACTGATAAAGTTAGCGATGTCATCAAAGACTACTTGCAACAAGGTTTTTCAAGATTTCCAGTCGTTGCGGACAACGATAAGGATAAGGTCCTAGGATACGTTTATGCCTACGATATCGTTCGTCAAAACCAAGTTGACGGATCAGTCGGAATCAGTCGGATCTTGAGATCAGTCAACACAGTTCCTGAAACAATGCCAATTCAAGATATCCTATCAAAAATGATCAAGAAGCAAACTCCAATCGTCATCGTTGTCGATGAGTACGGTGGGACTTCTGGTATCGTGACTGATAAAGATATTTACGAAGAATTATTCGGAACTGTTAAGGATGAAATCGATGTCGTTTCTGATGAATATATCATCAAAAACGAAGACAAGTCTTACAACGTATCTGGTAAGACTACACTTTATGATTTTGAAAGATACTTTAGAACTGATATTAAAGCCTTTCAAGAGTCAGATATTATTACTGTTGGTGGTTATATCTTAGAGAAATTCCCTAATATCCAGCTGAATTCAGAATTTAATCTCGATAACTTCCACTTTAAGGTGGCGGAATTCGATCATGGTTTTGCTAACTGGTTCAAGGTCACGATCGATGATGATGAGGTTACCAAGAGTGGCAATCTTGCATCGCTAACTGAGGTTGATGATTTGAAGGAAGAGTCGGATGATACGAAAGGTAAAGATGATAAGTAAAGGAAGACCGTTGGGTCTTCCTTTTTTTGTTTTTTTTGTAGGCGGTATGAGGGCCGACTCCGGACGAAAATTGCTTTCGGGGATCCGTGACATGCTGGGCACAACTTTAAGCCAAGTGTCACTGCGTGACGGCTTGTCTTAAAGCTTGGCCTCATCCTAAGCAATAAATTGCTAAGGATGATTTCAGCATTTGGTCCCCACGCGATTTTCGTCCTCCGTCTAAACAGCGTTACTTCAAAATCTCTGTGTATATTGAAATATGGTATGCGAACTCTGCTGGCAAGAACTTTAGTTTTAAACCTTCAAGCCCTTAAGACCATATCAATTAAAAAGGAGAAAGCCCAACTTCTTGGCTTTCTCCTTTTTTCTGTCTGGAAACATATTTGATTTTGGTTGTCCTTATATTGGTTAGTCTTCGTTCTTCGCATTTACGTATGTTAGTAGATCTTTGTTTACGTTGTCGTCTAACATGTCGAAGAATAGCTTGTCGGTGTCGATTCCTAGTGCCTTTGCACAAACTTTTACCACTAAGCTTTCATGTCGCTGGTTCAGCTCTTCGGTTCTCTCCATTGTTTGGACGTCCTCCGTTTGAAACTTCAGACTATATTGATCTAGAAAATTCATAGCCTCGGCTGAAATCTCGTTTGTATCCAGCTGATCACGCATGTCAGATGATTCATTTACGATATTGATAATCGTCGTCAAATGTTCATCGACCATTGCTTGGAACCACTCCAATGGATACTCGCGTGGCTTTCTCTTGGAAGAATTTTCCACTCTAAAGCGAGATTCACCATATTGTTGAGCATGCTTTTCCGTATCAAAGTCTCGAACCCAGTTGGAAACAGTCCGAACCGTAACGCCAACATCCCCTTCATCAAAAATAACTTGCATATCATTCACAGTTAAAAATTTTGATTCCATAATAGAACTCCTTCTAGGTCACTTGAATTTTGAAGTGGTACTCGCAACCTCTTTGACAATCACAAATTACCATACGAAAAAGCCGTAAACAAATGGAAAAAGCCCAAATAATTTCTACTTTAAATCGGAAGAATCTTCAACAATTGAAGCAACTAAAGAATAGAAACAAACTAGAATCGTTTCATTTAATCAGAACAATCGCCTTTTTAAAAAGTCGAGGATTACTGATAAATCAGGATTCCCAATATTTCATTTTATTTTCTTTTAAAAAATTTTTGTTTCTTTTAAAAATTGAATACCATGTACCAAACTGCTAAATTACAGACGAACAGCAATAGGAGGGAACGCATTATGATATTCAGATTTATAAAAGATTGCATCAAATACATATTTAACTGGTCATTTTTCGGTTACTTTTCAATCGTAGGAATCCTCGGTTTGATATTCGGACTACAATCAGCACACCAAGTAAATGTTGATCTGCAACAAACCATCCAAATAAACGGCATCCAACATTATACGAATGCGGCAATATTTAAATTCCACATGGGAGAAATCCGAAGCTACCTATTCGTGCTATTGAATTTACTATACTTCCCATCAGTCATGAGATTAGTAGCAAATATTCCATTTCTAGGAAAATTTTTTAACAACTTCGGCCAGCCAGCAAATGCATTGATCAAAGCAAGCAATTTTGCAAAAGGCGCTTATAACAATACCGATACAGGACAACGTCCAGTTGTAAGAAGACAAGGATCGTTTCTAGTATTCGGATTATTGAATAATCCAATTTATAACGGAGCGGCCTCAGCAAATGCACTAGTAGCATTCATAATTTCCTTAGTAGTATCACTAATAGCATTAGCCGGAATGCTGTACATATGGAACTACGCATTTTACGCAGGATTAATAATCGTCCCATTGTCAGTAATCTGGGATAACATTATACAGACAAACTAGACGGGAGAATCTGAAATTAAGATTCTCTTTTTTTATTTATATAAAATTGGTGACTCCGAAGGAGGAACAAATCGGCATCAGTGACTCCGAAAGGAGGAGCGAAATTGAACCGACCACCCCAGATTTTTCACCAACAAAACTGGCATACCCTCTTTCACCAAACAAAAGAGAATTTGACTTGACTCAACCCAGGCGGAGGACGGAAAGCGATGCCCGGCTCAGTAGAGACATTTTCGTTAGCCGGCGACAACGCCAGCTTACGAAAAGAGGCAGATTTGAGATTTTTTCGGGCTTTGAAAAAAGCTCAAAGTGTCTCCTCTACGTTCCAGACGAAAGGCAATCACTTTTCGTCCGGAGCCGGCAGTGAACCACCAATCCAAGAATCCACCACAAACAAAAACAAAATAAAAAAGGACTCGCCCAGCGAGTCCTGTCCATCAATTCTCTAATTAAGCTTTAACAGAATCAAAATCAATAATATTCACGCTATTATCAATAGTTTCAAAATCATTCTTAAACACTAAAAGTTGAGTTTTGGGATTAACATGAAGTTGAATACCAGGCTTGAGAAATTCCTCAGCACTCTCCTTGTAATAAATCGGACCCATAACACTGTCCAACTTAATAGAATAGTCTGAAAGATCCTCGTCCTTGTCCACCATAATAATACGGAACTTAGTGATCAAGGCACAGTCACCCTCACCAGAAAAACGACCCAAACCATCATCAAGATCCAAAATAATATTCTTGTCGTTAAACTTTGCTAATTTTGCTTGTGCTTCTGGAGTAATTTCTATCTTCATACCAAAAATCTCCTCATCAGTTATATTTGTATTTCCCGGTACTTCCCCAATCCAAAATACTTACGATAAAGACCATAAATACGATCGATATGTAACTTGTGAAAATACCATTGAGTATATTATACAAAACATCCCTGATATTGTATTCTACATTGCTTGTGATTAAGTTAGCAATTGGGTAATACATCACTACCAAAGCGATGGCAAGCAAGATAGCTGTAATGATTCCGACCGTTCCCATATGATGTAAAAATATCATATTTGAGCCAACTTTAGCTCTCAACCTAATCGCCAACAGTATAAAAATCACGCTGGCAACGATGATGACCGTTTTCACAAGCTGTTTAACTTCTTTAATGTGCTGCAAGGATTCATCAATTGGACCAATGTCATTGTTGACGATCTGGTCCATGATTCCCTTGTTGCTGCTAACAGTTTGATCAACTTCAGTATCAATATTTAATCCGTCAGACTTCGCTTGCTTTTTTAAATTATCGCCAATCGTAGCTAGTACTACTGAGCCAATTGTCAAATTAGGGTCTCCATCATATAGTTCATCAACAGAAGTGTCGATGATCGATTTGACTTGTTTCGTACTCAATTGCGTTGCCGCCATATTCTTAAGGGGAGAATAGCTGTCGACAACGCTACCTAATTTCTGATTAGTATAATTCTTGATCAACGAAACATTACTGTCGCTAGTGACGACCTTCTTGACATAGTTACCGTTTAACACAGTCGAGAGAGTTATTCCTAGAAAAACAATGATCATTAAACAAAGCGATAATAAAATAAGTGTGAATCCGTGACGATTATATACTGATTTACTCATTAATTACTTCTCCAAAGCTATTTTTGCGATTTCTAAAGGTTTGTTGACGATCCAATCAGACTTAGCCTTGCTTAATTCGTCTTTATCCCCAAAACCGTATGTTACTCCTATGGCCTTTAGATTATTCTTATGAGCCCCAACGATATCGCTGCTACGATCCCCCACCATAACAAGATTATCTGAGTTTAAACTGACTGACGTTTTGTCCATACCATATGAAATAACATCTTCTTTAAGAGAACGCGTTACTTCATCATCGCTGGCACCAAATACGTGTCGAATGTACGGTGCCATGCCAAAATGGTTTACAATATTCTTAGCGTGAATTTCAGGTTTTGACGTAGCAACGAAAATTTCCTTGCCACTATCCTTTAGTTGTTCCAGCATCTCATAAACGCCGTCGATAACAGTTAATTCCTTCCAGCCTTCAACATCATAATACTCGCGAAAACTCTTCATGCGAGCTTTTGCAATTGGATCATTAACGTCGATGTTGTCGTACTTTTTAAAGGAATAACTAAATGTTGGTCCAATAAATTTTCTCAATGTTGCATCATCATGCGGAACATAGCCTAAAGTATCGTTGTACATGTATTTTAAGCCTTTCATGATACCCTTTTCAGAGTTCACTAAAGTTCCATCTAGGTCAAAAAATAAATTATTCAAAAATTAGTCATCCTTTTATGTTAAGTTTTAGTTAGTATTTAGAGTATAAGACATTTACCAAAAAAATGCCTAATCAAATCATTGCAGGTAAATAGATAATGAAAGTTAAACAACCAGAAGTATATACCAATATAAATTCTGGTCTGACAAATCAAGAAGTTACGAAAAAAATTGCTGCTGGTCTCACTAACGTCCAGATCAAAAAACTCTCACGTTCGATTCCGCAGATCTTAGCTGATAACATATTTACTCTGTTCAATTTTTTAAACTTAGTGATTGCGCTTTTAATAGGTTGGACTGGATCATATCGAAATCTATTCTTCCTCGGACCCGTGCTGGCCAATATTATAATTGGAAGTTTCCAACAGATCCGTGCAAAATTGACCGTCGATAAAATCAATTTGGTCAACGAACAAGAATTTACCGTCATCCGTGATAATAAAGAAGTCCAAGTCCCCATAGAGGACCTGGTGCAAGATGACATCGTGATCTTAAAGCGTGGAAATACCATCCCTGCTGATGGAATCATTCGCTCTAGTAACGGTCTGCAAACTAATGAATCAAGCATCACCGGTGAAGCCGACACGATTGAAAAATTCGAAAATGACTCGGTCTACTCAGGTAGTTTTGCCATCGCTGGTCAAGCCAAGATTCAATTGACCCAAGTCGGAATGAATAGTTTTGTCTCCAAGCTTTCAAACGCCGTTAGTCAGGAAAAAGGCTCTGAAAGTATCTTGATGAAGATAATTAACAACATTATCAAGATTTTAACATATACTATCGTTCCAATCGGCTTAATTTTGTTTTTCCGCTCATTCTTAAAAAATGGCGATGTCGCTCAATCGATTTTAGGCACTTCAGCCTCAGTCATCGGAATGATTCCTGAAGGATTGGTACTCTTGACTGCGGTCGCCCTAGCTACTGGTGCTTACAATCTTTCTAAAAAGAAAATTTTGGTCCGGTCGCTGAACGCCATTGAGACTTTAGCACGTGTTGATACGCTATGTCTAGACAAGACCGGTACGATCACCACAGGTAAATTAACCGTCAAAAAGATTCACCCTGAAGCAAGCTTTGATGAAAAATTTGTTAAACAAGTAGCTGCAACTATCGTTGAGGTCACTCAAGAGACTAACGCGACTGCTCAAGCTATCAAGAAACTTAAATCTGAGACCTTTAAAGAAAAAGTTTCTGAAGTATTGCCATTCTCATCCGAAACCAAATATTCAGGCTATATTGGAGAATCTGGCACTAAATATATGATGGGTGCTCCAGAATTCATCATCGACAATCCAACGGCTGAAACAAAAGACGCTGTTGAAAAAGCTGCTGAAAAGGGCTTTCGTGTGATTGCTGTCTTGCGTTGTGTCAACGATAAACAAGAATTGCTTGGTCTAATATTTATTTCCGACGAAGTTAGAAAGCAAGCTAAATCGACTTTTTCATACTTAAAGAACCAAGGTATTGACCTGAAGATCATTTCCGGTGACAATCCGGTCACAGTTTCAAACGTTGCCTCGCAAGCTGGAATTGATAAGACTGATAATTACATCGATATGAGCACTGTTCCTGAAGATGCCGACTACACAAAATTAGTCGACAAGTATCGGGTCTTTGGACGAGTTCGTCCCAAGGAAAAATCCGACCTGATCGCTGCGATGCAAAAAAACGGACTGACCGTTGGTATGACAGGCGATGGTGTCAATGATGTTTTGGCTATGCGCCAATCTGACTGTAGTATCGCTATCGCTGGCGAAAGTGATGCCGCCGAATCCTCAGCTGATTTCGTACTATTAAATAGAAACTTTGACTCAATGATCTTCATGCTTAACGAAGGACGTCGAGTAATCAATAACGTTGAAAGAGTTGCTTCACTATATTTGATCAAGACGATTTATTCAGTTGTCTTATCGATCGTCTTTATCTTCTTAGGTTCAGGCTACCCATTTCAACCTTCGCAATTGACCCCAGTTAACGCTCTAACCGTTGGTATCCCAACTTTCATTCTTGCCTTAGAGCCTAACTATCGTCCACCAGCAGGTCGATTCATGCGAAATGTTATGGAAATCGCCCTACCTGCAGCCATTTGCAACATCATTTTGATCTTGTCGATCAATGGGATCGGCAGTTGGGCAAACTTATCGTTTAAGAGCACCTCGACCATGTCAGTCTTTGCCATCGGAATCATCGGCTACTGTGCCTTAATTTCAATCAGTAACCCATTGATAATTCGGAAAAAAATTATGATAGCCGCATCGATGCTACTGTTCGTGATTGCCTTTACCTATTCAGATAAACTATTTGGATTGCAAAGCATCTTTGATCTAAGATTTACCTTCATTTACATCTCCATCCTATTACTCGCCTGGCCTTTATTCATGTTTATGCGTGAGGTACTAGGACGTCGAGTATTCTCAAAAATAAATTGGAAATAACCGAAAGATATCAAGTAATTGCTTGATATCTTTTTTTTGATATAATGTGGGCTTATCAAAATAAAGTTTAATTCAGGTCTTGACAATTGATACGGTACCGAACTATAATTCATTTCGCAATATAGTTCGGTACCGAAATAAATAAAATATACGAGGATATTAATATGCGTGAAGGTGCAACAATTGAACGTGGTTTGCCTAAAACTAACAAACCAACTAGCAAATTTAAGTTCAAAGATTTTTTGCAATTGATCAATAGCGTTAATCCCAAGAAATCGCTATTTCTATTAGGAATGCTCTTGAGTTTGGTCACCAGTGGCGCCAGCTTGATCGTTCCACAATTGACCAAGGGACTAGTTGATACTAGTGGACTTTCAAAAATTGACGGTAAGATGCTAGCCGTTTTGATACTAGCCTTCGTCATCCAACTAGGGTTTGGAACCATCGGTGGTTTCATTCTACGATACGTCGGTGAAAGTTCTGTGAAGACTTTGCGAGAAAAACTCTGGGCTCACCTGCTAAGACTTCCCGTCGATTATTTCGATGACCACAAGTCTGGTGAGAGCAGTTCTCGAGTAGTCAACGATACTAGCGTTATCAAAGATCTGATAACATCGCAGTTCCCTAACTTCATCACCGGAGCCATCCAATTAGTCGGTTCAATGATAATTTTATTTTTCATGGACTGGAAGATGGCATCATTAATGTTCAGCATCGTTCCAATCGTTGTTTTGATCCTATTCCCAATCGGAAAAATCATGGCACGTTTAGGTAGAAAGCTTCAAGCTGCGACAGCTGACTTTAACGCTGATGTCAGTGAAAAATTATCAGAAGTACGTTTGATCAAGGCCAGCAATGGTGAAGAATTTGAAAAAGTAACCGGTCGCGGATTTATCGACAAGATCTTTAAAGTTGGTATCAAAGATGCCAAAGTTGAAGCTGTCCTCAGCCCCATCATGACAACCGTGATGCTAGGTGTCTTCGTTGGTATCTTAGGATACGGTGCAGTGAGAATCCAACAAGGAACACTTTCAAGTGGTTCCTTAGTAGCATTCTTACTTTACTTGTTCAACATCATCACCCCAGTAGCAAGCTTTGCGACATTCTTCTCGCAAGTCCAAAAAGCAATGGGTTCAACAGAACGTATCCAAGAAATTCTCCACACAGAACCAGAAGTAACTACAACCGGTGAAGCAGTTGATGTAGAAGGAAAAGAAATCACAGCCGCACACTTGAACTTCAGCTATGATCCCGACCATCAAATCCTGCACGACGTTTCATTTGAAGCTAAACCAAACACAGTAGTAGCCTTCGCGGGACCAAGTGGCGGAGGTAAATCAACAATTTTTTCATTATTGGAAAGATTTTACCAGCCAGACAACGGTTCAATCCTAATCGGAGAACATGACATCAAAGACATCGACTTAGCCAACTGGCGTTCCCAAATCGGTTACGTTTCCCAAGACAGCGCAGTATTCGCCGGAAGCATCCGCGAAAACTTGCAATACGGACTAGGCAAAAAGTTGACCGACGAACAATTGTGGAACGGATTATCCTTAGCGTATGCAGACGGATTCGTCAAAGACTTCCCAGAACAATTAGACACGCAAATCGGCGAGCACGGCGTCAAGCTATCCGGAGGACAAAAACAAAGAATAGCAATCGCCAGAGCCTTCTTGAGAGATCCAAAAATCCTAATGCTAGACGAAGCCACAGCCAGCTTGGACTCAGAATCAGAAGAAAAAGTCCAACTAGCACTAGATCAACTAATGGTAGGAAGAACCACCCTAGTAATAGCCCACAGACTATCAACAATAGTCGATGCCGACCAAATCTACTTCATTGAAAAAGGAGCAGTAACAGGTCATGGAACACATAAAGAACTAATGACAACACATCAGCTATACAAACAATATGTAAATGAGCAGATGGTAAATTAAAAAAAGAGCGTAAAAGCACCCGGGTGAGGCAATAATATAAGATTGCACAATACGGTGGGGACCATTTGGCCCCAGAGTGTTGGGCAAGCGAATATCCCCTGCCTCAGGGTGCTTTTTCGTGTTTCCACTATAAAGATAGAAGCGACCAATCCAAAAAGGTAAATCAGGCAATGAGGGCAAACAAGCGAAGCGAGTTTGACCGGCAAATTAGAAGAGAATAAATGTCGATAGACATAAACTAAATTTTTGAGAAAACACCGCCATCATACCCTCATTCAATAATATATAGAGATTTTGACTCGAACAAGATTAGGCGGAGGACGGAAATCGATGCCCGGCTCAGTAGGGACATTTTCGTTAGCCGGCGACGACGCCAGCTTACGAAAAGAGGCAGCTTTGAGATGTTTTCGGTTTGTGAAAATAGCTCAAAGTGTCTCCCCTACGTTCCAGACGAAAGGCAATCGATTTCCGTCCGGAGCCGGCCCGCATACCACAAACAAATCAGTCAACATCAAAAAAGACGACTTCCCAATCATCCAAGAAATCGTCTTTTTACTTATCCAAATGCAGCTTCCGAGCCTTCTTATGATGCTCAGCCAACAAATCAGTAATCTTGAAATACAAATAAATCAAGGCCACCGCAATAGTAGCCGCACCCGAGATAAAAGCTTCACGCATATTTCTACTAAAAATTAAGATCATAGTCGCAATCAACAAAACCACAATCGCTGCGACAAATGATACATATCTATGTTGATACCTCATAATAATGCCTCCCCGCGGGCATTTAGAACTCCCAAACTTATTATGGTCACTTTCTCAATTATAAGCAAACAAAAAGGATAGACGTTGGATGGAGACGTCTATCCTATTTAAAAAGACTGACACTAGTATCAAGTATCGATGGAATTTTTTATTCTTGGGAGGAATTACGAAATTAATTGTCTTAATTGATACTATATGTGCGTTGTGTGTCGTAGTCTCTGCCAATGACCGCGTTGACGGTACCATTGGACTTGTTGTAGATCATGGACCAGCGAGTCCATGACTTGGTTGAAGCTTTTCCGTATTGGGCAACTTCGTGAAGTAAGTTCATTGCCTGTACGTCGGTCAAGGTGTCATTAGATTTAGTAAGTTCGTTCGATAGGGTTTCGTAGCGATCTTGACCGTGCCCAGTCCCAAATACGGAAGGTGAAACCATAAAGTTGGTTGCGTGATTAGTGTCAACCACGCTCATCTTGTTGTTGATGTATTCAACAACGACAGATTTACCGCTAGCATCGGAGATCTGGTAATGGAATTCTCCCATGCTAGGATCATGCATGTTGTATTGGTTCAACAATGCAAGCGCTGAATCAACAGAATCGGCTTTATCAAGGACCATTCTGATAGCACTAGTTGTCGTGATATCGTTTTTTGAACTATCAGTTTGATTTGTTGGTGAACCGTCCAACTGTAGAACTGCCATCGTTAAGCCCTTTTCGTTCATACCATCAAGAGGAGTGTATGGTACTGCCAACGTCTTTAGGCTATTTAACTTGTTTGTCGGCAAGTCCTGGTTGGTATACTTCAAAAATCCTAGATCGACCATGGAAATTGAAGCATACCCGTTAGTTGGATGAGTTCTGACCAACATCGCCGGTGAATCAGAGTTTTCGTCAAAGTTACGTCCAAAAAGCTGTTGCCCATCAGGCGTAGCTGCCGAGAAGGTGCTGCATCCAAATGCCGGTATGTTCAATTTTAAGGTCCGACCGATATTTGGAAAACCAGTGATGTAACTGCCAACAAATGAAATCAGTTGCGTGGTATTTGCAGCACCTTGTTGCATGAATTTATCCAGCTTATAGTCAGCTGTGTAATCCATGGTGAAAAATGGAGCGTTGGAGTCGCTAGAGACATTCTTGATACTGTTTAAAGAATTGATCTCTTCTCCATACTGCGAAAAAATACCGGACTGCGTATTAGCAATCGTGGCGGCATTGCTAGCTGTCGCTGCATTAGCAGTTTCAGCTTGAGCTATCCCAGATATACCGGGACTGAGCAACAATGCGGTTGAAAAAATAAGAGTTCCCCAAAAACTAGACTTATTCTTCTTCATAAATTAACCCCCTTTGCTAATCCCTTATTAGTTTATGTGTTACATATTACCGTTGATATTATTAAATGTAAATTAAATTTTATCTAATTTTTAATTTCACAAAATTACCAAATCAATATAAAACCCGAAGAAAGCCCGTTTCAATCGGTTGCATTACATTTGAATTTTTTTATTATGATTAAATAAACACTAATTTTTCACATCAGAACTACTCTATTTTTTGAATATTTATTTTAAAAAAGTGAATCAAACTCAGAATTTCATTTTTTCAACAATTAAATTATTTTCTTCAAATTTTGGACACAAAAAAAGCCAAGGGACAATCCCCTTAGCTTCACGCTAATAATTAGCTTAATTTTGTATATTCATCTCTGACTTCAAACAATGAACCGATTGATTCGTCGCTTTCGATCATTTCAATAGCATCGCCGACTAATCCTGTCACTGACAAGATCGTTAACTTGTCAAATTTGCATTCTTCAGGTACCACGATCGAATCTGTAACAACAATCTCTTCAAGATCAGAATTTTGCAATCTTTCAGTTGCACGTTCTGAGAAGATTGGATGAGTAGCTGCACCAATAACACGAGTTGCACCAGCAACCTTAAGTGCGTGAGCACTGTTGATCATTCTAGTACCAGTATCGATCAAGTCATCAACAATAACGCAAACCTTACCGTCGACCTCACCGATGATATTAGGAACAACATCATCAACTTCAGTTGAACGTTGATCAACAATAGCAATTTGTGAACCAAATACTTCAGCTAAGGCTCTAGCACGCTTAGTTGAGTTGTGATCAGGAGCAACGAAAACAACGTCATCAGCTGGTTCCGAAATAGTGTCACGGAAGTAACTGGCAAAAATTGGCATTGCACGCAAGTGATCAACAGGGATATCAAAGAATCCTTGAATTTGTTCAGCATGCATATCTAGTGCAATAACACGGTCAACCTTACCCATTTCCAACATATTAGCAAAAAGCTTAGCTGAAATAGGTTCTCTGGCACGTGACTTTCTATCTGAACGTGTATAAGCGAAATATGGCAATACACACGTAATTTGATGTGTGCTGGCTCTTCGAAGAGCATCAACAGCAATCATTAATTCCATAAAATTATCATTCACAGGATCTGAAACAGAATGAATAATATAAACATCCTTACCACGGATACTTTCGTTGATCTGGATATTGATTTCTCCGTCGCTAAAGTGAGAAACAGAGGCATCTAGCAATGGGATTCCCATATATTTAGAAATACGTTCTGCAACTGGCTTGTTTCCATTTAAAGCTAGTAAAGCAATTTTATCTAATGGCTTATTAGACATATTTTCCTCCAAAAAAAATTATAGAATTACAGGTGAATTGATTGGCTTACTTTCATCTGCTATGACTAAACCCATATCACTGTCAGTAACTTTCTTACGACCATTTCGAACAGGTGCTGACATAACGATGGTAAACTTATACTTCAATTTTACACTTAATTTAAGATATTCGTCCATTAAATAACTATCAATTTTACCATTTAGATATAAATGATATGATGGATACCTTTTCATTACGGTTTCAACCGTTTTCACGTTATCTAAATTTTTTATTTGAGCTACCGTTAACGCAATCGCCACACGTTCAGCAAAATTTCCCAAAAATTTATTTTGTTCATCGGGCTTAACTTGCGGTTTCCCAAAGATATTCTTCTTAATGTAGTCTTCGACACTACTCATATGGCACCCCTTTCAAAAATTTTTAAATAGCTACCCGAAAAGTCTAATAAAATGTATAATTAAATTAACGAAAGGATGTGTTGGTCATGGATGAAATGGTATTTTTCAATCCGGGAGACGCAATTGCAAACTCACGTGATTTCGGGGAGGCAGTTCGTGGCGCTCAAATATACAAAGCAAAAGATCCTTATGAATCATCCTTAATTATCGCTGAAGATGCGACAAATAAAAAGAGCTTTGCAGTATATTTTGCTTCCGACGAAAAGAGTGACGTAAAAGATACTGACAAAAGCGTTGTTCCTTATCATATTAAGAAGAAACTCTAAAAAAATGAGACCGTTAGGTCTCTTTTTTTATACAAATTTTGAGATTGCTCCGTATAATTGGGCTTTATCTGTTAACTTAGCAATTTTTAACTCGGTTTGGAAAAGTCCCTTTGGAATCAATTGACTCATTTGCTTTCTCAAAATATCTAATAGGAATTCGCCTTGTTGCGACACCGCTCCACCAATGACGAGTATTTCGGGATCAAATAGCAAGACTACTTCAGCTAATCCTCGAGCGACTTCATAAGCCCAATTTTCGATAACAGCTAAATAGTGCTCATCATTTTGTTTAGCTTTTTCAAAAGCATCGATCACGCTGATGCCATCGGATTTTAAACTATCTTCCAAGGCTAAAGTTGAGGCACGTTGTTCAAAATAAGTCTTTGATTCTTGGTCATACAAAATATATCCTATTGAATTAGCGTATGAATGAGTCCCACTGTCTAATTTTCCATCTAATAAGTAAGCTCCACCGATTCCAGTTCCCAAGGCCACGCAATAAGCTGTCTCCACATTCTTAGCCACGCCATCGACGGTTTCTCCTAAAAGTGCTGCATCAACATCATTGACTACAAAGACTGGCAAATTAGTTTCCTCTGCCAATTTTTCTTGGATCGGGGTTCCTTGATAACCAGGGATAGTTGGTCCTGCATATAGTATTCCCCCGTCTGCGCCGACAATTCCAGCTGTACTGACTCCGATGGCATCAATTTGGTAATTGCCTTGAAATTCAGCTGCAATATCCAACAGCTCATTTAAAATGTGGCCATCCTTGTTTTGTTCGGTGGCAACTTTTCCGGTATGAGAAAGATTTAATTGCTCATCTACTAAAGCATATTTAATAGTGGTGCCGCCAATGTCAAAGGCTAAGAATTGTTTTGACATAATTATTTCCCCGTTTCAGTAATTATTATTGTATTTTGTTAACATAATATTTATTATTGTAGCTAAAGAAGTATAAGGAGTGCAATATCATGACCATTTTGAAGAAAATTGAAGAAGATTTACCAACGCTTTCACGTCAAGAACGCAAAGTCGCTTTGCAGATCATTCAAAATCCTCAAGAAGTTCAGCAAATGAATATCACGACCTTAGCTAGTAAGGTTGAGGTCAGTAATGCCACCATCACCCGCTTTGTTAAAAAAATGGACTGCCATGACTTTTACGAATTAAAATTGAAGCTAGCCAGCGATCGACCTAACCAATCTAAAGAGATCAGTAAAGGATCGATTGCCGATGAAGTATTTACTTTTTACAAAAACGTCCTTGGAGACACCGCTGAAAGAATCGACCTGGATGAATTGCGAAAAATCGTTGACGTTATCTCAAATTGTCGGAGAATTTATGTCTTCGGTATCGGAAGTTCCGGCTACACCGCTCAAGAAATGGCTCAACGTTTAATCAGAATGGGCATTGCCGCCTATCCAATGACTGAAAGCCACATCATGTACATCACCAGTGGAATCATCAATAAAGACGACGTCATCTTGGCTCTGTCGACTTCTGGAAGCACGACTGATTTGAATAAAGCTGCCTCATTAGCCCAAGTCAATGGTGCAAAGGTCATCGGAATCACAGGTGTTGAAAAAAGCCGACTGTTTGAATTATGCGATTATCCAGTTCTCGTTAAGAACAGTGATTTCATCGATAACACACACTTCGTGAACTCTCAATTTGCCATTACTTACGTTCTCGATATTATCACGACTCTGCTTTTAGAAAACGATACCTTCAGCAAACGTCTCAGTCACACTGTCGAGATCGTGATGGACAATAAATTTAGAAATAATAACTAAAAAACTCAGGAGAACTTAATCTCCTGAGTTTTTTTAGGCTTTAATTGCATTAACAGTATTGATAAATTTTGAAGCGATCTCCAATGGACGTGTGATTGCTCCACCTACGACCACTGCGTGACAACCCAATTCAATGCAACGACGAGCTTTTTCAGGAGTATCGACTTTACCTTCAGCGATTACTGGAACGTTTGAAGTTTGTAGTACTTGTTTCAAGTATTCAAAATCGTTATCGGCAACGTTCATCCCTGTTGTATCAGGAGTATAGCCGTGCATGGTTGTTCCGACGATGTCGAATCCTAATTCATTAGCTTCTTCAACATTTTCTAAAGTTGCCGTGTCTGCCATCAATAATGTGTCAGGAAATTCTTCCCGCATTTGAGCGACGATGTCGGCTAATTTTTCGTCATGAGGACGTTTTTGACCTGTCACGTCACAGGCAACAACTTCTGCACCCGTGCTGGCAACGGCACGCATCTCCTTAATAGTTGGCGTGATGTAAACTGGCGAATCATCGTAATCAACTTTATCAAGTCCGATGATTGGCAAACCAGTCTCATCTTGGATAGCCTGAATATCCACGACTGAATTACATCTGATAGCAACTGATCCAGCTTCTTTAGCAGCACGTGCCATGCGCGACATAATAAACGAACTATGTAGCGGTTCGTTTGGCAATGCTTGGCAAGATACGATCAAGTGCCCTTTGACAGTTTCTAAAAATTTGTTTTCCATATTATTTCACTTCTTCAGTTTGAAAGTAGTCTTGATAAATCTTCTTTGCTCCAGCAATCATTTCTGGAGTTGGTTTTGCCATTGGTGCCTTTGTAACTCCGGCGTTAACACCCATTTCCTTGAAGACAAGTTTGAGTGATGGATAAATATCATTAGCAATCAATGCTGTGATTGCATCGTTACTTACTTTTTGCAATTCTCTAGCAGTGTCGATGTCGCCTGCTTCAAAGGCATCCATTTCGGCTCTAACACGTGGTGCATTCAAGTTGTATGTTGAACCAATTGCACCATCAACATTAAGTGCTAAGGCTGGCAAGAGCATTTCGTCAAATCCTGACAAGATCAATTTGTCTGGGAAACGATTGCGAACTCTTTCTAATAGATAGAAGTCAGCATTTGTATACTTGATACCGATGATCTTTGGATTTTCGAATAGTTCAGCAAATTGATCGATTGATAAACCAACACCAGTTAGAGCTGGAATTGAATAGATGATCAACTTGTTATCAACGTCTTTAACAATTTCGTTGTAGTAATCTTTGATTTGTTCAAATGAGTATTTATAGTAGAAAGGAGTAACAGCTGAGATCTTAGGATAGCCAAGATCTGTTACATATTTTGCCAAAGCTTTAGATTCGTTAAGATCAAGCGAACCAACTTGAGCAATTAAATCAACATCGTTTTTTGCTTCATCCATAGCAATTTTGAAAATATCGCGTTTTTGTTCTGGACTCATTAAGAAGTTTTCACCAGTACTACCACCAACGTACAAACCATCAACTTTATTAACGTCAATGTTGTAACGGATCATTTCGCGTGTCCCAGCTTCATTGATAGTTCCGTCTTCGTTAAATGCAGTCATTAATGCAGAATATAATTTTTTCATGTTAAACCTCGATATATGATTTTTATTTTGTAATAGTTTCCAATCCCCTACCGCTGCCATTAATGTACAATACAATAATTAATATTTCAATCCCATTTTACGATAATTATTATCGTTATCAGCTGTACATCCTGATGTATGTGCAATGTGTCACAATAAAATATTTTTTTAAGTTTAAATTCTCGAAATACGGTCAAATAAAACCGGTCTGAAAGCTTTTTGCTGACAATAATAGGAAGTCTTCCGTTAATTATTTTCATTAAACCAAAATATTTGTAAAAAATATCAGAAAACGTTTACATTCGAATTTTTACATGCTATATTGTTCAACGTAATAGTTACTCCAATCATTCTAACCGCTACCGAAGGTGCCTTTTGGCGCATCCTTTGGTGACGGTTTTTTTGTTTGAGAGGTGGAAAAAATAATGAATGTATCGATTAACACGGCTGTGTTTCTCCACAATATTGAAGCTGGAGAAAGTCAGCTGGATTGTTTAAAGAGATTATCTGGTTCTTCAATCGACAACATCGAAGTTCGTGGGGAAATGTTCGATGACGATACGAAAGATGAAGAATTAAAACGAATCAACCTGCTCTGTGCAGATAACGATTGGAAATTCTTTTATTCAGTTCCAGAACAACTTTTTAATACTAATGAAATCAATTCAAATTTAAGTGCTCATTTAGAAATGGCTGATAAATATCACATTGATCATTTAAAAATCAGCTTGGGCAATATGAGTCAGATCACGGAAAATCAACTGGTCGATTTAAAACGATTATTAGATCAACACACCGTTAAAGTTACGATTGAAAATCAACCTAATGATGACGGTATTGTCGATGTTGTTCAAAAGTCGTTAGCAAAATTGAAAAACTTCGACATCCCGCTCGGCTACACCTACGATGCTGGAAATTGGTATTGGATCTTTGAAACGCCAACTGATGCTTTTAATCACGTTAAAAACTACATCAGCGTCTTTCATCTAAAAGATATCAAACGCAAACAAACAGTTATGTTGGACGATGGTGCCACCGACTGGCGGACGATCGTAAAACAATTAAAAGACGACACACCTATTTTCTTGGAATATGACATCCCTGATAACATGCTTCAAAACCAAATCGATTTAGTCAACGAACTAATCAACGACAGTGTTGTTGAAGTATGAGCTACTTAGTTCAATTAGTTATCATTTTAATTCTGACTAAAATTGGTGCGCATTTATCAAACATGTTGAATTTTCCCAGCGTGATCGGTGAATTATTGGTCGGTGTTGTCGCTGGACCGGCCGTGTTAAATATCTTAACGGGTACGACCTTCATTCAATATTTTTCCGAAATCGGCGTAATTGTCTTGATGTTTATCGCCGGACTTGAAGGCGATCTACACTTGCTAATGAAATTTTGGAAACCAGCCTTAACGGTTGCCATATTGGGAGTTATCTTCCCAACTATCACGGCTGCTGGGCTATGTGCTTTATTCTTTGGTTTCAAATGGACCACTGCCATCTTTATCGGCTTAGTCTTAAGTGCCACTTCTGTCAGCATTTCCGTTCAAGTGTTGAAAGAGATGGGCAAGATGAATACCAAAGAAGGTGCAATTATCTTAGGCGCTGCGGTAGCTGACGATATCATCTGCGTTATTTTGCTTGGTATCTGCGTAGCCTTCTTTGGCTCAGCTGCCAGCAGCAATCAGCCATTATGGTTGATGATCTCCACTAAGTTATTGTTCTTCGTCTTGATGCTAGTTTTGGGAAGATACTTTGTCCCTCGATTTATGAACTTCTTCTCTAAATTGAACACTAGCGAAAATGAAGCTACAGGTGCCGTGATCCTTTGCTTTGGTTTTGCTGCCATTGCAGTTGCTTTAGGTATGAGCGATGTCTTAGGTGCATATTTTGCCGGGATCGCCTTATCAGAAACTAAGTACCAAAAGAGTTTGGCTCAAAAAATAGAGCCGATCGGTTATGCAATCTTCATTCCAGTCTTTTTTGTCAGTATTGGACTCAACATTACTTTCAAAGGACTCCAAAACGATATCGTCTTTATCATTGCTCTAATCGTCATCGCCATCTTAGGAAAACAAATTGGCGGTGCCCTAGGTGCAAAGATGTTTGGACTAAATTGGTCTGAATCAAATATCGTGGGCGCGGGAATGGTCTCACGTGGCGAGATGGCTTTAGTTGTCGCAAACGTAGCCTTAGGCGCTAAACTGATCGACCAAAATCACTACACAGCAATGATCTTAGTCACAGTAGTTACTACCATCATTGCTCCACTAATTTTGAAATTCTTTATTCAAAGATCGACAAGTAATTCTGCAGTAAAAAAATCTATTAGTTCCCAATCAATTAATGAGGTGAAAATATGACAAAAGTTGGTTTTGGAACGGTCAATTGGATCGTCCTAGTCGTCTATCTACTTGCAATGCTTGGCGTTGGTGTTTACTTTACGAAAAAAGCTAGTAAAAATACCGATGCTTTCTTTAAAGCCAAAAGCAGCATTCCTGCTTGGGCTGCCGGATTTAGTATTTACGCTACAACTTTAAGTGCCATTACATTTATGTCAACGCCAGAACAAGCCTATCTCAAGGACTGGGCTTACGGCGTTGGTTCACTTAGTATCATTTTGATCGTGCCATTATTGATCAAATACTATGTTCCATTTTTTAGAAAATTAAAAGTTACTACAGCTTACGAATATCTAGAAGAACGTTTTAGTCCTGTCATGCGTGTCATTGGTAGTTTACTATTCATCCTCTACCATATCGGACGTGTTGCAATCGTTATTTATCTACCAATCATCGCTATCACGACGGTCTCTAACATCAATCCGATTTTAATCGCCTGCGTTGTCGGTGGACTATGTATCATTTATACCTTCATGGGTGGTATCGAAGGTGTTATCTGGAGCGATGTTATCCAAGGAATCTTACTTCTTGGTGGAGCTCTCTTAGTTGTTATCGTGGGTATTGTTTCTATTAAAGGTGGTTTTGGAACAGTTATCAACGATGCCGTTACTAACCACAAGATCTTATCAAGCCAAGACTTAAACGTCGGCGACTTAACTAAGTTCATTCCATTGATCTTTGCCGGACAATTCTTCAACACCCTTTATCAATACACTGGTAGTCAAGATGTTGTTCAACGTTACCAAACAACTGCTACTCAAAAAGAAACTAACAAATCTCTTTGGACTAACGGAATCCTTGCCTTGATCACAATCCCATTGTTCTTCGGAATGGGTACAGTTCTCTTCAGTTTCTACAAGAACACAGGCTCATTGCCACATGGATTCAATACTAGTGCTATCGTGCCTTACTTCGTTATCACAGAGATCCCTGCTGGTGTCGCTGGTTTGGTTATCGCTGCTATCTTTGCCGCAGCTCAATCAACTATAGCTTCAAGTTTGAACGCTATTTCATCTTGTGTCGTAACAGACTTTAAGCAACGTTTCTTCGACCACAAGTTTAAAAATGTTTCTGACGTTACTTTAGCTCGTATTATCATCATCATTACTGGACTCTTTGGGCTTGGCATGTCGATCTACTTATTGATTGGTAATGCTTCAAAGACTTGGGACTTATTCTTAACGGTTACTGGACTCTTTGGTGTTCCAATTGCTGGAATTTTCGCAGCCGGAATCTTTACCAAACGTTCAAATACATTCGGAGCCGTGATTGGATTGATTCTTTGTGTTATTGTGACAGTGTTCGTCCAACAAAACAGCGATTCATCATTGATCGTTGCTACAGTTTCATTCATCACTTCATTCGTATTCACATACATCATCAGTTTCTTTGCTCCAAAGAAATACACTCACAATATCGTCGGCTTAACAGCATCAACAGTTAACGAAAAATACGTTAAAGCTGCTAAATAATTTTTGAAAGAAGCGATTACCTTGCGAGATCCAATGCCATTAGCTGAAATGAAAAACTATCTAGGACGTCAGGAAGTACCATCAGATTTCGATGAATTTTGGAACCAGCAAATTTCTGAACTTCCCTCCTCCTTTAATTACACTTTGACTCCACAAAACTTTGGCCTAACTAATATCGACTGTTACGAGTTGTCATTTCAAGGTACTAACCATTCAACCGTATACGCTAAGTGCCTTTTCCCAAAAAATTCGACTAATATTCCGACTGTCTTCAACTTCCATGGCTACATGGGACAATCAAGCGATTGGTCCGATTTACTCCAATACCCTGCCGTAGGATACGGAATCGTAGCGATGGACGTTCGTGGACAATCCGGTAAGTCGACTGACGAACGCTCAGTCACTGGCAACACAGTCAAAGGACAAATCGTGCGTGGAGTAACTTCCGGAAGAGACAATCTCTTCTTCAAAGACGTTTACTTAGATGTTTATTCACTGATCGAGATCATCGCCCAACAAGACTTTGTCGACAGCGATAATCTGGCGGTGTTTGGAGGCTCGCAAGGCGGTGCTTTATCGTTAGTGGCAGCAGCCTTAAATCCTCGAATTAAAAAAACTGCTGTCATCTATCCGTTCTTGTCTGATTTCAAACGAGTTTTGGAAATCGGCAACAGGGACGAGCCCTATGACGAGTTATTCCGTTACTTCAAGTTTTCTGATCCGCTTCATTTGACCGAAGATAAGATCTTAGACACACTTTCTTATATTGACGTTAAAAACATGGCGCATCGAATCAAGTCACCGGTTAAACTATTTACTGGTCTAGAGGACCAGGTTTGCTTCCCTTCGACTCAATTTGCGATGTTTAACCGTTTAAACTGCGACAAAAAAATGTATCCCCTACCTGAATATGGACATGAGGAAATGCACGTGCACGTTAACGACATGATTTTTAATTGGTTAACTGACAGTAAGATCCAGATCAAAACGCAGATGGAATAATTTCTGACGTGTGTAACATCAAATAAGACCGACTAATATTCTGATTAGTCGGTCTTATTTTGATTTTATTAATAAAATATTGTCTCAATACAAATAAAGCGCTTACTTCAATGGTTATTTTGCTAAAATGTAACTTGGAGCCAAAAAAATAAGCCTTGCGGCTTAGTCTTTAGTTTCTGCACGTTGTTCACGTTCCTCTTTAGAATTTTGGTGGATCGTCTTGTAAACCTTCATCGTCGCCATACCAATGTTCTTGGTATTTTCCATATCGAATTTCTTGGTGATGCTGTCTTTTCGAGAAACATAATGATACAACGGAATATCATTTAAATAAAATCCCTTGGCGACTGTGGCATACTCAACATTGAACACCTGGTCTTCCATCAGAGCTAGATCAGTTAAAAAACTGAGCTTGTGTTCATCGATAATTGACCGACGATACATCTTGTTCCAAGTGTAACCCATCACTGAACCGCTCATCTTGATGATCTGCTTGATGGCGTCGTCTCGATCGACTAGACCCAATCCCTTTTTTTCAGTCTGAGCTTTGCTCTTGCCGTTCTTGGAATCGATAAAGAAACCGCAACTGACTAAGTCCAGAGTAGGATTTTCGGCAAATTGGGTTAAAAAATATTCAACGTAATTAGGCTCGACCCAGTCATCGCCGTCGACAAATGTGATGAACTGACTAGACGTCAATTGCATACCAGTATTGCGGGCAGCCGATACTCCAGCATTTTGAGCATGACAAACAACCCGCAAGAAGCTATACTTTGCTTCTAATTCTTTTAGTATTTGTAGGGTATTATCTGTGGAATGGTCGTCAACAGCCACAACTTCAAAATCCTTAACCGTTTGGTTGGCCAAGGATTCAATTGTTTTAGCAATGTATTGTTCAACATTGTAAGCTGACAAAATTATTGACAGTTTTATATTTATCATTAAATCACCTTAATAGCATTTTATCGCGAATGACCTAAAATGCGCAACAAGGGGGGAGCAAACATGAAACGAATTTTAGACCTCAAAGGCGCAATCAATCTGCGTGAACTCGGTGGCTATAAAACTACCACCGGTAAACAAGTTAAATACAAAAAGCTGCTCCGCTCAGGAGATATCAGCAACCTTACCCCGACTACTTTAGATTTCCTTAAGGACTACGGTCTAAAATACGTCGTAGACTTCCGGTCGATGAACGAGCAAAAAATGTGGCCTGACGTCGAGTCGGATTTTTACAAAGTCTATCCTGACCCAGTCTATCCACTAAAGGGAAATGGCGAAAAACTAGCTAATATCTTGCCGCAAAATTACGATTCATATCTGGGCATGGTCTATCAGACAATGGTGCTAGATTCCCACGCTCAGCAGTCGTATTCATTGCTGTTCCAATTGCTATTAAAAAACGACCAGCCAGACCAATCAGTGCTATTTCACTGTGCAGCAGGCAAAGATCGGACCGGAGTCGGTGCTATTTTGATTTTAAAGGCCCTTCAAGTCGACACAGAGACGATTGTTAAGGATTATCTACTAACTAACTTGATGTACGAAGATCACGCTACAATCGACAAAATACTCAATGACAAGCATGGCAATCAAACGCGAAATAATATGAATATGACCAAGGCCGACATTCAAAGTATCGAGTCTGTCTTTGAAGCAATAAAACATTATTACGGAAATTTTGATAATTATTTAAATAACGCTTTAGGAGTAGACGCTAACGACCTAAAAGCCTTACGTGCCATTTACTTGGAATAATAAAACCTTTATAATCACTATATTCAAAAATAATTTTTTAGGAATGGAGACGTCTATGAGTTTTCTTGAGCTTAAAAATGTTCAAAAATCCTTTTTCCTAGGCAAAAAGAAATTCCCAGTCTTAAAGGGAATCGACTTAAGCCTTGATCGCGGAGAATTTGTATCAATTCTTGGTGAGTCCGGTGGTGGTAAAACTACTTTACTTAACACTATCGGTGGACTAGATTCGCAGTTTGAGGGCGATATCTTAGTCGATGGGAAATCGCTCAAAAAAGGTTCCGATAAGGCACTCGACAATTATCGTAGCCATACCGTAGGATTTGTTTTCCAAAGTTTTCATCTGATCAGTCACCTGACTGTTTTGGAAAACGTCTTAGTACCGCTTGAAATGTCAACGTTAAACCGACACGACCGCATAAAACGTGCCAAATCATTACTTGAAAAAGTTGGTTTGACTGAGCATATCGACAAGCATCCCAACCAATTATCTGGTGGTCAAAAGCAGCGTGTCGCAATCGCCCGTGCTTTAGCAAATGACCCCGATATCATTATTGCCGATGAACCTACAGGTGCTCTTGATGCGCAAAACACCGAGGAAGTTTTACGTATCTTGAACGAAATCGCTGAAGAAGGCAAACTGGTTATCGCTGTTACTCATTCGCAAACAGTTGCTGACTACGGAACACGAATCGTTCACTTAGCAAATGGTGTGATCGACTCAGATACCAACATCCGCAATCACTATCCAGCACGTCCTTCAAGACGCGACCGCAAGATCACTCACTTGAACTTTGGAGATACTTTCCGACTAGCTTGGGAGCACATGCTTTACACTAAAGGTCGTAACATTCTGATTATCCTTGGTGCCGCAATTGGTATTTTTTCAGTTATCTTCATGCTCGGTCTTGGTTCTGGTATTACTGGCTATATCAACAAGCAAATGTCTGATCAAGTTAATCCTAATGCCATCCAAGTTACCAAAAACGCTGCCAGCAGTCAGGTAAATAGTTCAACTGACACGTCTGACATCACGATGACAAATGCCGATATGAAACGTTTTGCTAAGATCGACCACGTCAAAAAAATTGAAAAAGCTTACTTTGCTCAAGCACCTAAGATCACTATGGGCAAGAAGAATATCTCAGTCCCTTACTTCCAAACTTGGAATGCCACTGAAAAATCTGGCGACATCGTTGCCGGTCACAAACCTGGTAAAAATGAGATCATCTTGCTCAAGTCTGATGCTACTAGACTTAACAAGAAGCATTACAAAGACTTAGTTGGTAAAACAATTACTATCTACGTACCTTCTCAAGATAGTAACAAGCAACCTGTCAATGTTAAGAAAAAATTGAAGATTTCCGGTATCATCAAATCTGGTTCAACCGCCATCACATTTGATACTTTGAAATCTGCTTCAGCTAAATACAACGTTTCGATCAAACCAAACTTTGTTACTTTGACGGCTGATAGCACGCTTAACGTTAAGAAGATCCAAGACAAGATCAAGAGTTTTAAACATACTGTTAAAGGTAAACAAGTAGCTGTCTACACAATTACCGGTGTCGGAGCTATTATCGATTCGCTTAACACTTACTTGAAACTTGCCTTTGATGTTCTAGCTGCAATCGCAGGTATTTCCTTGATCGTTTCAGCTATCATGATCATCGTAGTTCTCTACATCAGTGTTTCAGAACGTACCCAAGAAATTGGTATCCTACGTGCCATTGGTGCTAGAAAGAAAGATATCAGAAACATGTTTATTTCTGAGTCATTCTTGATTGGTTTATCCTCCGGTGTCTTTGCCGTCATAATTGCATACCTAGTCGAATGGGCGGCAAATTCGGCAGCACAGAACGCATTTAAGGCAACCATCGTAGCAATTTCACCAGGAAACGCAATTTTTGGAATCGTCGTAAGTATCTTGATCAGTTTAGTCGCCGCACTCGCACCATCAAGACGTGCCGCTAAACTAGATCCACGCGACTCATTAACAGATGAATAATTTAAGCAAACAAAAACATCGAGATTTTAGTCTCGATGTTTTTTTGTGTTTAGCTAGCATCTGCCATTGCTTGATAAGCTTTTTTATAATAGCTTTCTGCTGTTGCTATATTTTTAGTTACTCCATATCCATGCTCATATAAGTTACCTAAAGCTGCCATCGCTGGTGCAGCGATGTTGTCGCCACGTGCAGCCGATTCTTTGTAATATTCATATGCTTTAGCGTAATCTTGCGTAACTCCATTGCCAGTTTCATAGATCTTGCCTAGTTCATATTGACTAGTAATATCGCCCTGTTCGGCACCTTTTTCAAAATATTTGATGGCGGTCGTCATATTCTTGGTCACGCCTTTTCCTTGTTCGTAAATGTATCCAAGATATCGATATGCCTTCATATCAGTCTTTGATGCAGATTGGAAATACTTCATAGCCTTAGAATAATCAGCCTTAGTTGAACCATATCCATATAAGTAAACTATTCCAGCAATTTCTTCAGGAACACCAGTCTGTCCTTGATCGATTGCCTTTAATGCATATTCGAGTGCTTGATCGTAATTGACTGATACGCCACCTGTACCATGAAGCAATGCGGAACACCACAGTGCTTGAGCTGGACCATAGCCTTCTTCAGCTAATTTTTCGATAGTTTCCTTTTGACTGCTGAAATCGCCTTTTTTAGTACTCGACATTGCAGCATCAAATTCTTTTTTCATTGTTGAAGTGGAGACATTTTCGGTACTTGTACCGGTAGTTGCTGCCTGAACTGAGGTTGAACCCGCAAACATGACTGTCGCAACTGCCATCACATTTATGAGTGAAATAAACTTTTTCATTGAGTTCTCCTTTATAAAATCATTATTATAGTTAAATCATAGTGTTGCTATCTTAAAATAATGATAAAAATTTCAAGAATTTATAAATAATGATATATACGTCTTTTTATTAATATATTTATTATATATAATTGAATCTATATTTAATTATAGAGGGGAAACAAATATAAATGAAATGTCCAAACTGTGGTGCCGACATCGTTGCAGGCCAAAAGTTCTGCAATAAGTGTGGGTTCCCAATCGAAAAATATGCTAACAAAACTGCAGGTAATCAAAATCCAGCAGCTCAAAGCAATCCTAATCCTGCTCCACAACAACCGGTTAACCAACAACCAGTTCAAAATAATGGGGTAAATCAACAACCTCAACAAAATTATCAACCAGTTCAACCAACTCAAAACATGGGTGCACAACCAATTATGGGAAATGTGCAAAACAATATGAATAGACAACCAGTAAATCAAAATTTTAACGGTCAAGATAATAATGGCAATCAATATTCATACCAAGCTCAACCACAAGTTGCTAATAATGGTAATGGTCAAAGTTTTTCTGATGTACTTCATAAAATGATTCCATTTGCAAACGCTAATTATGGTACTAGTATTCTCGCTATTATCATTTTAGTAGCCTTATGGATGTATGCTCCAGATCCATTAACGATCATTGTGTTAATCGCCATGATCGTTGGCTGGTACTTTGGTGCTTCTAAATTTGGAGATACTAGCATTAACTTCAATAACGGACTAGAAGGCGTTTTCCTTGCCCGCAATAACCAAAATCAACGTAAACTTTCCGATATCGTTAAATGGACTAGCATCATTGCTGCAGCAGTTACGCTTATTTTCGTCTTTGTTGGAACATACTTTACCATCACAGGAATCGATACTATAAAACAATTACTAGGGTTGGCTGGTGGAAACGCTGATTTTCTCAAGAGCGATTATACATTGTTTGGTGGTTTAACTGATGCCAAAAAGGTAGTTGCTTTAATTCTAGGATTAACTAGTGATTTTAGTGCAGATGAACTACAAACATTCCATCAAGCAAGAACCTTCTTAAATCTGACTTTATATGCTGCCCTACTCGGCCCAATCATTACAGTAGTGTTCAGCTTTGTTAAAATTAAGTTTAGTAGACTTTTACGTGTGCTTGGCGGAATCATTTCATCTGCTGCATTCTTATTTATTTTTGAAATGTTCAAGATGATGACAGACTCAACGGACTCAACTTTCCATAACGTTGCTCAATACTTGACTCTTGGCTTTTCTAGTTATATCACTCCAATTGCAGCAGTTATTTCTCTAATTGCAGTTTATGCTTGGGCAATCCGTGAAAAAAGAAATTTCCAATAACAAACTAAGAGTGCCTAATGGCACTCTTTTTTTCGGTCTGATTACTAGTTTGTGACCTTTTTGTGAACTTTAAGTCGGATTCTTTTTATTAATTATTTTGTCTTGTATAATTGTTAATGTATAGATTTTTTGAAAAGCGATGTTTATTGCATTGCGACAATGGAGGTAAACACATGGTATGTCCAAATTGTGGGCACGAGATCAAACCAGGTCAGAATTTTTGTGATAACTGTGGTCTCCCATTAAAAAAAGATATTAATGTTAGCAAAAAAACTGAGCAACCTGTCAGAGATGATGCGGTTCGCTCATTATCAGATTTAGAAAATGAATTAGATGCTCAAGACAAAGCCGCCCAAGCTAAAAAGGAGAAAATGGCCGCTGAACAATCAGAAGAGGAAGCTCGAAAAGCTGCTGACGCTAAACGTATTGCGGTCGAAAAAGCCTACGCCGAAAAAATGGCTGCTAAACGTGCTCAAGAAGAAGCTCACGCACAACCATCAGAAGATGTAGATGACAAGACACGCGTTTTCGACTTTCGTGACCAAGTCAAACAAGCTGCACCAACTCAACCTAAGCAAAAACCTCAGGTCGATCCTAGAATGGAAATGGCCCCTGCTCAACGAGCTGAATTCGAACGTCAGGCTCACTTAAACAGTCAGCCAAAAGCACCTGACAATCTGAATTTGGACCAACCTGTTCATTTGGATCCTAAAACTGGATTGCCAGTTTATCCTGACGACAAGCCCGTTCATCATCAAGAAAAAACGGATGAAGAACAAAACGATGGCTTATTAGCCAACATGATCAATTTTTTAAAAAATAATATTTACGTTGACGTGATTGCTATCGTATTAGTCGTCATCACATTCTTTATCAAACGTAATTATGCTTGGATCTTGTTAGCTATTTTCCTTGTGGCATGGTTCTTAACTTCTCAAATCATTCATGGTAAAGAGATTCGTTTGAATAAATTGATGAGTCATCATGATACTAAAGCTGATTCTGAAAATAATCAGTCTCATCAAAATAACCCTCAGCACAATACCAACCATCAACGAGAATCCTATCAACAGCAAGCTTATAATCAACAGCCTTATCAGCAACAACAGTCTCAACCAAGACAACAACCGCAAGCTCAGAAGCAAGCGAAACCAGAAAATCGCCATCATCGTAACTGGCGTCAAAATTTAATTATCATTGCTTCAATCGTCGCCTTTATCGCAACGATTACTGGACCATTTGTTAACGGCGTTTCCCTATCGTCAACAATTGCTCATGCAGCCACCGTTTCATCATATTTCGGTGCTCAAACTAATTTGATCATGAATCTTTCTTCAGCTGTTCGCTTTATCTGCTTTATTTCGCCAGTCATCGTATTGATTGCAGCGAACTTCAGAAGTCGCGGAAGTATCAGATTGATCAAAATATTATCACTGCTATCATCAGCAATTTATATCGTCGCATTTGCGTTATTTAGAACAAACGTGATTAATGCTGCGCTAGTTACCGGACAATATGCAGAAAACAATGCTCAAATCGGTACTAGTTTCTATGTCTTAATCGTTGCATCAGTATTATCATTGCTCTTAGCTTACACATTAAAGCCTCGAGTTAAAGATTAGCAAAAAGTCCGTCTAGACTAATCTAGGCGGACTTTTTTGTATGGTCGATTTTGTAAAAAATCAAATTAAATTATCGAAGGTATATACCAAACAATATTTTAAATACAAATTACAAAATATTAGTATATGCGTATTTGTTTACTAGCTAACTATTCAGCCTATAATGAATAAATAGATAGTCAGTTATGGAGATGTGAACAAGTTCAGCAATTGAGCTAAAACGCTTCTGAAGGCGACCATGTCTGATATGGTCGCATCAGAAGCACCAGCCAACTTCTGAACCTGCAGACTCTGTAGTCTCACCAGTTAAAAGTACTGCCTCTATGGTATCTGCAGGCAAAGTACTTGGTGCATCTTCAACGGTTTCTTTAGAAACAAGTTGTGACTGCAAGCACATCAAGCAAGATGTTCAAACAACTGCAGTGGTATTTGAACATGGCTGAATATCATATCTGTAATTTGGGTTAAACCATCCCAAAGTTCTTATCTCATATCGAATGGGAATTTGTTCATAGACACTCTATCTTGATGATTGGACGAAGCATCCCTTTTAGGGACATTAATAAAAATTAGACTCGTCCATAAAATTAAGTATTTGCCGGATACAAATACTAAAAGTATTTAAAACACTAAATCAATTATACGTATACGTTAAAGATCGGTGAGATTTTAACATATATTCAAAGAAAACTTTTTCTTTGTTCATGCAACTCTTCTAATTCATTCACAGGATTAGGAGAGTTTTTTAGTCCAACAAGTCCTTCATTTGATCAGCCTTGTTAGTAAAGATTCCATCAACGCCCCAGTCCAACAATTGTTTAGCACGTTCTTTATCGTCAACGGTCCAAACATTGATCTGGTAATGATATTTTTTCATCATCGCAATCTTTTGTTGAGTCAAGTCAGTATCATCTGGATGAATTATCTTAGCGTTGCATGCTTGCATGACTAAATTCCAGTCATCTTGGATAGCTTGATGTTCGAATAAGACAGCGTATTTTAGTTCAGGATTTAACTTGTTCATTTTTTCGAGCATGATCGGACTAAAACTAGAAATGATCAAGTCGATATCAGGATCCAAGTTATCTAATGCTTTAGAAAATTTAAGACATAATTTATCTGCTAAATAATTAGCGTCATCGCCAACGACACCCTTTAATTCAATGTTAGCGTTGATCTTATTATCATTTAAAAATTTGATCAGTTGGTCTAACGTTGGCACCTTTTCACCGACGAATTTGTCAGAATACCAAGAACCAGCATCAGCTTTTTCAACAACTTCGGTGTCGACAGTTTCAATTGAACCTGTTTGGTCAGTTGTTCGATCAAGCTTGTCATCATGAATTATAAAAACATCTTCATCTTTAGTGATACTTAAATCAGTTTCGATCCATTTCAAACCATTACTGACCACTGCTTCAAAGGCCGGCATAGTGTTTTCTGGTGCTAAAGTTGGGATACCACGATGTGCAAAGATTTTTTTAGTCATAATTTCCTCCAAATTTACTTCAATTATAAATCTTGGGGTACAAAAAGAGCAATCCAGATACTGAATTGCTCTACGTTTAAATTAAGCTTGGTATCTTGAAACACCATCAAGATAAGTTTCTGACAATGTCATATCGTCATCAAGCACGATAAAGTCAGCATCGCGACCTTCGGCGATCATTCCACACTTATCGAGAACTTTTGAACTCTTGGCAGCAGTGTAACTGGCCATTTCAATTGCTTCTTCATCAGTAGCAATGTTCCAGTCAACGACGTTTTTAATAGCGTCTTTAAGCAATAGGATCGAACCAGCAAGGTTGTGTGTTTCATCCTTCAATCTAGCAGTACCATCAGCAACGACAACAGGTAATTCACCAAGAACGTAGTCACCATCAGGCATCAAACCGGCACGCATACAGTCAGTGATCAAAGCAACGTGTTCAGCAGTTTTCTTTTCGATAACAACACGAGCAGCGTATGGATTAACGTGGTGGCCATCACAGATAAGTTCGTCATCAACTAAGTGCATTGAAAGAGCAGCACCAACCATACCAGGTTGACGGTGGTTTAAACCACTCATTCCGTTGTAAGTATGTGTAAATCCAGAAGCACCAGCTTCAACACAAGCCTTAGCTTGTTCAAAAGTAGCGTCAGAGTGACCTAAAGTAACCGCAACATCATCAGATGCAACAGCTTGTGTAAATTCAACTGAACCTTTTCTTTCAGGAGCAATTGAGATTTTCTTGATCATGCCGTGAGCAGCTTCTTGCCAGTCAACAAATTCACTAGCATCAGGGTCACGCATATATTTAGGGTTTTGAGCACCCTTGTGTTTTTCAGTATAGAAAGGACCTTCAAAATGAATACCTTGGATCTTGGCACCAGTAGCCTTTTGGTAGTTATCACCAATCGTGGCACAAATATGTCTAAGTTGATCATGAGATGCAGTCAAAGTAGTTGGCAACCAAGAAGTAACACCAGCTTTTAAAAGACCTTCTGACATTTCGTTTAATTTCTCGAAATCGTCATCCATAACATCATGACCAACGAGACCATGAATATGAGTATCAACAAGACCAGGAGCAATAAACTTGTCAGAATAATCCACGATCTTACCTTCAGGCTTGTTATCTTCAGTGAAGAAACTACCAAATTTGTTGTCATCAGTAATTTCAAGATAACCACCGTTTTCAGTCGTGTTAGGTAAAAAGAACTTTTTAGCATGAATGTAATATGTCATTTTCAATCCTCCAATAAATATGAATATAGTATAGCAAAAATAATTGGTATATACCAAGAAAAAGGACAAAAAATCGACACAAATTAACATTCAATAAAAAATAAAATTCAATCCCCGACAAGCACGAAGTGCTGGGAGGACAACCTTACCAGAAGAATATAATTCCCAAGTGATCACAAATACAAAAAAACAAATTTTAAAAATTATATTTTCCGATAAAAAAGCAGGAGATAGCAAGCAACCCATATTCCAACAAATATAGAGGCTTTTGAATGGTTAAATCTGAGTTCATGCGAAAGATGCAAGCATACCTTATTTCAACAAACATAAAGGTTCTTGGTTCGTTTTAAATTAAAGTTTAAACAAAGGCTGCAAGCATACCTTCTTTCAACAAACATAGAGGTATTTGACTTAAACCAGACTAGCCGTACGGTTGGGATTGCGTTGGCCCAAGTAGAGAAGAAAGGAACGTACGTCGCCCTTGGCGCATGCGCCACTGTCTAAAATGTTGGCTACGCCAACGAACAACCAAGGATGACGAAGCCAACAAAGCAATCCCAATAATACGGCGGCCCGCATACCTTCTTTCAACAAATATAGAGGTATTTGACTTAAACCAGACCAGCCGGAGGACGGAAATCGATGCCCCGGCCCAATGGTGGCGTTTATGTTAGTCGACGATGACGGCGACTTACATAAAAAGGCAGCTTTGAGATTTTTTCGGTCTTTGAAAAAAGCTCAAAGTGTCTTCACCATGTTCCGGCCGACAAGGGCAATTGATTTCCGTCCGGAGGAGGCCCGCATACCACCAACAAAAAAAGGCTAAGCCACAAATGGCTTAACCCCTGATTACTTAGCTAATTCTTCGTAATATCTCAACTTACTCTTAATGATCTTATCGCAAAGCTCAGGATAACTAATCCCAACAGCTTCCGCCTCACGAGGCATCAATGAACGAGGAGTCATACCCGGAAGAGTATTAGCCTCCATCACGAAAATATCGCGATCACGGACCAAGAAGTCCACACGACCATAACTAGTCATACTCAAAGCTTCAAAAGTCTGCAATGCAACTTCTTGCATTTCCAAATGAATATCTTCATCGAGATTTTCAGGAGGAGTTGTGAAGTGAGTAGTAGTATTCTCAGTAAACTTGTGTTGGAAGTCGTACCAACCAGTATCAACAGTAACTTCGATAGCTGGAAGAACTTGACCATCAACCACAGCCACAGAGAATTCACGACCCTTGATATATTCTTCGATCAAGGCTTCTTTATCGAATCTCAATGCATCAGCAACCATTGCTTGCAATTCAGATTCATCGTTGATGATATGAGTACCAACACTTGATCCACCATTAGAAGGCTTAACAACCATTGGGAAACGGAATGGAATTTCTTCCTTTGTGATCTTGCTAGTCTTAGTAGCAACGAACTTGGCAGTTTTGATGTTGTTTTGAACAAAAACTTCTTTAGAGAATTTCTTATCCATAGTAACTGCAGATGCTAAAGTACCGCTACCTGTGTAGCGAATATCAAAGACATCAAGGACGGCTTGCATCTTACCGTTTTCTCCGTCTTCACCGTGAAGACCTAAGTAAACCATGTCTGCATGTTGGCAAACTTTCAAGACGTTCTTGCCAAGCAATCCACGAGTTCCGTCTGTACGTAAAGCATTGATCTTTTCGTCAGTCAAAACTTCATCGTCAATGATCAATTTTGATTCATCTTCGGCTTCAGTCTTAAATAATGAATCGATTTGATCATCTTCAACATCGATACCTAAAAATGAATCAATATTAGCTACTTCGTAGCCTTTGCTTCTTAAGGCGTTAGAAATCTTAACACCGGATGATAATGAAACGTTTCTTTCGGTACTTCTACCACCTGAGAGGACAACAATTTTCATAGTTGTTTACCTATCTTTCTTTTGATTTTTCGAATTTAAGCGTGTTCCTAGAACCTATAGGATAGCATAAATTATCGTATCAAACTAGAAAAAAATACTGTCATGGCACGAATTTAAGCGTTATACGTGCGCTATTTTTTAAAAAATCTATCTAACAATACTGTCACATCTAGTTTTTTTCATCTGATTAAGTGCTAGGATATTGTTTAGATTTACGAATATTCTCGAATTTTTCATAATTATTTGGTTTAATTACTTTTAAGGAGGGCTTTATTGTGAAAAAGCTAAAAGTATTACTATTAAGCGTTATTTCTTTAGTAGCGATAGGGATTTTCGCTTCATCGTCAAACGTCGCTAAAGCCGACGATACACTTGACCAACCAGTTATGACACTGGGTACTTCACTAACATCTGATCAACGACAAGGTACGATAGATGCCTTGTCAGGACAAATGAGTAACAGCAACAATAATTACAACACCATCACCGTGACCGGCGATACATTAGTAAAATATTTGAATCCAAGTGGTAGCAACTTTAACAGTGGCTCTGGCGTTTGGTCATCTGCTTTGATCGAACCTACTTCAAGCGGTTCAGGTATCAACGTTAACATCGTCAATTACAATGGTAAAAATAATATTACGACGATCACTGCGGATCAATACAGGAATGCTGCACTAACAGCCGGTATTTCAGATGCTAATATCTACGTTACTTCTGCAACACCAATTGATGGTTCTGGTGCCTTAGCTGGTATCTACGCAGCCTATTCAAAACAAGGTAACTCTTTGAACCAAAGCCAAGTTAACGCCGCTCAAAACGAAATGAATGTTTTAAGTGGTATCACTCAAGACAACAAGGGTACTCAAGGATATACTGACCAACAATTAAACAATGCTGTTGCTGGTATGAAAGCTGATTTAGCTAAACAAGGTACTAACGCATCAAAACAAGAAATTACTAATATCGTAAACAACAACTTGCAACAAAACAATCTCCAAAATATCATCAACAATAATCAAAAGACTCAATTGATCAATTTGATGGTCCAAATTAGAGATTCTGGTGCTCTGAAAAATGGTAACTTCCAACAACAAGCTCAGAAATTAAGTAGCGATATCACTAGCAAAGCTAAGAATATTTTTAACAAATTAAATACTCAAGAAAATCGTAATCTGGTCCAAAGAATTTGGGACAGTATCGTTTCATTCTTCAGTAACTTATTCAAATAAGACTAATAGGCAAGCTTTCGGGTTTGTCTATTTTTGTGCCTTTTTTTTATAAAAATTTCAGTTTTGATTGAATCGTTTAATATTCTGCACTATGGTAATTTCATAGGATTTATATGGGGGAGCAATCAATGAAAACAATCAGATCATATAGTAGTACGTGGCTTGGAATCGGTGGATTTGCCATCAATTTGATACCATTTCTACTGTTCGTATTTTTAATCAAACACAACGGCGATATCATCACCGAAGTACTGCCATTTGGCCTATTTTATGCTTTCAGAAGAACATCCCTATACTTGTTTCGTGGATCGAATGTCCAGTTAGAATTTTTTGGCTGGTTTGGAATCTTTTCAGCCATTTGTGCTTACTTCTTGGGAATGTTCGGACAATTCTCACCTGTCCTAGTGGATGTATCAGCCATTGGAGCAGGTGTTGGAGCAGCACTTTTTCCATCTGTTCAAAAAACCTACAGTTTACACGCCACTGATGAATCCACGAATAAATTTGTTAGTCTATTGATCTGGATCCTGGCAATTGTTTTACTAGTCTTCATCATATTTACCACTGCCAAAAGCAAGACTTATCTTTCATTTTTAGCCATGCTAATTTACAGTTTGATTGGTTTATTAGGCTTTTACTGGAACCCGCAACGTAAGAAATTGTCCAAAGATTACAATTGGCCAACATTAAGTTTTCCCAACGTTTTGTTGTCGTTAGCCCTATTCTTATCAGTCTTGCTAGTTCGGATCGGCCGCAGTTTGGGCGTTGGCCAACCGACTTACTGGGGAGTCTTCATCCTCGGTGGCGTTCTGCTGGTGATTTTATTAGATTTAATTTTTAACCGCACAATGCATTCGCAAATGAACAATCGCTTGAGAACTCGCTTAATGCTGTTCGGTATTTGTGCCGACTTTTGTGCGATCTTCAGTGCCATCTACGTGGGCGTAACTTACGGTATCAACTCTTACATGTGGATCATCGCAGCTTTTGCAGCCGGGATTGCTTTGGGAAAACCACTAGTAGATCTCTGTGCAAAAATTTTTAAAAAGGCATCGCCTCTTAACATCGAGTTAATTGGAATCATCGTTGGCCTATTGTTGACCTTCAATATTTACACTTACTTTATTGGGATCTTCTTCATTCGGGCATTTGCGACCCAACAAAATCAATCGGCAATCAAAGAATACGATCAAACTCCTTTGGCCAAGACGAATAACTCCTTCATGGTCAGCTATCGATTGATGAGTATCGCTGGATTGACTACCCAATTTATTTTGTGGATCAGCTTGATAACTTTGACTAAAACCTCTCAAACCGATCTGACCCAAATTTTACTCGACTTTACTTACCACAAGACTAGCAACGCTTTTGCATTGCCAATCTTAATTACCCAAATAATATTAGTTACCTGCATGTCCATCTTCGTGATCTATACAGGTATTATCAATTCAAAAAAGGCCAATTCATAGTGAATTAGCCTTTTTTACTCGTGATTTACATTTTATCCATCGTTTCGTTCAACAATGCATCGACGCGATTGTTGCCTTCATCTTGGGCATGTCCCTTAGTCCAGCTGAATGCTTTATTAGTAACTGTTGGTAACAATCCATCTAGTTCTTGCCACAGTTCGACATTAGCTGGCGCGGTTCCGTCAGCCTTCTTGTAGCCGCGGCGTTTCCAACCGTTTAGCCATCCCTTAGTAATAGCGTTTAAGACGTACTGCGAATCTAATACGAAAATAATTTTTTTATCATTCAGATTCAGTTCATTTAGACGCTTGATACTTTCGATCAAAGCCATGATCTCCATGCGATTGTTAGTCGCACCAAATTCGTCATCTGTACCTTCAAAAATCTCGCCTTGATGGTTGATGTGAAATGCCCAGGCCGCCTTATCAGAAGATTTCACGTGGCCACCTTTATAATTGCCATGATTTCGTGAACCGCCGTCCGTATAGACAACAATCTCATAATCATCTAAATTTTCTGATTCTTTTTTCGAAGTTTTATTTTTGGTAGGATAATCGTCTTTGCCTTTTAAAAATTCTTCGGCTTCGGTCTGACTAGTAAAGCTTTTGTAGCGGGCGTTTTCGAATCCATTGACCTGCTTTTGACATTCCGGCCAAGAGCGATAAATTCCTGGTTTACGTCCACGTCGAACTGCATAATATTTTTGCAAAATGAATACCTCACTTAAATTACTTTGAATGAAAATAACTATTAGATATATTATAATATAGTGTTGATAGGGTGAAAAAATGGAAAATAAACAACGACCTGTATTGTATGTCCATGGTTTCCGCGGGGGAGACTATACAACTGAAGAAATGGTCAAATCAGGCTTAAAGTATACTGGAAAAAAAGAATTTCTCAAAGTATTGATCAACTGGCGTGGTCAAATCACTTATGAAGGTAAATGGACGGATGACGAATGTCCGATCATTCAAGTAGTTTTTAAAAATAAATTGATCAGCGAAAATCAAATTGCACATTGGCTGATCCACCTACTGATCCAGTTAAGAAAAGAACATAAATTTAACGAATACGATGCCGTCGGCCATTCACTTGGAGCGGTCTCTTTAGTGTTGGTCAATCTGCACGAAAAACGCCATCAATACATGCCAAAGATGAATCATTTAGTTACGATTGCTGGTCCTTTCAATGGCGTGTTAGGCTTGAATGACTTGCCTAATATCAATCGAATTAACCCAAGTGGGAAACCGGCTTTCATGAGCCCTACTTATTTTCGAATTTATCTAAGTCGCAATAATATCTCGCCAAACTTAAAAGTTTTAAACATCTATGGAAATGTCGAAGACCATTCCAACAGCGATAAATACATCTCAGTAACATCAGCTAAATCAATTGGCTACGTCTTACAACCAAGAGTCAAAGAATTTTACGACATGCCAGTCAGCGGTTCAAAAGCTGAACATTCCTTGATGCATGACGACTCGGATATTCTGCAAAAAATCAATTTATTTATTTACGCACCTTATTCTGCATAACAATTATGCAGAATTTTTTTATCTAAAATATAATTCTTATTACTTCGCATTTAACAATCAGATTATCTATACTGTATTAAGGACGTATAAAGTTTTCAAAATGCGTCAGGATGCAAACAAAGGAGAACTGAAATGATCAAAGTTAAGTCTTATCGTCCATTTATCACTGAAAATCTCATTTGGGATTTCCCATCGAGATTCAAACTAAAGACAGTCAGCGACTTTTTGCAAAAAGATATTGCTGACATCACTGACTTTATTAGTGAAACTGCCAAAGAGACGATGAGCAACAAAAGCGTATATTGGTTCATCGAAGACAAGCGGAACCACCAGATTGTCGCACTAGTGGCCATTCGTTCGATTGATTTTGATCACAATTCAGCTACCTTGCAAATTTCTTTTGATGACAATATTTCCGACGAGTTTATTCAAGAGATCGTTGAGCGATTATTCATTTTCGTTAATGATCAAATTTCTTTGAGTGAACTCAAAGTTGACAAAATTCCATCAAAAGTTAGCAATTTCTTCACATTAAATGGATATAATTTAAACAATAATAAATTAATAAAGGGGTAAAAAATGTACGGATATGGATTTTTTGGTGGTCCCACGATTATTCTAGTGCTGATTGGTATGGCCTTGAGTATGTGGGCTTCTTGGTATGTTAATCATACATTCAGCCGTTATAACCAATACAATAGTCACCGTGGAATTACCGGTGCTGATGCAGCCCGCTATATCTTGGATAAAGCAGGCCTGCAAAACATCGTTATTAAACAGATTAGTGGAAAATTGACCGATAACTACAATCCAGGCGATAAAACTCTGAACTTATCAGAGTCCACTTATGGCGTTGCTTCAGTTGCTGCTATAGGAGTTGCCGCTCACGAATGTGGTCACGCAATTCAAGATCAAAAGAATTATTTTCCAATGCGCATCAGATCAGCCATCGTTCCAGCTGTTAACTTAGGATCAAGTGCCTCGATGCCATTGATCCTTCTAGGTATTATCTTAGGAATGAACAAAACATTGATCATGATCGGTATTTGGATGTTCGCTTTAGTCGTTTTATTCCAAGTTGTCACATTACCGGTCGAATTTAACGCTTCCAGACGTGCTGTTAGCATCCTAGCATCCGGTGATCTACTCGATGCTGACGAGGTTCCAATGGTCAAACATGTGCTAGTTTCTGCCGCATTAACTTATGTAGCAGCAGCACTTTCCACAGCGTTACAACTCTTACGTTTGATCCTAATTTTCGGAAATAATCGCGATTAATTAACTAACAACCACTAAGTTCGAGCCCAGCGTTCGAACTTTTTGTATGAAAATTATTTGACAAACTATTTCTTCAAGTCTAGTATCATTCTCAATTAAACATTTCGCCCAAAACCGATGAGGTGGAGATAACAATTATTGTGCACGCACAGAGAGTTGCCGTAGCTGAGAATGCAATCGAACGCAGATAATTAAATGGACCGCCGAGGGTTCTCCTGAATTTAGTACGGAGAAACGTACAGACATACGTCAGTTGTCAGAGGAGTGATAGCTCCTTGTTAAGCGTGATATGTTGACGACTATTTGTCATAGTCTCTCAACTGTCGAATTAAGGTGGCACCGCGGATAATCCGTCCTTAACTTCTAAATGAAGTTTTGGGCGGATTTTTTTTGTTGGAGGACATTATGGCAATCAAACGATGGCAACACACCTAAATTACGCAAATTAAAAATTTAAAGGTGAGCAATATGAAAATTAACGACTTAAAAAAATATACTAACGACTACCCTGCTGTCCCTGTGACAATCAGCTTCAAGCTAGAGGACTTCGACCCAATCGACTTGACGCAAAATCTCAATCAAAGCCAAGGCCCCTGCTTTTTATTCACCGGCCAACCTAAGCCTGATGAAGATGGCTATAGTTTTATCGGATTAAATCCTGATGAGACAATCGTCTATAAAGACGGAACCTTAACGGTTGAAAAAGCTGGTAAAATCACGCAGACAAAGACCGCACTCAAACCTTATTTGGAATCGATCTTGACCAAGTATCGGACACCAAAATTCGACGATTTACCACCATTTTTGGGTGGCTTGGCAGGATATCTAAGTTACGATTACGCCAGGTTTGCCAATCCCACTTTGCCACAAAAATTAGCTGACCCATATGGTCTAAATGATGCTGACTTCTTGTTGATCCACAAAGTCATTGCCTACAATCATAAAACCCAAACTGTGACTTTATCGAAAATTGTTTCTTCAAAAGCCTTAGAAACTGATTACGATGACGCAATCTCAGAATTGAATGAACTCAAAGAAATCGTAATTGCCAATAATCATCCGAGCCAATTGCCTGGTTTTAAAATGTTATCCAAACCTGAATTGCACTTTGACCGTGAAGAATTCGCCGAAAAAGTTGCCGATACGAAAAAACACATCGTCGATGGCGACATATTCCAATTGATCCTTTCAAATCCTCAACACGGAACTATGAGTGGCAGTCTCTATGCAGTCACGAAAAATCTCTTCAAAGATAGTCCTGCACCGTATCAATTTTTTTACAAGCATAACGACTTTGAGACCGTTGGCTCATCTCCAGAGACCTTGATTTCTAAACATGATGACAAATTATTCACCTATCCGCTAGCTGGAACGAGACGTCGTGGCAAAACGCCTGAAGAAGACGCTCAATTAGCATATGAACTAACTCACAGTACTAAAGAATTATCTGAACACAACATGCTGATCGACTTAGGTCGAAATGACTTGGGACGTGTCAGCAAGTTTGGGACTGTCAAAGTCACAAGAACTCGCAAACTGCTTCACTTCAGCAATGTCATGCACATGGGTTCAACCGTCGAAAGTATCGCAGATCCTCAAGAGTCCGCCGTTGATATCGTCGAGTCTCTTATGCCTGCCGGCACTTTATCTGGTGCCCCAAAGATCAGTGCAATGAAGATCATCTCAAATATTGAAGGCCAAAAACGTGGCATCTATGGTGGATGCTTAGGCTACTTCGATTTTTCTGGAGACTTAGATTTCTGTATCGGAATTCGTTTAGCTTATCGTCAAAATGAAAACTTAGTCGTCCACTCAGGTGCCGGCATCGTCGCCGACAGTATTGCCAAAAATGAATATCAAGAATTTAACAATAAGGCAAGAAATGTCGTAGATGCTCTCAACAAGACTAATCAAACGGAGGTTCTATCATGATTTATTTGATCGACAACTATGACAGTTTTACCTATAACTTGTATCAATTGATCGGTACTAATAGCAACGAACCCATCACTGTGGTCAAAAATGACGAATTGACTGTTGAAGAATTAGAATCGCTTCATCCCACTGGATTAGTTTTTTCACCAGGACCTGGTCGACCTGAAGATGCTGGCAACATGATGGAATTGCTAAAACACTTCATCGGAAAAGTGCCCATCCTAGGTGTTTGCTTAGGTGAACAAGCCATCGGCGAAGTTTACGGGGCTAAAGTAGTTCACGCACCAGTTTTGATGCACGGCCGGCCTTCAGAAGTCGAAGTCACTGACAAGACTCAACTATTCTCTGATTGTCCTAAAACTTTTGAAGCCGCTAGATATCATTCATTGATCGTTGATCCACAAACAATTCCTGATGAATTATCGATCACTGCGATAACTAAAGATGGTGAGATCATGGCTCTGTGCGATGAAAAACAAAAAGTTTTTGGAGTTCAATTTCATCCCGAGTCAATCATGACTGAGCCCAGTGTTGGCAAGCAGATCATCGAAAATTATCTGGCACTGATTTAATTAAATTAAAAACAAATTAAATATTTTTGTTGACAAAGACGTTTTTCAGACTTATTCTCTTATCAACAAATAAATTCGTCCATAAACCAATGAGATGGAAGTCAAGATTATCGTGCACGCCCAGAGAGTTGCCGGTGCTGAGAATGGCAATCGAACGCAGATAGTTAAATGGACCATCGAGGGTCTCTCCGAAAGGTTACGAGTACGGGAGAACGTTAGACATACGTAAGTTGTCGGGAGGGTGTTAGCCCTTCGCTAAGAGTAATGGACGATAGAATATTTGAGGTAGTATTTTTGCTACACTCTCTTTCTATCAGTCTATTGAAATTAAGGTGGCACCGCGGAATATGATCCGTCCTTAAACGTTAAGTAAAACGTTTATGGACGGATTTTTTTTATTCTCTAGGAGGTTTCACTAATGATCAAAATAATCCGATGGCAATTCTCAAATTAATCAATTTCAACACTACTAACTAGTTAAATTAATTTGGAGGATTCAATTATGATTGAAAATGCAATTAAAAAATTAACCGAAGGTCAAGACTTAACATTTGACGAAACAAACCAAGTGATCGACGAAATTATGACAGGCAACACAACCTCAGTTCAAATCTCAAGTTTCTTAACAGCTTTGAGTGTAAAAAAAGAAACAGTCGATGAAATCGCTGGAGCTGCTGATGCAATGAGAGCACACGCTTTAGATTTCAAAGCTGACGAACCAGTTCTTGAAATTGTTGGTACTGGTGGCGACCATTCCAACTCATTCAACATTTCAACTACTTCAGCATTAGTCGTTGCAGCTAGTGGCATCCCTGTCGCAAAGCATGGTAATCGTGCAGCTTCATCAAAAAGCGGTGCAGCTGACGTGCTTGAATCATTAGGAGTTCAAATCAACTTAGATCCAAAGCGTAGCGAAGAGATCTTAAACCAAATTGGTATTTGCTTCTTATTCGCCCAAGAATATCACAAGGCTATGAAATACGTTGCACCAGTTAGAAAAGAATTAGGTATCCGAACATTGTTCAATGTCTTAGGACCTCTTGCTAATCCAGCTCATGCATCCAGCCAAGTACTGGGTGTCTATGATGAAAGCTTAGTTGAACCAATGGCTAAAGTACTCGATCAAATTGGCGTTAAAGATGCCGCAGTTATTCATGGACAAGATGGATTTGATGAAGCTTCAATCTCTGCTCCTACCATAGTTATGGAAGTTCATAACGGAGAATTCACTAAATATGAAATAACTCCTGAACAATTCGGTTTAAAACGTGCCAATAAATCAGACATCATCGGTGGAACTCCTGATGAGAATGCTGAGATCACTATGAACATCCTTAAAGGAAATAAGGGACCTCAACGTGATGTGATCTTGGTCAATTCCGCGCTAGCAATCCACACTGCTAAACCAGAAATCAGTTTAGACGATGCAATTAAGCTAGCTGCTAAAACAATTGACGACGGAAAAGCTTTAGAAGAATTAAACCAATTCATCAAATTGACTGAAGCAGGTGTTGCAGCTTGATCTTAGACGACTTAGTAGCAGCCACAACTAAGCGTATCGAACGTGAAAAATTGGCTACTCCCCTATCAGAACTTAAAAACAAGGCTAACAAAATACCTAACAAAGATCCTCAAGTAATTATCGATAAATTTCTTGAACCAGGACTTCACTTCATTGCTGAAATAAAGAAAGCTTCTCCTTCAAAAGGAATTATCGTTAAAGACTTTCCTTACTTACAAATTGCTCAAGAATATACCGATGCCAAAATCGATGCGATCTCTGTTTTGACTGAACCTGATTACTTCCAAGGCAATTTGCAGTATTTAAACGACATCGCACAAACAGTGCAAACTCCTCTTCTCAGAAAAGATTTTACAGTCGACCCCTACATGCTATATCAAGCAAAAATTGCCGGAGCCAGTTTAGTGTTATTAATAGTTGCAACATTAACCGACCAGCAACTACAAGAATTTTTAAAATTAGCAGACGATCTTGGTTTAGCAGCACTAGTCGAAGTCCACAATCAAACAGAACTTGAACGTGCACTAGATGCCAATGCGAAGATCATCGGCGTTAACAATCGAAACTTAAAGGACTTCACCGTTGATTTAAATAATAGTTTGAAACTTCGTCCCGCAGTTCCTGATAACATCCCCTTCATCACTGAAAGTGGCATCAAAACGACAGACGACATCAAGCGTCTCAAGGATGCCCACGTCAATGGAGTTTTGATTGGCGAAACCTTTATGAAGGCAAATGATCGTAAAAAAATAATCAATGAATTTCAAAGCGTGTAAATATGACAAAAATTAAAGTATGCGGCTTGATGACCACTGAAGATATTCAGGCAGTAAACAACGCTAAACCTGATTTAGCTGGATTCATCTTTGCCGGTGGCAGACATCATATCAGTTTGGATCAAGCACTGGAATTAAGACGACAACTTGACCCAGCAATTGACAGCGTGGGAGTGTTTGTCAATGCTCCAATCGCTGAAATGATTCAAGCTTACGACAGTGGCGCGGTTTCCATTATTCAATTGCATGGACAAGAAGATGAAACGATGGTTGCTAAATTACAAGCTCACGGAATTACCGTTATCAACGTTTTTAAACCCACGAATATTCAACCTAACACTATTGCCGACAGCATTATGCTCGACAGTGGATCCGGTAACGGCAAGCCAGTTCAATGGGAGAACTTCAAACTAGAAACTACCAAACCACTGATCATCGCCGGTGCTTTAAATATCGATAACGTATCTGAGGCAATTCACGTTATCCATCCAACACTAGTAGATCTATCCAGAGGCGTTGAAACTAATGGTCAAAAAGATCCTCAAAAAATCTCAGAAATCGTACGACTAGTACATTCAATTTAAAAAGGCAGGAATTTACTTATGAAAGAAATGGAAAAAGACACAACGAATCAAACTCACTTTGGTGAATTTGGCGGACAATATACTACCGAAACATTAATGGCTGAACTCGATCGAGTTGCCGAGACTTATAAAAAATACAAAAACGACCCCGAATTTTTGAAGGAGTTTCACGACCTCTTAAATGACTATGCTAATCGTCCTTCATTGTTATATTACGCAAAAAATATGACAGAAGACTTAGGCGGAGCAAAAATCTATCTAAAACGTGAAGATCTAAATCATACAGGTGCTCACAAGATCAACAACGTGATCGGACAAGCTTTGATTGCCAAGAGAATGGGTAAAAACCGTTTGATTGCTGAAACTGGAGCTGGTCAACACGGTGTTGCTACAGCAACGATTGCCGCATTGTTTGGTATGGAATGCGAGATCTTCATGGGTAAAGAAGATACCGAACGCCAAAAGCTAAACGTTTATCGAATGGAATTACTGGGCGCTAAAGTTCATCCAGTGACAACTGGTTCAATGGTTCTAAAGGATGCCGTAAATGCCACTATGCAAGAGTGGACTTCAAGAATTGACGATACCTTCTATATTATGGGTTCTGCCGTTGGTCCTTATCCATTCCCAGAAATGGTCCACGACTTCCAAAGCGTTATAAGTAAAGAATCTAAAGAACAGATTTTAGATGCTGAAGGCAAATTACCAGATATGGTCGTTGCCTGTGTTGGTGGCGGAAGCAATGCTATCGGAAGTTTTGCCGAATACATTAATGATAAAGACGTTCAATTAGTTGGCTGTGAAGCTGCTGGTAAAGGTGTCGACACTGATCAAACTGCTGCAACCATCGAACGTGGCTCAGTTGGAATTTTCCATGGTATGAAATCAATGTTCCTACAAAACAAATATGGTCAAATCGATAAAGTTTACTCAATCTCAGCTGGTTTAGACTACCCTGGCGTTGGTCCAGAACATGCACGTTTAGCCGAATTAAAACGTGCTCAATACGTTGGGATCACTGACGATGAAGCAGTCGATGCCTTCGAATATATCGCTAAAACTGAAGGAATCGTCGCTGCAATTGAAAGTTGTCACGCAGTGGCTTATGTTGAAAAAATTGCTCCAACTATGAGCAAGGACCAAGTTATCATCTGCACCCTATCTGGTCGTGGTGATAAAGACGTAGCATCAATCGCAAAATATAGAGGGGTAGATATCGATGACTAATTTACAAGAAGTATTCAATAATAAAAAAGCTTTTATTCCATTCGTAGTGGCAGATGATCCTAACTTTGACACTACCGTTGACAGTATCGTCACACTTGCAAACAACGGTGCCGACATCGTTGAAATCGGAATTCCATTTTCTGATCCCGTTGCTGACGGTCCAGTCATTCAAGATGCTGACTTACGTGCTTTTGATCAAGGCGTTAACACTAATGTTGTCTTTGACATCGTTGAAAAAGCTCGCCAACAAACTGATGTTCCGATCATCTTTTTAACATATGCTAATATCCCATTTAAATTTGGCTACGAAGCATTTTGTAAAAAATGCCAAGAACTCGACATTTCTGGTCTAGTCATTCCTGACTTGCCAATCGAAGAACAAGCTGAATTAAGAACTGTTGCCGACCAATACGGCGTTCACTTGATTCAATTAGTGGCCCCTACTTCTGGCGATAGAATTGAAAAAATCGCTAAGCAAGCTTCCGGCTTCATCTATATGGTTTCTTCCCTTGGTGTAACTGGCGTTAGAAATGATTTTTCAAAACAACTATCAGACACCATTTCTCGGATCAAACAAGTAACTGACGTTCCGGTAGCTATTGGATTTGGTATTCATTCACCAGAACAAGCAGCAAAACTATCAAGCATATCTGATGGAATTATCATTGGTAGTGCGGTCGTAAAATTGATTGCTGAAAACAACAATGGCTCAACTCAAGACGACCTTGCTTCATATGCACGCAGTATTAAAGACGCAATTACCATTACAGCCTAATAAAAAAAAGTGTACGATAATAATTATTTGTAAAAATAGATTTTATGAATGATTTGACGTACACTTTTTTTATATCAAAGGTAAGAATTATGGGGAGATTGTTATGATAATTGATCATTGGCTGATTTGGCTGATCATCGCCATCTTAGTACTGAATACTGTGTCAGCATTGATAACCGTTTTCCATAGACCTCGTAATATTGTTACGACTTGGGCTTGGATACTAGTTCTCTTGCTATTGCCAGTCGTTGGATTTTTGATTTATGCCTTCTTTGGGCGCGGGATTGCCCAGGAGAAAATTTTCAACATCAGCAATCAAGAACACATCGGACTCAAGCAGCTACGGGATATGGCTGACGAAGAAAGAGATAAAGCTCGAAAAAGTTCACGATCAGACGAGACTTACTACGCTCGACATGTGATCAACTTTTTCGATAAGACTGAGGAGACTCCTTTAACTCGTCATAACGAAGTTGAGACTTTTTATGATGGCAAGGAAAAATTCAAGGCTTTATTTGAGGATGTTAGAAAAGCTAAAGAGACAGTCCACGTCGAATATTACGCCTTCATTAAAAGTAATATCGGTCAAGAATTTTTGGACCTACTGACTGAAAAAGCTAAAGAAGGACTAGAAGTTAGAATTCTCTATGATCCATGGGGTTCTGGCGGTACAAATCGTCGTTGGTTCAACGATTTCGTTGCGGCTGGCGGAGAAGTTCTACCATTTATTACTTCCAAAAACGTAATTTACAAGACACGTCTGAACTACCATTTGCACAGAAAATTAGTAATTATTGATGGAACTTACGGCTGGATCGGTGGCTTTAACGTCGGCGACCAATACGTTGGCGAATCGAAAAAATTTGGCTATTGGCGCGATTCACATCTTCGTGTCAAAGGGACAGCGACAATGTTGATGCAAGAGAGATTTTTCCAAGACTGGAATGCATCTGTTGACCGTCATGCTCTGCCACTAGTTTTTGAGAGCAAATATTTCCCAACCGATTTGTTTAATATCAACTCCAATTTGCCGATTCAAATCGTGACTGATGGTCCGAACTCACGTCAGGAAGTATTAAAGGATGGCTTCATCGACATGATCATCAACGCCAAGAAGAGCGTCTGGCTTCAAACGCCCTACTTGATCCCGGATGACCCAATGTTTACTGCTTTAACAATTGCCGCCCGTTCAGGCGTTGAAGTTCGTATCATGGTACCTTGCATGCCCGACCACCCCTTCATCTTCAGAGCAACTCAGTATTATTCCAATCTATTGACCCAATTTGGAATTAAAATCTATACTTATGAAAAAGGATTTTTGCATGCTAAGACTTCGATCATTGATGATAAGATTTGTTCGATTGGCTCAATGAATCATGATTTCAGATCATATTCCTTGAACTTTGAAGCCAATGCATTTATCTATGATTCTAAAATTGCTCACAACGTTCGTCGTTCATTTGAAAATGACATGAAGGATTCTACCTTGTTGACGCAAGAAATTATCGACAACCAAGGAGTTTGGATGCACTTCAAGCAAAGATTCTCTAGACTGTTGTCACCAATCTTATAGAAACTACGCAAAAGGCCTCTAATTCTAAAAAAATAGAATTAGAGGTCTTTTTGTATTTTGAGCGCAGTATATCCTGAGCAATGCTCAGAGTCTAACCGTTTTTGACGCTCTCTCTTTATTCTTTTACTCATCCGAATGTTTGATGACTTGTTCGAAGATGTTCACGATGTGATTATCGATCAAATGGTAGTGTACTTCTTTTCCTAAGCGATCTCCGCTCACGATTCTGGCGTCTCGCAAGGTTTTTAGTTGATGTGAAATACCTGATTGACTCATGTCCAAAATTTCGGCAATTTCATTAACGCTCAAGGAAGTTTGCGCCAACGCTAAAATTATTCTGACGCGAGTCGGCTCGCCGGTGGCTTTGAAGAAGTCAGCAATCTTCTTGGCATGATCGTCCAGAGGAATCCCATTTGAGACCAATTGATCGAGTTTTTTGTTGTGTATCTGTTTATCCAATTTTGCACTCCCATTACTAATAATACTTAATTATACGATACCGTAAATCGAAAGAATTTGTTAATTTTTTTATGGTTGTAAGTCCAAATTTTCCATGTTAATATGAACATATGAACAGACGTGCATATATAAAACAGGAGGAATTTTATTATGGCTGTCAAAAATATGTCTACCAAAACCTATTTTTTAGGACTCATACTTTTCTTAAGTGCCATTATGATGTTTGTCTTTAAACTCGAAATACCGTTCGTTGATCCAAAAATACTATATTTATTGGCCACTGCCTTAGCCGGCTACCACGTTATTGGCGAAGGCCTGGTTTTAACTTATCAAGATAGTGTGAAGCAAAAGAAATTTGTGCCGAACATTCACATATTAATGTCACTAGGCGCCATTGGTGCTATTTTAATCGGTAACTTCGAAGAAGCTGCCCTACTGATCCTGATTTTTGCCGGAGCTCATTTCTTGGAAGAATATGCTGAAGGAAAAAGTCAGCGTGAGATCAAGAGTTTGTTAGAAATGAATCCTACTAAAGCTCGGATCATCGATGACCAAGGAAATATTAATGAAGTTGATGTTGAAAAAGTCAAGGTTGGCGACCAGATCCAAGTTCAAAATGGTGGCCAAGTACCGATTGACGGAATGATCATCACTGGCGTGGCTGCAATCGATGAATCTGCCATTAATGGCGAGAGCATCCCCCGTGAAAAAACCGTCGGAGATCCCGTTTACGCTGGTACTATCAATGGAAATGATTCATTTATTATGGAAGCAACTAAAACTAGCGACCAGACAGTTTTTTCAAAAATCTTACAGTTAGTTGACCAATCTCAAAATAACCTTAGTAAAACTGCTACTAAAATCAAACGTATTGAACCAATCTACGTCAAAATAGTCTTATTGCTGTTCCCGATTGTGATGCTATTAGGTTCACTGATTTTCCACTGGACACTTGGCACAGCCGTATATCGTGGGATCGTCTTTCTGATCTCAGCTTCACCTTGCGCTTTGGCTGCAAGTGCCGTTCCAGCAACACTTTCAGCAATTTCAAATCTAGCTAAACACGGCGTCTTATTTAAAGGTGGATCATTTTTGTCGAATATCTCCGATCTAAAAGCAGTCGCATTCGATAAAACTGGTACGCTCACCAACGGAAAGCCAGTCGTGACCGACTTTTTCATCGAAGATGATTTTGACAAAGATACTTTGACAGATATTGTTGTCAGCATGGAAAAACAAACTAATCATCCCTTAGCTTCAGCTATTGTTGCAAACTTCCCTGAGGCTAAAACTCTTGATTTAACGGTTGAAACTCAAGTCGGTAAGGGTGTTTTCGCTAAATATCAAGGCGATGAATACTTGATTGCAAAACCTTCTGCCTTCGAAAATGTTCAACAGTCGATCACTAATCAACAATCTTATTTGTCTGATCAAGGTAAGACCGTAGTCTTCATCGCTAAAAATGCTGAAGTCATCGGAATGATTGCCTTGATGGATACTCCGAACGAAAACGCCAAACCAACGATCGATTACTTGAATCAACAAGGTATCAATACTGTGATGATCACTGGTGATTCTAAACAAACTGGCGAAGCAATTGGTCATGAAATTGGCTTAAACGAGGTCGTAACTGAAGTCCTCCCTGAAGATAAGGTCAATATCATTAACGACTTAAAAACCGAATATAACATGTGCGGTATGGTCGGCGATGGCGTCAATGATGCTCCTGCCTTAGTTAATTCCAACATTGGCGTTGCCATGGGCGAAGGCACTGACGTTGCGATCGACGTAGCTGACGTTGTCCTCATGAAAAACGACTTATCAAAATTTGTTTACTCGCATAAAATTTCTAAGCGACTGAACAAGGTAGTTTGGCAAAACATAATTTTTTCAATGCTAATTGTTACCTTGTTAGTAGTCCTGAATTTCTTCAGTATCACTGACATCGGATTGGGAGTTATCGCCCATGAAGGCAGTACTCTATTAGTGATTTTGAACGGATTAAGATTGCTCCACTAAAAAAATCTACTGAATATCTCTTTAACACGGAGATGTTCGGTAGATTTTTTTTAATGATTTAGAAATTTCTAGGCTCTAGTTTGTCCAACTAGTTGGTCATTAACGACCACTTTTCTGTCAGAATGCATCCGCCAGTATGACGAAAGCACTGAGCCTGAGATGTTGTGCCAGACACTAAAGATAGTGGAAGGTATGGCGGCGGCTGGCGAGAAGTACATCATGGCAAGCGTGGCTCCTAAGCTAGAGTCCTGCATTCCGACTTCAAAAGTAATTGCTTTTCTTTGGGGATCTTTTAGCCTGATAAGTTTAGAAAAGAGGAATCCTAAACCGTATCCTGATAAGTTATGCAAGATAACAACCGGGATCACTAAGGCTGTTGTTGCTGTGAATAACTCGGCATGATTAGCTGAGATAACGGCACCAATGATCAGCAGAATGGCAGTCTGTGAGATCAATGGCAATGCTCTAGTTAAATAATCAACTTTTTTACCAAACAAGGTGTGAATAACAACACCTAAGATGATTGGTACTAAAACAATTTGGATGGTACTTAAAAATAGCGATTGAGCTGGGATCGTGACATATTTACCGGCGTAAAACATTAACAATCCTGGTAAAGCTATTGGTGCCAGGATTGTCGATAACGTTTCGATCGAAACGTCTAATGCAACATCGCCACCGGCTAAATATGCCATAACACTAGAAGATGTTCCACTAGGACAAGATCCAACTAGGATAACACCGACAGCAGTAGCACCTGTTAAATGGAAGATCTCACACAAAAGCCAAGCAATGGTTGGCATAATGACATAATGTGCGACTGTTCCTAAGATCACTGGCAATGGTCTTTTAACGATTCTTTCAAAATCTTCGCCACGCAACGTTAGCCCCATTCCAAACAAGATGATTCCTAGTAAATAAGATGTATTTGGAATTACCCACTGGCTAGTTTGTGGCAACAAATAGTTAAAGATTGCCCAAATGACGACCAAAACGGTAAACCATTTACCAATCCATTTTCCAAGTCCTTCTACTTTTTCCAATATTCTTCACTCCATCCCTATTTAAAAAATTTATCGATAATATCCAAGCGCCATTTTGGCAGCTCGGCTCATTTTGTCTGGCGTCCAAGCTGGATACCAAACTAGATTTATTTTGACTTTTTCGATCTCCGGCAACTGTTCTAGAGCTGATTGAATCAATTGCTCTAAAACTGCTGAGATCGGACACCCCATCGTAGTTAACGTCATTTTGACGGTACAAATTTTATCTTCCAAACTTATGCCGTAGATCAAACCGAGATTAACCAAGTCAACTCGTAATTCTGGGTCAATGACCTTGGTCAACTGTTCCAGAATCCGATCTTGCAAATCGGATACTTTGGTTTCGTTGGTTTCTTGTTTTACTTCATCGACCATAGTCATCACTCTTTTCCGCCAGATTCAGTGGCCGATTGTTGAACTTTGCCAAACAATTCATCAGCACCTAGCATTACGCCACCAGTATTTGCGGACGTAACTAAGTATTGATATCTAGCCAAATAGCCGTATCTAACTTTTGGTTGGAATGGTTTTAATTCGCTACGACGTGCGTCAAGTTCTGCTTCAGTCAGATCAACATCTAACGTCCGATTGACGAGATCGATAGTGATCTTATCGCCATCATGGATCAAGCCAATTTCACCACCAGAAGCAGCTTCAGGAGAAACATGGCCCACACAGATACCGTGGGTTGCACCAGAGAATCTGCCGTCAGTGATCAAAGCAACTGTTCGACCTAGTCCACGTCCGATAATGTCAGAAGTTGGATTCAACATTTCTGGCATCCCTGGTCCGCCTTTAGGACCTTCATATCTGATAACTACGACATTGCCAGCTTTAACTGTCCCATTGTCGATCCCGGCAACAGCGTCATCGTGGGAGTCAAAACAAATTGCCGTCCCAGTAAATTTATGAATATCTGGATCCACGCCAGCAACCTTGATAACTGAACCATTTTTAGCAATATTTCCATACAGAATCGACAATCCTCCTTGTGGAGAATATGGATTATCCAACGGTCTGATAACTTCTGGATTCAAAGTCTTTTTACCAGCCACGTTTTCTCTGATAGTTTTTCCAGTGACAGTAATGCGATCAGGATGAAGAACGCCTTTTTCGATCAATTCATTCATCAAGGCTGGGATTCCACCGGCTTCGTGAACATCTTGCATCGTCCAAGCTGATGAAGGAGCAATTTTTGCCAAATGAGGTGTCTTTTTAGCGATTTTGTTGATTTCTTCTTCGCTGTAATCAACTCCGGCTTCATGAGCAATTGCCAATCCATGCAAAACTGTATTAGTCGAACCACCCATGGCCATGTCGAGGGCAAAAGCGTCGTCAAAGGCTTCTTTAGTCAAAATATCCCTTGGCTTCAAGTCATTTTTGACGTTTTCCATTACTCGACGAGCTGCTTGTCTGACCAAGTCGCGACGTTGTTCAGAAACAGCTAAAGCTGTTCCGTTGTATGGCAAAGCAACGCCAAAGGCCTCCATCAAAGAGTTCATTGAGTTGGCAGTGTACATACCTGAACACGAACCACAGCTAGGACAGGCATTTCTTTCTAGTTCCATGAAGTCGTCTTTTGACATTTTCCCATCCTTGAATGCTCCAACCGCTTCAAAAACTGATGATAATGTGGCTGCTTTACCGTTAGGATCAACGCCGGCCTTCATTGGACCACCGGATACGAATGCACAAGGGACGTTAGTTCTAACCGATGCCATCAACATTCCGGGAGTGATCTTGTCGCAATTTGGCATGTACAAAACGCCATCAAACCAGTGAGCGTTAATTACAGTTTCAGCAGAATCGGCAATAATTTCACGACTTGGCAATGAATAGCGCATCCCGATGTGTCCCATCGCAATACCATCATCAACACCAATTGTGTTGAATTCAAACGGAATGCCCCCTGCTTTTCTGATTTCTTCTTTAGCAATATCTGCTAATTCACGCAGGTGCACGTGACCTGGCACGATCTCGATGTATGAGTTACAAATAGCAATAAATGGCTTTTTCATATCCTCAGGATCCTTGACCGCTCCAGTGGCATATAACAAACTGCGTCCTGGTGCACGGTCAACGCCGACTTTAATTTCATCGCTTCGTTTCTGCATATCTTTTCCGCTGACTGTAAAATTTAACGTATCACTCATTTTGTCTCCCTCATTTCGTTAATGTTTTGGATATACTGCAATCCTTGAGTCTGATAAATCTTTGATCTGGATCGGACGTTGATAAAAATCAGATAAATTTTTTTCAGTTATGATTTGGGAACGTTCACCTTGATCAACAATCGATCCAGCCCGCAACAACAGCACGTGTCCAAATGTTGGTAAAATCTCTTCAGTATAATGAGAGACTAATAACAATGCTGGCCCTTCAGGGTCTTTAGCTATCTGATCGATTTTTTCAAGCAGATCTTCTCTAGCAAACAAATCTAGCCCATTGCAAGGCTCATCTAAGATCAACAACTGTGGCTGAGCCATAAGGGCACGGGCAATCAAGACTAATTGTCGTTCACCTTGAGATAGCACGGCGTAAGGCCGATTCAGTAGCTTTTGACCGCCAAGTTTAGTCAAAATGGATCTCGCCATTTGCAAGTCAGAATCAGAATATTCTTGATAGATCCCGATACTGGCAAATTTTCCAGATAATACGATCTCGGTCACTCGATCTCCTGGATGGAGCTGATCTTGCAGTGCTGTGCTGACCCAACCAATCTTCGTTTTTAACTCCGGAATATTGGTCTTCCCAAACAATCCGCCTAATACTTCTAATGAACCTGAACTTGGCCAAAGGTCTCCTTGGATCATCTTCAACAAGGTAGTTTTTCCCGCTCCATTGAGACCTAAAACTGCCCAGTTTTCATGCTCATTTACAGTCCATGAAAAATTATGAATGATCTCATTATTTCCACGTGTGACTGAGACATTTTTAAATTCCAAAATTTTTGACATTGGATCCACCTCGTTGCAGATTTAGCTAAATAGGCCTCCGCAAAAGTCATTTTTTACGTTAGGTCTATTTAATATTATGAAAAAATAATTTGACTAAGCACTTTGTTCTTCTTCGTCTTGTGGAGTACTGTATTTATCAGCTTCGTTAACGAATGGCATTCTCGCACGTAATTGTTCGCCGACTTCTGAAAGCAATGAATTTGCGGAACGTTCGCGCATCTTGTATAAGTCTTTGAAGCCATTGCGATAGTCAGCCATAAATTCTTTAGCGAATTTACCATTTTGGATATTGGTCAAAGCATCTTTCATGGCTTGCTTCGACTCTGCACCAACAACCTTTGGTCCAACAACGTATGAACCGTATTCTGACGTATTTGAACAGTCAGCATACATCTTGTTGAATCCACCTTCATAGATCAAATCACAGATCAATTTCATTTCATGTTCAACTTCAAAATAAGCTAATTGTGGAGAATAACCGGCTTCAGTTAGGACTTCAAATCCAGTTTCGATCAAGGCTGTAACGCCACCCATAAGGACATTTTGTTCACCAAAGAGATCCTCTTCAGTCTCTTCTTTAAAGGTTGTTTGAAGCAATCCGGCACGTGCGGCGCCGTTACCTTTAGCAAATTCTTTTGACAAGTCTTCAGCATGTCCTGAGTAATCTTGGAAATATCCATACAATGCTGGAACGCCGAAGCCTTCTTTATAAGTACGACGACATAAGTTACCTGGTCCTTTAGGTGCCATCATAACTACATCAACGTAATCTGGTGGGACGATCTCTTTGTAATGAACGTTGAAGCCGTGAGAAAATCCAAGGACATTGCCTGGTTCCAAATAAGGAGCAACTTCATTTTTATAAACATCTGACATTACTTCATCAGGAGTCAACATTTGAACCCAATCTGCCTGTTTGGCAGCGTCTGCGACTGACATTACCTTGAAGCCATCTTTTTTGGCATTATCAAATGACTTTCCTGGTCTAACTCCAACCACTACGTCGTATCCTGAATCGCGTAAATTGTTAGCTTGGGCATGTCCTTGTGCGCCGTAGCCGATAAAAGCTAAAGTTTTTCCTTGTAAATAATTAGTTGTAACATCCTTGTCGTATAACATTTCTACTTTCATAATTAATCTCCATTTTTTAAGTTTATTTTGATTTGTTTTTTAATCTAATCCGAGCATCTCGTCATTAGCTGAACCTGGAGCTACCATTGGGTAGACTTGTTCCAATTCCGGAATCGAAACTTCGATCAATGCTGGACCTTCCGTTTTGAAAATTTCAGTAAGTTTTTCATGTAAATTATCAGATTTATTTAGTCGGTAATACATCATGGCGTATGCTTGAGCTAACTTGTCAAAATCAGGTTGATGAGTGAAGACTGTTTGTGAGCGTCTTTTATCGTAAAACTCATCTTGCCACTGACGTACCATTCCTAGTGCTTGATTATTTAAAAGAACAATTTTTACGTTCAACTTTTCCACTGCTAAGACTTCTAATTCCTCGCTGGTCATTTGGATGCCGCCATCGCCGACGAACAAGACTACTTGATGATCTGGGTCAGCAAATTTTGCACCGATTGCTGCGGGAATTCCAAAGCCCATAGTTCCTAAACCGCCAGAAGTAACTAATTGATTTGGACGTTTGAAGGGATAATACTGTGCCACCCACATTTGGTGTTGGCCTACATCGGTAACGACAGTTGCGTCGCCATTTGTGATCCGTCCAATCTCTTCGATAACTTCTTGTGGCTTTAAAAACTCTTTGTCTGTTTGATATTTAAAACCGTGCGTTACTTTATTTTGACTAGTGGTCTTCAACCAATCTTTAGAAGTTTGTTTACTCGGCTGTTCGTTCAAATATTCAAGCACCGATTTAGCGTCGGCAACGACTGAATATTGGGTCGAAACGATTTTGTCGATCTCTTGAGGATCAACATCAACCTGGGCAATTTCTGCCAATGGAGCAAATTTCTTCGGATTTGGTACTAGTCGATCATCGAATCTAGATCCGATGTTCAATAAGAAATCGCACTCTTGAAATGCCATGTTGGCAGCATATGAACCATGCATGCCGCCCATTCCCAAAAATAATGGGTCGTTGTTTTCCAAAATACCCAATCCCAATAAGGTCGAAACAGTTGGCAAGCGCCAATTGTGGGCAAATTCTCTTGCCAAAAATCCAGCTTTAGCAGAACTGACTCCTGCACCTAGTAGCAACAAGGGCCGTTTTGATTGGGATAGCTGATTTAAGATCTCATCCAAATCCTGAGTTTGGACTTGATTTAGGCTGCAAGCTCTCGTGCTTCTACACGCAAAACCTCTTTGATCATTGTTAACTTGTGCCATCATGTCTTTTGGAAGATCGACAACTACTGGACCTTTACGCCCTGATTGTGCGATTGAAAAAGCTTGATCCAATACATCGGCGATCTCTTCGCTATTTCTAATTTGAAAATTGGCCTTGGTAACAGATTTCGTCATGCTCAAGACATCAAGCTCTTGAAAAGCTTGCGTGCCAATTGCGGCCGTTCCAACTTGCCCGGTCAAAACCACTAATGGAATGGAATCCATCATAGCATCGGCAATGCCCGTAATCGCATTGGAAGCCCCTGGTCCACTTGTGACCAAAATGACGCCTGTCCTCCCTGTGACTTTGGCATAACCTTCAGCTGCGTGGGCAGCACCTTGTTCATGCCGAGTCAAAATATTTCGAAACGACGAAGTAAGCAGTGTGTCGTAAATTGGTAAAACAGCTCCGCCTGGATAACCGAATAGCATTTCTACGTTGTGATCAACTAATGCGTCAATCAAAGATTCGGCTCCACTAATTGGATTTTGTTCAATCTCCGACTGTTTTGCTAACATCGATAGATCCCCCTTTCATAAACGTGACTGAAATTAAATTGAGTTTTAATCAATAATGAGAATTATTAAAAAAACCTAATTTTCGTTCAATTACGTTAAAATTAATGATTTCAGCTTGCAGGTCAATTTGCATTTTTCCAAAATAGATTGTTAAAAGTAATACGAAGTCGATCACATCAGTCATTTCCGACACGAAAAACTAGCATAAGCATTAAAAATATATTTGATTTAAATTACAAAACGTTTGTTGCATTTGCTGATGGCCATTAAGTTAAACGGGTTTCAAAGAGATGTCAAGCTTGGATTTTTGGTTTTTTGTGATTTTTTTCATCATTTCTCAGGTCGCTATATAGGTAGTTTTTCTAAGGGAAAATCCTAAAAAACTTTTTTTAAAAAATAAAATATCTAATTTCCGGTTGACTTTAACCCTCAGAGTGTTAATTTTAAATAAATTAAAAACAAATTAGAACGAGCTACTGCTGCTTGAAGTTTACTCCAACAGCAGATCTCAAATTCTACTCTCTGACTATTGTCAAAGAGCTTTTGTTTTAAGAAAGGGATGTTAAGAATGTCAGCACATTTCATACCAGCAGCATCAAATGCTCTAATGGTTAAACATTTAGAGTCAGCCGGTTTTAATTCTGTTTACTTAGATCGATGTCTGCTCAGTACTCAACTACTGGGCACCTTTGACGCCGACCTGTTAAGTAATCAGGCTTATCTTAATTATGTTCAACATCTGACCACAGTTTCAGATATGAACGTTATTGCAGATGCATACGTAAGCGATGGATCTGATTCTTTGCGTGCACAAGTTACTGCACTGCAAAAGGCAGGATGCAATGCTGTCGTCGTGAATGATGCTAACTTTGCGGATACTAAAACTTTCGAAAATGCATTAAATACCTTAAATCAAGCCACTGATGACGATGACTTTACTGTTATTGCCAAGTTAGATGGCTTTGTTAAGTATGGCCTAAATGAACTTCAAGACAGAATCAACATTGCTAAGTTGAATGGTATAGACCAAATTATTATTAGTAGCATTACTAACGATGACTTGGTCATTATTAAGGCCGTCATCAATACGGCCGTGATTAGTTTGATTATTGATAACGCAAAAATTACTTACTTCGACGCGCAACAGTTAGATCCTGAATTCATTTTGGATACCTATCATGTTTACCAAGGGCTGAATCAAGCAGCAAAAATGATCAGTCACAACATGATTATCAAGATATTCATGGGCTAGTCCATCGACTAGTCACGAAAAAGGGTTACCTGCTAGATGCGGGTAACCCTTTTTTATTTGCTCAATCTAAAAAAAACACAAAGAGGACAGAAAAATGACAACCAAAACACAAACTGTATTAACCAACCAAGACGTAGAACAAGCTTATCAAGTTCTAAAACCTGTAGTAGAACACACACCATTGCAATATTGCGACTACCTTTCACAAAAATACCACTGTCGAGTCTATTTGAAACGTGAAGATCTTCAACAAGTTCGTTCATTCAAGATCCGCGGCGCCTATTACGCAATCTCTCAGACTCCAGAAGCTGACCGCAGACGCGGAGTTGTCTGTGCCAGTGCTGGAAATCACGCTCAAGGCGTCGCCTGGACAAGTAAAAAAATGGATATCCCAGCAACAATCTTCATGCCAACCACCACTCCACAGCAAAAAGTTGATCAAGTAAAATTTTTTGGAGGCGATAATGTCACTATCGAACTAACCGGAGATACCTTTGACGAAGCCAATGCAGCTGCTAATCAATTCTGCGTTGATAATCAACAAACCTTCATCGCACCTTTCGACAATCTGAACACTATGGCCGGTCAAGGTACCTTGGCAGTTGAAGTCTTTGACGATGCTAAAGACAAAGACTTGCAAGTTGATTACTTATTTGCAGCCATCGGTGGCGGCGGTTTGATCAGCGGCGTCAGCACCCACACCAAAGCTGTCAGTCCTGAAACCACTGTTGTTGGGGTTGAACCTAGTGGTGCCAGTTCAATGGCAAAAGCTTTTTCAGTCGGACATCCCGTTAACTTGGATAAAGTCGATACTTTCGTGGATGGTGCAGCCGTCAGAAAAGTGGGTCAATTGACTTACAATACTTGTCAAAAATACGTTGACCGCTTGGTATCCGTGCCAGAGGGATTAGATAGCAAAACCATTCTTGATGTTTACAGCAAATTGGCATTGGTCGCAGAACCTGCCGGTGCATTAAGCATCGCCGCTCTAGAAGTTTACAAAGAACAATTAGCTGGAAAAACCGTCGTCTGTGTAGTTTCAGGCGGGAACAATGACATCAATCGGATGCAAGAAATGGAAGAGAAATCATTGATCTATCAGGGATTGCAACATTACTTCCTAGTCAGTTTTGCCCAACGCGCCGGAACTCTTAGAGAATTTGTCAATGTCGTCTTGAATCCCGACGATGACATCACGAAATTTGAATATACTAAAAAGGTCAACAGCGACCAGGGACCAGTCTTAGTCGGAGTTAGATTAGGAAAAGCTGAAAACTTAGGACAATTGTTAGACCGTTTGACTGAATTTGATCCAGAATATACCAACTTGCAAGATAATCCAGCATTGTATCGGATGTTGGTGTAAAAAAAAGTGTGAAAAAATATAGTCAGATCACTCTGCTTTTTCACACTTTAATGCGACATATTTGTAGCAAATAGCAATTTTGTCACAGCTTTTATTTAACAACCATCACCGAGATCGGTGCATGTTTAACCATGTAACTAGCTTGGCTGCCGAAATATTGTTCGACTCCATGCTGCGATTTTGAACCGATGACTAGCAAGTCAGGTTTTACGTCCGGGATAATATCTCGCACAATGATTTGCCCAGCTTCATCATCACCTTCAGTCGTATACGTATGGACAGTCTTAACGCCTTGTTTTTCTGCAGTCTGTTGATCCTGCTGCAATTCACGTAACAATTTAGACCGCTGTCCATTTAAAAATTTTTTACTGAGGATCTGATAACTATTAAGATCCTTATCTTCTAAAATTGAAACAATATCTAATTCGCTTTTATCACGTTTGCAGCGCTGAATCGCATAATTGAAAGCTAATTTTGAGTCTTGCGAATCATCGACTGCAACTAAAACTTTGTTATAACTGGTCATTAAGATTCACTCTCAGAAATTTTTGCAGAATTTTGGGATTTAATTTCCTTAACCCGTTTGTTGCCCTGATACATCTCGACAATTGTCCAAACCAACAGAGCTAACACGATCACGATCAAACCATAGGCGATATGATCAGCCAAGGCAATTTGTGCTTTGGTTGGATTGCTGCCAAAGAATCCTTCGATCTGTGCGGGCAATCCCAACATATTTAAATAAGTCAGGCCTACGACTGAGATCCATCCAAACATTTTGATCAAAAAGCCGTTTTTGAACTGTTGACCCATTTCAGCTTTACTATCGGTCATGAGTAATAATGGCAACATTGAGAATGGTAATGCAAAGGCCAAGAAGACTTGAGAATTATTCATTAAATCGTTTAAGGCAACGTGCTCATCGATGGCACTCTTACCACTAGTCAATGAAACGCAGATCAAAACTGGAATCACTGAAATCAACCGTGTGACAAGGCGACGAAGCCATAATGGCATTCTCATATGAACAAAACCTTCCATTATAACTTGTCCAGTTAATGTACCTGTGATTGTCGAATTTTGACCGGAAGCTAGTAATGCTACAGCGAATAAGGTTGATAAAATACCAGTCTTGGCGACGCTTTGTAAAACTCCGTTACTCATTGTCTTGGTATCTGACAAGGCTTGGAACAATCCGAAGAATGATGGATCCTTGACGGCACCACTCTTGAAGACTGCCACACCCATGATCAGTAACAATGCGTTTACGAAAAATGCGAATGTTAGTTGGATATTTGAATCCCAAGCGGTAAATTTAACTGACATTGCAACTTGTTTTTTATCATTATGATCAATTTTTCTAGTTTGAGAAATTGCTGAATGTAGATACAAATTGTGTGGCATTACCGTGGCACCGATGATACCTAAGGCACCAGTCAATGGAGTCATCCCACCAACGGTTGGACTTGATGCAAAGGTCTCCTTTGTTGGTACGATTCCTTTGATGACGCCGCCCCAGTTAGGATTAGATAATGCAACTTGATAACCGAATACCAAGATAATAACCAAGATCAAACAGACAACGATTGCTTCGATTTTTCTGAAACCGATCTTAGTTAAAAGCAATAATAGCAAAACATCAAATACAGTTATAAAAACATCGATTATCAATGGAATGTGGAACAATAGGAACAATGCGATTGCGGCACCGATAACTTCGGCAATATCAGTTGCCATAATTGCAAATTCAGTCATGATCCATAAAACAATTCCCAAAGCTTTACTCGTTCTAGCACGAATAGCTTGAGCTAAATCCATCTGTGTTACAATTCCTAGTTTAGCGGCCATATATTGCAACAACATGGCAACTAAACTAGAAATAAGTATCACTGACATCAATAAATACTCAAAATTTTGACCACCAGTAATTGATGTACTCCAATTACCAGGATCCATATACCCCACAGCAACTAGTGCTCCAGGTCCCGAATATACAAATAGCGTCTTCCAAAATCCCTTTCCTTTGGGAACATCGACACTACTGTTGATCTCTTCAAGCGAAGGGCCATTAGCATATTCGATCAACTTACGTTTCTTCGGCTCGGTTTCTTCATTCATACTCTTACCTCCGTTTCCTAAGTCCAGGGCAATACTACCACCTTAAAAAACGGCTGAAAGTTGAATTTAAAAATTTTATATTTCAATAAATGACAAATTATATATGAAAGGGTTTTACAAAAATAAACCTAGGCAAAATAAAAAGGAAGACCATTTCGGTCCTCCTAATCTAAATATATATTCAATTGTTTACGCTTTTCCTGTGCGTCGCATGTTCTTTCGACGGTGGTATAAACCGATTCCCTGACTCCAGAAAATGAAGTTAAAGAAGACAAACAATGCACCGATAATTAGGTCAGTAATACCCCAAACCATTCGTGCACTAACTAACCACCAAGTGACAAATGCGATGGAAAGTATTGGTATAATAGCTCCCAACCAGGCATGTCTGGTATTAGCAAAAATATATTTTTCTAATAGTAGTGCAAATACTGATCCAATCAAAAACAATACAATTTGCATAATTTAACCCCACACTTATTCGAATTCAACAAAGGATATCGTACCACAAAGAAGCAAACATATGTACGATAAACGTAATTTTTTATGGATTATTTTCGAACAATCAATATTGAAGTAATTAATTTTCAATTAATTGCATTATCAATTATTAAGGTTCCATTTTGCTATATTTTGAACTAAATCAACTGGAATATCTGAGACTGATTTTTTAAAATGCAGCGTCGTTTTACCATGCAAATATGGCGTGATCTCAGTCTTGAATTGCTCGATCGGCTTGTTGGTTGGATAAAATCCGATATGATTTTTGTTGATACCGAAAAAGCAAACTTGCTTAGGTTGAAAATATCCCAACAGTCCATACGAAATCCTGATTTCAGCATCGGGCAAAGCCTCAGTAATAATTTCATTCATTTTGGTCGCTAATAGTTTATCATTGTCGTTAGTGAGTGTTGCTAAATAATCATCTAATGCAGCCATCTTTATACCACCTTATGAAAAATGTATTTAAGTTGAGGGAAATCTTTTGTCAAAAATTATTAATATCCGTGAACTATTTGAAATCTTGAACCATGAACTAGGCCTACAAAAGTGGTGGCCAGCCGACAGCACTGAGGAAATGCTAACGGGAATGGTATTGATCCAAAACACTAATTGGAAAAATGCTGACCGTTCACTCGACAACTTACGAGGCAAAACTAATTTTGAATTGAATAAAATGCTAGCTCTGTCGCAAGATGAGTTAAAAGAATTGATCCAGCCAAGTGGTTTCTTTAATAATAAATCAATTTATCTTCGGTCGCTACTCACCGCTTATCGCGATGACTTCGACGATTGGGAAAAGCTATCGACCCACGACCTTCGCAAAAAATTGACCGGTCTAAAAGGAATCGGCAACGAAACCGCCGATGTATTGCTACTATACTATTTCCATCGTTCAACTTTTGTTGCCGACAATTATGCGATGCGACTCTTCGGCAATATGCAGGCATTTACGAAAAAACCAACTTATATGAAATTAAAAAATGCGGTTGAATTTGATTTCGACTTTACTCCAGAAGAAGCCGGAGAATTCCACGCTTGTATCGATGAGTTTGGAAAGCTCAAGAGCGACTTCTTTGACGATTACATTTTAAAATTACCAACTACTATTAAATAAGGAACTTTGAGTTTATTCTCAAAGTTCCTTATTTTTATTCATACGTAGCAGTAAACATCTGTTTTTCAAATTGTTTGTTCTTAATTTCATCAACCAGTGCTAGCGCCAAGTCAGCATAACTGATTTCTGAGATTCCTTTTTTATCAACGATCACGTAGTCGGTTCCTGTCCGATAATGACCAGTTGCAGGTCCGTCAAAATTATAGTGGAATGGCGGTGCCAAATAAGTCCAATTGACGTCCTTACTATCTTGCAAAACTTGGTATGCTTCTTCTAGCAATTCTGACTGTTTCTTCATCGCAGGTAAAAAGTCGAGTACTTTTTTATTGCGGGAATCGTCGGTATAGAGGTTGGCACCTGTTCCGACCTCGATCAAACGTGTGTCAGTTCCAGCAAAGATGTCGACAAAATGTTTATTAACTGGAATATGCTGTTGCTCCTGCCCCACGCGGACTCCAAAGCAACTTACGACAACATCAAATGGTTCGATATCCTCTTTAGTCAAATCTAAGATATCCCTTTTTATCACTGGAATATCTTCTTGAAGTTTTTCAGGCGAACGAACGATGGCAGTTACGTCATAGCCCTGTTTTAAAGCTTGCTCAACTACTAAATGTCCAGTTTTACCAGTTGCTCCAATTACAGCAATTTTCATATTGCATTGCACTTCCTTCAAAAATCGTTGACTCTATTTTACCAAATATGAACACGTTCGGATGGAGCTAACCACATTGAATCTCCAGATTTAATATCGTAAGTCGTAAAGAAATCATCAAGATTCTGCAAAGCGACTGTTGCTCTCAATGGTTGTGGCGCATGAACGTCAACGGCTAATAAGTATTTTTCATAAGTAGGTGTAGCTTTATAGCGCCAACTCTTAGCCCATGTAGCAAAAAATTCTTTAGCATTGAAATTATGCTCAGCCTTGGCAGCTTGTAAAGCAGCATTCAAACCACCGTTATCAGCCATATTTTCACCAACTGTTGAATCCCCATCAACGGTTCCACCGGCATATGGAATGCCATTCCACTCGTTGGCCATTTCTTTAGTAAGTTTTTGGAACTTTGCATAATCAGCCTTGGTCCACCAATTATCGAGATTACCATCTTTATCAAATTGAGCACCAGAATTATCAAAGGCATGAGAAATTTCATGGCCAATTGTGGCACCAATACCACCATAATTTTCACTATCTGTTTGTTCAGTTGAATAAAATGGTGCCTGTAAAATAGCAGCTGGAATCGTGACATCATTAAATTGTGGGTCGTATTGAGCATTGACTAGATAACTAGGCATGCTCCAAACGCTCCGATCAACTTTTTTATCAAAATCACGAACTTGGGCATCAAAGGTAGCTTGATTCAAGTCTTTGACTGTCCGATACAAGCTTTCATCATCTAAAATTTTAACGTGTTGATAATCGTCTTGAATGCTTTCTGGATAAGCTACTTTCAAAGTGATCTTAGCTAATTTATCCAAAGCATTTTGTTTAGTAGCATCGCTTAGCCAGGTATTGTTTTGAATCCGATCATGATAGACTGACAAGATATTTTGAATCAATCTAGTTGCATCTTTTTTGGCATCAGCACCAAAATAAGTTTTTCCATAATACTCGCTCAAAATTTGTTCAAAGTTATCATTGGTTAATTGATAAGCACGCTTTTGATTGTTGGGTAAAGCTGAAACGCCTTTGTATTTTTCGATATAAGGAGCAATTGCTGAAGTCGTTTCCTTCCCTAGTAGTTGTGCGTTATCAGTCAATAATGTCACGATCATCCATGACTTAACCTCTTCGAAATTATTCTTGCTGAGCAAATTGTTGAAATTAGCCATAAATTTCTTATCGCCAATATCGACTACATCAGTATTGCTTGGATAAACGGCTTCTGCAAAATCTCCCACCTTCAAAGTCTTGAAGGATTTAACAAATTTTTGGAAATCCATTGGATGATAAAAGGCATCTGGATCATCGATTGCATTTGTCGGATCAGAAGTATAGTCAGCAATCTTACGGTCAAAAGCTAAAGTCTGTTCTACCATCTTAGAGGCAGTCGTATCATCGTAGCCCATCAAGTTCAGGATTTTTGAAGCTGCTTCTGAATATCTTGAAAGCATGATCGTGCCATCATCGTCGTTATCATAATAAGAACGGTCAGGCAAAATAGTATCAGGAGCGGTAAACATCAAAATATTTTTAGTGGCATCCTTTAAACCAACTTCTGGTTCAAGGTCAAATGGAAGCGGAATGCTTGATTCTGAAAAATTGGCCAATTGTTGATTAAAGTCGTCATAGTCTTTCATTTCTGAAATTTGATTGACGTCAGCTTTAATATCTTGATAGCCACTCTGGTCTTGTTTATAGGTTTCTAAAGCTTTTTGATAAAAATCAACTGCTTGTTGAAGCTGTTCTGAACCTGTTTGCTTGCTGCCGTTTGAAAAACTATTCAAGTCGTTCAACATTTTGGTCGTGACATTATTTTGCATTTCTTCAGACACGCCAATTGAAGACTTATCAGCTGGAATTTCAGCAGATGCCTGCCATTTTCCGTTTACAAAATAGTAGAAATTTTGTTGCGCGGTAGCAGTTGTTGGATCAACGTCCCAGTCCCCACCAGGATATTGTTGAGATGCTTGTTGACTGCTTGTGTTTGTTTGATCTGCAGTTGTATCAGTGTCAGTTGTCTGAGTTGTTGTTGCCTGATCAGGATTGTCTGACGTCTGATTTTGTTGAACTGCCGTTGTTTGATCAGTGGCAGTGACAGTATCGGCATTTGCTGTTTGAGTCGTAGTTAAACCCAACAAAATACCTAATGCAGCTGTACAGATCAATATGCTTCCCCTATGTTTCAATCTAAACCCCTCCTACAAATTAATTTATATACCTACATTTTCATTCAAGTTGACTTAAATTACAATTAATTTTATTAAAGCGATTTAAATTTTGCATAATTAAAAAGCATTTCTGGAGTGTTAACTCTAGAAATGCTGAATACTATTAATTATTATCATTCGAAAATGCGACATACAAGGTAGTTACATCCTTATCACTGACAAACTCGTCAGTTGCCACCCTGTAAAAAATTTGCCCGTCAGATAATCTGACATTTGCAAAATCTGTGTACCAAAGAGTGTTGTTTGCCAACGACAAATTGGGAATAACATTACCTTGATCATCATACAAAGCTGCTCCATTATCATTAAATATAGCAACATTGTAATCAGTCTTAATTGACGAAAAGCCCGTGTCTGGTTGATTGGTAACTCCCGTAGCTGCCTCAGCCGATTGGATCGTGCTAAAACTAATCATCCCCAGTAGCACAAATACTAAACTTATAATAATTTTTCTCATGATTCTCCCCTTTTGATTATTATAAATTTAATTATACGCCACAGAATTTCCACTTCAATCAAGCAAAATAAAAAAGCCTTTCGGCTTTTTCATTATTATCCGAATACTCTTGCGAATCCGGCGATGTTACCTTTGTATCCTGTATAAATTGATGATGTTCCAACATATCCAGGCCATGAATCGATCATGGTATTGGCATCTAGTAAAATACCAACGTGCCAAATAATTCCTGTTGAAGGATCTGTGAAGAATACTAAATCTCCACGTTGTCTTTGTGATGCAGCAATATGTGGTAAGTGTGCTGTATCATTCCACATGTAACGACTGTTCCACTCATTTCCTGGTTGAGCGTGTTGAATTGCTGAAACTGGAAGTGGTGAGATACCTGAAGCGTACATTGCTTGTGTAACTAATCCTGAACAGTCAACACCATAAGCAGGTGAACTAGCTGCTCCTGATACCCAAGGTTGACCAACATACTTGAAGGCTTGGTTGATCATTGCTTCGATATGATCAGAACGTGTACTGTTGATGCCTGTTTGAAGCGGTGCAACGTATGAATCGATTCCATACCAATCTGCTTCAGAAAAGCCCATTGCTTCCCAAGTTGCCAAGTCGGTTTGACCAGTTACAGGAAGTCCTGCATTAGCTTGAAAACGTCTAACCGCATTGATTGTGGCACCGTCATACTCTGTATGACCATTACCTAAACCGAAATATTGTCTAACTTTGTAAGTCTTGATTCCTTCAACGCCGTTGTATAACCAGTATCCAGGTTGTCCATCAGGTTGAATTTGTGTATTAGAGATTGGGAAATAGCCAGCAGGATTTGAATAAACTGGAGTGGTTGTGGCATCAAATGAATTGATCCAGAGGTTATTACCAACTTCCCAATAAGAAATTCCATTTACTGTATCTGTACGACCATATTGCCAGGTTGAATTTGGATCTAAGTTAGCCAAACCGCTGTCTTTAAATCCTGAATCAGAACGGTTTGAAGTCTTTGCTCCCCAATCCTTTACTCTAACCACGCCGTTTTCAGCTTTACCATAGTTTAATGAAACATTGCTACCATTAACATAAGCATTGTTACTTACACGATAATAAGTATTACCAGCTTGTGTTGAAAGCTTTTGGTCAGTGATCCAGTCTGTCTTTGGTTGAAGACTGATAGTTAATTGATTGCCATCGCCATCGTATAAGCTAGCCAATGAATCGCCAGTTGTTACAACACCATTTACGACAGGTGTACTAATTGGTTGATCAGTTGCACCAACGCCACCAGCCTGTGTGTTAGCTTGAGTGGCTTGGTCTGCTTGTGCAGATACTTGAGCAGCCTTTGTTTGTGGTTGAACTGTTGCAGTAGTAGCTTGTGCTGTTTGATCAGCATCATTACTTGCAGTAGCTTGAACTTGAGCAGTTTGAACAGCTGAGTCAGTAGTGTCAGCCTTGGCATTGTTTTGCATCATGGCAACTGAAAGTCCAGCAAGAACTAGGTTGCTAAAAATAATTACTTTATGTTTAGTTTTCATATTTTCCCCTATTTAAAAGATAGTTTAATAACTAATTGCACGTCTATTTTGTGTGTTCCAATTTTGAATAAATGCATTGATATCCATTTGCGTAGAAACGTCAGTCCAACAATCGTTGTAGTAAACGTACTGCGAATCATAGCCAGTAACGGTCAAGGCATGATATGGAAAACCATGCAAAGTATTCCAAGTAACGACCGGGTGACCAATATCAATTTGATATTTAATCGCGTCAAAATTTTGACCAGTCAAATCTTTGGCAGTACCAGCATATTTTTCAACCAGACTCATCAAAGCATTTGGAAAAATAGTAATACCTGTTGAATCCCAAGGTTGTCCGATATAGCCATAATTTGGATCGCTGTTTCTTGGCATTTCTTTGGCTAATTGCATCTTGTCGACATTTGCTCCAGCATATTGAAGCATCATGGTTACCGCTGTGATCTCACAACCATTTGGCAATTCAGGTCTTTGAGCAATCAAAGGAACGCCACTGACCCACGCTGCTGGCAACATGTCAGGTGCATCAGATACAACTAAATAATCTTGTGGAACCCACAAGTTATTGCCGACTTCATACCAATACTTCCCATTTATATTGGCACGTTTGTCGATTTTCCAAGCTGAATCTGTTGGTAAATTAGTTCCAGTGTAACTGGCAGAATCGCCATAGCCAGTGAATGCATGAACATCTGCACCCTTTTTATAGGTAATAGTTGCTGTAGAAGAATAGTCGCTAACGTTACTAGTAAAAGTTCCAGCTTTAGAATTGATATATTCCAAAGTCGATACTCGATAATAAGTTTCTCCTGATTCAGCAGTAACTAATTTATCAGTGAACCAAGCTGACCCTGCGGCAACACTACGATTACTAGGATTTGTCCCAGTTTGATCAGTTAAAGGAGTAGTTTCACTTCCCACAGTAAACACTCCGTTAACATCTACAACACTCGGTTGTGATTGATCATTAGTTGTAGTTGCTTGGGTACTGCTTGTTGTTTGTTTAGCATCATTGCTATTACTATTTTGAACAACAGTCGAACTTGGCTGGTTCTTTGGATCCTGAATATCAGTGTTTTGTGTTGCTGAAACAGCTGGTACATCAGTCTGTGAACTAGTTTGAGAGCTCGACTCATCTGAACTATTCTCAGCAACAGTCTCAGTCGAAACTGACTGTTGATCAGAATCGTTAGTGGCTGCTTTTGAAATTGTTGGATAAGCCAAAACAGACATTGAAACTAATAAACTCGCGTAAATAGAATATTTGAATTGTTTTTTCACTATCTTCCCCCTGTCTAAAGTTCCCTATAACTATAGAACATGAACATGTTAAATATAATGATAAACACGCATCACGTCAATGTTATTTTATAAATCAGAAAAATATTATTCATTATTTTTTTAATAAATATGGAGATTTGACTAATTTAACAACCTTTATTTTTTAAAAAAATGCGTAAAAAAATAATCCATGAAATTATTCATGGATTATCGTTTAGTCACCTCTGGTATAAGAAGCGACGTATTTCTCTCGTTTTTCTTCATCAAATTCGTGTTCACTCTTAGCAATAATGATTGTTGCTAGTGAGTTACCGACAACGTTAACAGCGGTACGTCCCATATCGACTAGTCGATCAATACCAGCGATAAATGTTAATCCTTGCATTGGAACACCGATAGTTGAAACAGTTGCCAACAAGACAACAAATGATGCTCCAGGCACACCGGCCATACCCTTTGAAGTCAGCATTAGCACAACGATCAAAGTGATCTGTTGTCCAAGCGACAAATGAATATTGTAAGCTTGAGCCAAGAATAATGCGGCTAATGATTGATAAATGGCTGAACCATCAAGGTTGAAGGTATATCCCGTTGGAATAACGAAGGAAACAATACCCTTGGTAGCACCATATTTTTGCATCTTATCCATCATCTTTGGCAAAGCAGCTTCCGAACTAGCTGTTGTAAAAGCTAAAACAACTTCGTTTTCAATGATTCTGAATAGTTCATAAAATCTGACGTGGAAAATTCGACCTACCACAGCCATAACTACAAATACGAAAAATGCCATCGTGGCGTAGGCAATCACGATGAATAGTCCCAGTGGTTTCAAAGCTTCAAAGCCCATTTCACCGACTGTTACACCAATCAAGGCACAGACACCAATTGGAGCAACTCTCATGACCCAGTTAGTAACTTTAAACATAACGTTTGCTGTTGCATCGAGGAACTGAGTAATAATCTTACCTTGTTCGCCAATTGCAGCCGTTCCTAAACCGAAGAAGACTGAGAAGAAGATAACCGGCAACATTTCGCCTTTACCCATCGCGTCAAAAATATTAGTTGGAATAATACTCATCAACACCGACCAAATTCCTTCGTGTTGAGCCGTTTTTGCAGATGACGTATATTGCGAAATATCTGAACTCTGCAGATCGTGAATATTAATATAAGAACCGGGATGCGTGACATTAGCAACGATAATACCAATAATGATTGCCAGTGTTGTCATAACTTCGAAGTAGATCAAAGTCTTAGCACCAATTCTACCTAACTTTTTAATATCACCCATGTTAGCAATACCAACTGTTAAACAGGAAATAACAATTGGTAGAACAATCATTTGAATCAAACTGATGAACATCGTTCCGATGTTCTGCATAACTTGAATGGCGCCTTTATTATGGTAAAAAATTTGTCCGAGGATTATACCTAAGACTAATCCAATAATAATTTGCCAGCCAAGACTAATTCTGAAATAGCGTTTTCTTTGCAATTTGGACATCCCCTTAAAAACTCGCTTTTACAATTATATCAAAAATATAGGCCATGGTTGGTATAAATTTAATCAATTAAGACCAATTTTAATTTAATAATGTATTTTTTTATGGAGTGATTTGATTGCAGCGGTTTAGGTTCACTGCCGGTGTCGGAGGAGGATTGCTTCTTTGGCACCGTGACGTAGAGGGCACACTTCGAGCCTCCCGACTTCGTCGCCAGTCTTGAAGCTGTACCTTCCACTAAGCACTGCTTCGCATTGCCAAGTGGAATTTCTCTACTTGGGCCAAACGCAATCCTCCCCCGCTACCTAGGTTAGTTTAGTTCAAAATCCATATTTTTTTGTTGAAAGAAGGTATGTCGGCAGTTTTTTTGCTGAATGTTTAGCTGGTCTAGTTGTATTTACCGACCTTTGGGCGGTTACATGCTGACTTGCTTCGCCTTAAACTGACCAATCAAAAACATATAATTTCATCGGCATAATTGAAGAATATTTTATCGATTATTTATTTTCTAGTACAATTAAGAAAATATTTTGTTTTCAAAAATGTACAGTATAGTTTACATTTTAAATAATTTTAATTATAATGAACTCATAAAGGTTGTGTGCACATGATCGAGAATGAAAAAAAAATCTCAAACAATCTAAAACAATATCGAAAAGCAGAAAAATTATCCCAGCAAGATTTGGCCGATCAAGTGGGAGTGACGCGACAATCGATATTATTGATTGAAAAGGATAAGTTTAATCCCAGTATTTTGTTGGCATTAAAAATTGCCAATGCACTCGGAGTTGATGTAAACGACTTATTCTTCCTTGAGTAAAAGGGGAAATTATTATGTACGATTGGCTAATAAGGAAAATCCTCGGCGTTTCTGTTGTCGATGAATATAAGAAAAGTATGGTCGGAAAAATATTTACAGTGACGTTATCTGTCGCCCTTCCGATAATATTTTTTAGCACCTGGATTGCATCTAACTTTACGACCGATGGAACTACAATTGCTGCTATGGTAATGGTAGAAATTTGTGCAACTTATTTATTTATTACTTTTTTGATTATGAAATTTCGTTTAGATATTCGTGATCGAGATCCACATTATTATCGAAGGACGATTATGCTAACTGTCTTATTGATGGTAATTATGCTAATTGAAGGAATTGTACAACATTATTCATGGCAAGTAATTGCATTCGGGGTAGTGTTTATCGGCATCATATTTCCTATCTTAGAAATCCCGTTACATAATCTTCGTAATCGCAACGATAGAATATAAAAGAATGAGGATGGAAGAAAACAATATAGTTTTCTTCCATCCTCTTTGCGTATACCCATAATTTTGCTTTTAAATTTTTAATAATTCATAATTCAGCATAAGAACTGCCGACATTCCATCTTTCAATCAAAAAAAGGAGATTTTGATTTGAACGTATCTAGGCTCCGGACGGAAATCGATGCCTGGCTCAGCCGAGAAGTTGTCGTTAGCCGGCGATGACGCCAGCTTAGGGCAAATTTAGGAACGTACGTCGCCCTTGGCGCGTGCGCAACAGTTTAAAGTGTTGGCTACGCCAACGAACAACCAAGGATGCCAGACAGATGGCAATCGATTTCCGTCCAGAGCCGGCAGTGAACCTCCACATCAACAATCTCCTCTAACCCTCGCCTACCAAATTGTTACTCGTTCGGTTGGATCTAGCCACATTGCATCTCCCTTTTTAACGTTAAATGCTCGATAAAACTCAGGTTGATTTTGGGCTGTCACGTTCACTCTGATTGGGTATGGTGCATGTGCTTCAAACATCATCCCCGCTTCTCCATCTTTGGCTACGCGGATTCTCCACGATTTTGCCCAAGTATTAAAGAACTCCTGGGCATTAAATCCTGGCAATGTTTGTGCCACTTGCAGTGCCACGCTTAAGCCACCGTTATCAGCCATATTTTCATTCAAACTGGATTGACCATTAACAGTTCCCCAAACGAAGTCGATTCCATCGTATTCCTTTAACATGTCTTGACTAAGTTCAGCAAACTTAGCCTTATCAGCATCAGTCCACCAATCTTCTTTGATTCCGTTCTCGTTGTATTTGGAACCGTTGTTGTCAAAAGCGTGGGTGATCTCGTGTCCAATAACTGCACCGATGCCGCCATAATTTTGGCTGTCAGATTGTTCTGTTGAGAAAAATGGGGCTTGGAGCATTGCTGCATCGATCGTGATGCTGTTTGAAATTGGATAATAGGTAGAGTTCCAATCATAACTAGATTTGGTCCACATTGTTCTATCTAATGGAAGCCCGAAATTGTCACGGTTATAGATGTATCGTGAGTTATTTAATTCCTTATTAATATCGTAAAGACTCTCATCATCAGTAAATTTAACTTTTGAAAAATCCGATTTAGCTGGAATTGATTCTGGATATCCAGCTAAAATAACTATATTTTCAAGCTTGTTGATAGCAGCTTTTTTCGTAGTATCGCTGAGCCAAGTGTTATTCTCTAATTTCTGAACATATGCATCACGAATTTTTTCAGCCATCTCTTGGACCTTCGCACGTGCATTGGATCCGAGATGTTTCATTCCATAATACATGCTGAATTCGTCTTGGAAATAATTCTCAGCAGCATTAAACGCCTTGGTCTGTTTAGATTGAGTTATATTCGCCAACAAATGATCGTCGTTGCTAAATTTTGCCAAAGCTGCTTGACCTGTGGGGCCAAACAATTCAGCGTTTTTATAAACTTGAGAAACTGCTAGCCAATCTTTGAGACTTTGGAAATTCCCATTGCTAAAAATTTTATTGTAGGAATCTGTGTCAAATGACTCTGGTATTTGAACGTTAGTAGCATTGGGAAAAGTATCCCTCATTAACTGTTCTAATTTCAAATAACTTTGAGTTGGATAAACCTTACTGAGTGGAACGGTCGTCAAGTTGCTTGAGTCGGTCCCATTGTTTGTAGGCAGGTCAGCCAATGTACTCGTCAGGTCATTTTGGAAATTCAACGCCCGTTGAATCATCAAATTAGCTTGAGATTGACTGATTCCAAGTTGACCCAATAAAATCGTCATCCCATCAATGAAATCAGCTTTTGAAGTGCTGTTGGCAGTCGAAATATACGGCATATTTGACGCATCTAAGTTAAATGATAAGTCCGTTTTAGTGTTGTCATCGAGATCATTTTTATAAGTTAGACTAAATGGCAAGCTGGCACCCTCAGCATACATTTGAGTCAGTTTACTATTCAGTTCAGAATAATCTTTTAAATTTTCAATGTCAGTAACATCACTGCCTAGAGAACCAGTGTTGATGCTTGAGGAATTCAGCATCAACAAATATCTTTGATAATAATCGGCTGCTTGCTGAATTTGCGGAACGTTAGTTTTTTCAGAACCATTACCTAAATTATCAATATCTGTGGTGATATCTTTGGTAGCTTGCTGCGACTGAATTGTTTGATAGCTAATTACGCCGCCGTCTGAGTCGCTCACTTGAGTATTGTTTAGCCAATCACCATTGACGGAATAATAGAGATTGTCTTGGGGAGTGGCAGTTGTGGGATCAATCGACCAATCTCCGCCAGCATTACTGACAGATTGAACATCCGTGGACGTCTTCGCAGTACTCGTTGTGGACGCTACGGCAGTGGTGTCACTGGAGGTATCAGCTGCTTGAACTGATTGGGTTTCAGCATTTATTCCTATTAAAATAGTCAATACTGCCGAACAAATGAAGATGCCACTTTTTAATCTCATAATTATCCCTCCACGAAGATATTTATCAATTTAATTATACAAGTTGCTCGGCCTAAAAAGATACGATTGTCGGATTTTTCCATAAAAAAACGCCTAATTCTAGTTTGAATTAGACGCTATTTTTGAACTTAAATTCAGCTTCTACCAAATATTGACACGTTTGTCTGGATCCAGCCACATACCATCGCCTTTTTTGACGTTGTAGGTTGTGTAGAAGTCGGAAATGTTTTGGATGCCGACATTTACTCGAAGTGGACCAACTGTATGTTCATCCTTACTAGGTTGTGAATATACTTCAGGAACAACTGGTTGAGCAAATTCCGAAGCCCAATTAGAGAAGAATGCATCAGCATCAAAGTCTGGAAGTTTCTTTGCCGCTTCAAGTGCGACATTGAGGCCTCCATTATCTGCCATATTTTCACTCAACGTTTGTTGACCGTCAATTTGTTGTCCTAATAGAGGTATCCGATCATATTCTTTGACCATTTTATCAGCTAATTTGTCAAATTCCGCCTGATCTTGAGTATTCCAAATATTTCCAAAATCACCATTTGACTGATAATTAGTTCCGTTTTTATCAAAAGCATGAGATATCTCATGTCCAATTACTACACCGATTCCACCATAGTTTTGAACATCTGTATTATCCTTTGAAAAGTATGGATCCGTTATTATTCCCCCGAAAATATAGAATGAATTACTCTCCGGAATGTAATAGGCATTCATAGTAAAACTTGGTTCTGGCCATGCAGAAAAATCATTTGGTTCATTAAATTGATTTGCATCCGTTTCAGTAGAATGCTCATCCATTGCATTTTCCAAATCATACACATTGTCGAACTGTGAAAAATCGATTCCTGAGTAATCAGTATCAGCTGGGATCACTTTGGGATATCCAACATATAGCTTCATGTTGGAAAGTTTATTTAATACTTGTTGTTTACCATCTTCGGATAACCAAGTATTATTCTGAAAACGTTCTTTATAGGTATTGATGATATCGTCGGCAATACCGGTAACCTGATCGATTGTTTCATCATCAACATTTTTCTGACCATAATATCTACTCAATGTGTCCGCAAAATAACTTTCAGTGGTAGAAAATGCCATTGCCTTAATAAAGCTATCTTTGACATCTTGGGTAGCATCATTTGGCAAAGCCATTGTAGAACTGACTGAACCCAGTAAATAGCTTTCGCTATATACTTTACTTACAACCATCCAATCTTTCATTGCAGCAAAGTTAGCTTGATTGAAGATGCTGGATAATCTCGTCAATAATTTTTTATTTTTGATTTGTATTTTAGTTGCCGTTGGATATGCAGTTTGAATATATTCCTTAAGATCAAGATTTCCCGTTTGACGATAAAAGACATCTAGATCCATAAAATCAGGTTTTGAATCTTGTTCAAACTGATATTCCTGCGTGTCCGTTGAAATAGCAGCATCGTTTAAAAGCTGATTAAAGTTCAAACTATTAGTAACCATTTGATTAGCTTTTTCAGTTGAATATCCCAACTGTTCCAAAAATTTAACGTTTTGAGAAATAAAATCTGTGCGTGCTTCAGAATCTTCTTGATCTAGTCCCAGGTTTGGTAAGTGAGACATAATCGATGATTGGTCAAAGGACACTACATGATCCAAATGATTGAGTGAATTAACTAACCATGAAATTGAAATTGGCAATGAGTAACCTTTTTTTACAAGAGTCCATAATTGTTTACTTAAATCTTGGTAATTAGAAATATTTTCTAATTGCTCAATATCTGATTGAAAACTAGAATAATCTGGATTGTCATCATTCAAAAGATCAATTACTCTTTGATAATAATCAGCAGCTTGTTGCATTTGGATTGAGTCAGCTTCTTCTTTGCCAGAAGAAATATTATCCAATCCTTGCATAATCTGGGTATTGGGATCACCATTATCAATCGAATCAGTAGCTGATGAATCATCAACATTAGTAGTCTCAGTATCGTCAGGATTATCTACAGTATCCGGAAACTCATCGGTCGAATCATTCCCAGTCGAGTTTGAAAGTGATTTGACGGATGCATTTAGTGATTCGACAGCATCCTTATTGACCGACAAATAATAATTATTTTGAGGCGTTGCTTCATCTAAAGATATATTCCAATTTCCACCTGCATATTGATCGTTATGTTTAGCGTCATCAATTTTCTCATCTGAGTCATTGGTTAATGGAAAATTCGGTGTCTCAACAATTGTTTGTTGAGTGTTTTCCAATGTCGTTGTATCAGCTTTCGCTGTTTGTGTTTCAATTCCAATTCCTAATAGAATTGTTAAAACTGCTCCACAAATAAATGTCGTACTTCTAAGTTTCATAGGTCCCCTCCTATAATCTTGATTAATAGTATGAATGAAATTCTATTTGATTACAATTATATTTATGTACATTGAGAGTTTTCACTCATATACTAACTGTAGTTAAAGATAAGCTCATCCAGACTTAAATAATCACCGTATATATTACAGGGGGGGAATCCTATGGACAACGAATCACAAACACTTTTTAACTTGATCGACACTGCCTACAACAAATTAGATCAAACTCATGAACAACTGAAACAAAATCTCTTCAACTGTGCTGTGGCGATGAATCAAGATGTCGAATTTGATGAGGTTGTAACCAAAACATACCTCGTTTTACGCAAGTTATCAGCTGAGGATAGGATCAAAATTCCTGAACTCAAGGCCTTAACCGAATATGTTGCACCTATATACAATCAATTAGATGCTAAAGCTCGTCGCAAGGGTGCTTTGGGTGGCGGCATCATTATCGTTGGTGGAATTTAATACTAAAAGAATCCTGATGGATTCTTTTTTTTGCGTTATAACGCCTCTTTTTATCGGTGCAACTATAAAGTCCTATCAATAAAATTAATAATCTCATATGATTTAACTAGAGAGAGGGCGATAGAATGAAAATTAGCGAACAATTAAAGAAGCAACGTAAAATCAATGGGCTTTCCCAACAAGAACTGGCTGACCAATTGCATATCACTCGACAGTCTGTTTCAAAGTGGGAAAACGGCTCGGCTTTACCTAGCTTTTCAAATGTTATTGCAATCAGTGATCTTTTTGGAGTTTCGTTAGACGAATTAATTAAGAAGGATGATGAGCTGAAGATGAAATTTGAAAAAAACACTTCGAGTTTAAGCATATTAGCATTTTTATTCACTGCGATTCCTGTTGCAATGATTATCTACATCATTGCTAATCAAGCATTTGGCGTAAATCAAGCTAATTTCTTGGACTGGGTTTCGGTCATTACATTCATTTCATTTATTGGGATGCTCTTCACCGTAGATTGGGGAAAAATCAAAAAGACTGCCTCAAAATGGAGCATCATTTGGACGGTGCTATTTTTCCTAATGCTGATTATGTCCGGCATACCTTCATTCATTCAAGGTCTCATGCAAGGAATTGCGGATGGTAGCAAATCATTATAGTAGGATGCTGAAAAATTCGGCATCCTTTTTAATTGCTATTTTAAAATACATTGCATGATGTCTAATTTTAGAATAAACTTTTAGCATTATATTTATAGGAGGCACTCAGATGATCTATTCACCATTGAATGAATGTGACGTTCCTGCTATCCGCTAGTCAGTGGATAGCATCCGCTGGCGATTTCATAATGCAAATCACACGCGGAGGAACAATTAATGAATCACGATAAATTATTAGGTGCAATATTTTTAAGTTTGGCAGCAAGCATTTGGGGCGGCATGTTTGTCGTCGTCAAGGTGGTAGTCGCAATCATACCACCGATAGAACTAGTCTTGCTCAGATACTTGATTGCCATAGTCGCTTTATTACTCTTTTCAATCATCACTAAAACCAAGTGGCACATCCGTAAAAAGGATCTCGGACTGATATTTCTGATTGGCCTCATTGGAAATACAATTTCAATTGTTTTCCAAGAAACTGGCACCTGGCTTTCATCTGCTCAAACTGGTGCTGTTATCACTTCTTCAACACCAACATTTATGGTCATTTTTGCTTGGTGGATCTTAAAAGAAAAACTTACCAAGGAAAAAATCATTTCTGTCTTGATGGCAACGCTTGGTGTTATCATGATCGTCGGCGTTCACTTTGAGGGCAAAAACATGTTATTGGGTTCAGTCTGTTTGGTGATTGCTGCACTAACTTGGGCGTTAATGTCCGTCTTAGTGAAAAAAGTTTCTGACCACTATACATCGTTACAGATCACGATCATGTCAACTTTTGTGGCTATCATCTGTTTGACACCATTTGTGATCTCGAATTTTTCAACGATCCAACGAGTTAACTTTGCCGAACCGAAAGTATTTTTAAGTCTGCTTTACTTGGGGATCATTTCTACCGCCCTAGCCTTTGTGCTTTGGAACCGTGGATTAGCACTACTGAATGCCGCAAGTTCAGGATTATTTTTCCTATTCCAACCTCTAGTTGGAACGATTTTAGGATGGTTTTTCCTAGGAGAAAGCATCTCCTGGATGTTCGTCATCGGATCATTGCTAGTAGTGGGAAGTATTTGGTATTCAATTAGATTTTCAAATTAAATGGGGGGATTTAAGTGTCTAGTTCTAATAAGCGGCGTGGAATTTTATTTGCCATCGTTGGATCAACTCTTTGGGGAATGTCCGGAAGCGTGGCGCAATTTGTTTTTCAAAATAAATCGATCTCGCCACTTTGGCTAGTAGGCATTAGGCTTTTCTTCGCCGGACTATTGCTACTAGTGTGGTATACAGCCACTAATGGTAAAAAAGTTTTTTCCATTTTTAAATCTTGGCATGCCGTTCTAATATTGATGATCTTTTCTTTTCTGGGAATGCTGCCATCGCAACTAACTTACTTTATGGCCATTCGTTATGGTAACGCCCCGACGGCAACCGTCCTGCAGTTTCTGGGACCATTGTTCATCATCATTTATTTGGCTTTTGCCAACTGGGAACTTCCCAGACGAGTCGATATGTTTTCAATTGCGTTGGCACTGTTTGGAACATATTTGTTGGTCACTCAAGGAAACTTCAATAAATTAGCTTTGTCTCCATTAGCATTGATGTGGGGGCTTTTAGCTGGTGTCAGTCAAGCATCGTACACGCTGATACCTCGCAAATTATTGGCTGAATTTGACGCACGTTTAGTCGTCGGCTGGGCAATGTTGATCGGTAGTTTACCTTTTGCAAAAATCATTACCACAACCTCAGTCCAACACGTTTCAACTATAGATATCGTAAGTATCATTTTCATCATTGTCTTTGGAACAATGTTTGCTTACCTACTTTATTTAAGAAGCGTCCAATTCATTTCACCATCAACTACTGGAATGCTAAGTGCATTTGAGCCTTTAACGGCAACCATTTTATCTGTCACCTTGTTGAGCACGCCAATTTCCACACCTGAGGTAATTGGTGGGATTCTAATTTTATGCACAACATTCTTACAAGCTTTGCCGCAAAAATCTAAAATTGATATTTAACCTAAAAACGTTGATCAAAAGTGATCAACGTTTTTTTAGTATTAATAGACTGTAAAATCCGACAATGGCCAATACCGCAGAGCGACTTTACCGACAACGGCCTTTTGCTTGATGAAACCAATCAATCGACTATCCTTTGAGACCGTTCGATGATCTCCCATTACAAAATAATCGTTATTTGGAACGCGGTTAAGTTTTTGGATTTTCAACAAATACGGCTTGCTATAAACCTTTTGCCAATCTGGCGACTGCGCCAAAGAATTGATCGTAAACGCATAAGTATACGAATACGGCAAATTCCCATACACGCTATTCTTAGGCTCTTTCAATTTCGAACCCGCCTGCAAAAAGTCTTCCTTGTATAATTTGCCATTGATGTAAATTTTATTATTTTTAGATGTCAGCTTATCTCCTGGAAGTCCAATCACGCGTTTGATATAGAGTTCATTTTTTTCATCGGGAGCTTTTAAAATGATCACATCTCCCCGATTAATCGGGGCATTTCGAATTGCAATCACGTGATTGCCACTTTTAAAGTTGGGCTGCATCGATGGTCCGGTGATATAATTTTTCGATAATAAATATTGGAAGCTAAAATAAATTGTACAAAACACTAAAACAATTACTATGAGAGCCCAGATCAGATGTTTCCATTCGATTTTGGGCATCAATTGTTTGTCTTTGGTATTCATCCCTCTTGCCTCAATTGATCGATAAATTTAATGATGTCACCAGTTATAATACTCCAAAAAATAAAAAATCTTTCAAATTATTGAAAGATTTTTTTAATTTATTAAATTATATCAACACTATTAACATATTCATGTGTTGAGACGCGATAGAAAATTTCTCCGGTCTTAGTATTTTCCTTCATGCCGTTAGTATACCAAGCACTGTCAGCACCTAATGCCCGGCGTTCAATGATCTGGCCATTCTCATCGTACAATGGAATGCCGATCAAGTCTTTGGTATGGATAACTGTATCCAACGGCGTTGTCTTCCAAGTTGGCGTTTCCGAATTCATCGCTTGAACAACGTCAGTAGATTTAACGTATTGATGTTCGCCATTGATTGGGTACAAATAAGTTCCATCGTCCAACTTGATAATATCTTTAGTCGATACTTCATAGTTAGTATCGCCAATTGGTGCCAGCATCTTCAAGTCCATCCCGCTTGGGCTATAGACTGGCGCATTTCCCTTGATCATAAAGGCAATGTAATTGTCGCCAGTTGTTTCTGTGGTATCAGCGTTGTCAGCTTGTACCATCGTGGTATTAATTGTTGCGGCAGTACTGAACAATAATAATCCTGCAAAAAGTCCACCTAAGATTTTTTTCATAATCTTCACCTCAACTTCAGTGTACGGGAAGCGCTTGCAGGTTTCAACCGCTTATTGACCAATGATGCCATAGAAAAACAAGTGAACTAATTCTTTCTCATGTTTCTTCATCTGAGTGGCACGTTCAACTGAAACTCCACCTGGTTGCATAACGTATTTGACATACATGTCTAAATAGATCATTGCACCATAATCAGACAGTTCATCGCTAACAACATGCTCGGTTCGACCTTGGGCGAGTAATTTTCTCCAAAAGCCATATTTCAAACGGTCATATTCTTCCATGACATGGGTGTCGCCATTGCGTCCTTGGAATTCATCGATCATAAATCGGAAAAAGTCATCGTTCATTTGATCTGATACGCCAACGCTTTTTTCCATCATTACTTTCATCTTATCGATAAACGGTTTTGTGGGATCATCTAATTGCTTTTCATAATGGGCATATCCATCGACGACTAACGACAGCACGACTTCACGGGCTAAGTCAGCTTTGCTAGGAAAATATTTGTAAAGCGTCACCTGCGACGAATTAGCCTTTTTAGCGATTTGCTGTACGGAGGTTTTCGTGTAACCATTGGTCACAAACATTTCTGTAGCTGCATTCATAATTGCTTGGCGTTTTAATTTTTTCCGTCTTTCATTGCCGTCCATTATCCTCACCTCAAAAATTATTCTCAAAATATTTCACTTAAAAATGTGTCGTAATAACGTTTTGGATTTAGCTAAGCTGCGATAGTTCAGTTTGTCTATCTTCGTGATTGACAGGGCTTTCTGCTGGCTATACTATACGTGTAAATAGTGAACTATTCAAGAACGATATTTCATTTTTAGGGAGGATCTACAATTATGACTACTGCTCCTATTTTGCATATTGACCATCTTCAAAAAAGCTTTGGAAAGTTTCAAGCATTACGGGATGTCACCTTTGATGTATATCCTGGGGAAGTCTTTGGTTTCATCGGACCTAATGGTGCCGGTAAATCAACGACAATCAGAACAATTTTAGGTATCCTGCGTGCAAGCGGTGGTCAAGCCACCCTATTTGGACAGGATGTTTTTAAAGAATCCGTGTCGATTCACAAACGTATCGCCTATGTTCCAGGAGACGTGTACTTGTGGCCTAATTTGACCGGTGGAGAGATCATCGACTTATTTTTGAAATTGGGCGGAAGCAAGCACTCTGCTAAAACTGATGAAATGATCAAACGATTCCAACTAGACCCAACTAAGAAAGCTCGGACTTATTCAAAAGGTAATCGTCAAAAGGTCGCCTTGATCGCAGCTTTTTCAACGGATGCTGATTTTTACATTTTCGATGAGCCTACTTCAGGTTTAGACCCATTAAATGAAGAATACTTTCAAAAGTCGGTGGCTGAGTTGAAGGCAGCCGGAAAAGCGGTCCTATTATCCAGTCACATTTTATCTGAAGTTGAAAAGATGTGTGACCGCATCGGGATCATTCGAAACGGCGAGATTGTTGAAACTGGAACACTTGCCGAGATGAGACATTTGACTCGAACCGTCATTGAATTTCAAACTGACGAACCGACTGCTGAGTTATCTGGCATGAAAGGCGTCCACAATGTCGTCAAATCTGACAATGGAGTTCAAACATTCTCAGTCGACAGCGACCAGATCGGTCAAGTTATGGACTACTTAGCCTCAAAGAAAATCATCACTCTGCAATCAACTCCACCAACTTTGGAAGATTTATTCATGAGATACTACAACACTAACGGTTCAGTAGGTGGTGAAAAAGATGTTCAGCAATAAATTTGCAAAAACTGGCTTTTTAACTAGATTCAGTTTTCGACGCGACTGGTTAAAATTAGTCGTTTGGACAATTGCTATGGCGGGCTTATTTACATCGGTCGCCGCAAAGTTCACTTCGCTATATGGCACTAAAGAAGCCATCAATTCCATCCTCGATACCCTCAAGTCGCCAGCAATGACTTCCTTATTTGGGAAAGTTCCTGCTGGTGCTCACACTTCAGCCGATATTTTTGCCGCTGAAATGACGGTCTTCATGGCGATCATGGCTGCGATCATGAATTATTCGATCGTTATCAAAAATACTCGTGGCGATGAAGATTCAGGAATCTTAGAAATCATCAGATCAAAGTCGGTCGGCACCCTGTCTAATTTGAGTGCCACTTTGATTGAAGTGACCATCCTAAACTTAGTCATTGGATTACTCTACTCAGTTGGATTAATGACTGCCAACTTAGATGGTACCGACATTAACGGAGACTTTTTACTAGGAATAGGGCTCGGCGTTTCCGGATTGATGTTTGCTAGTATTGCAGCCTTGATTGCTCAATTAGTCGACAATGCCAGAGCTGCTTCAATCTGGTCATATATGATTTTCGGGATCATGTACATTGCCAGAATGGTCACTGATACTACGCATCCCAAAATGACTTGGTGGGTACCCTTTGGCTGGGTCGAAAAATTTTCTACCTATAAAAATAACAACTGGCTACCAGTTTTATTGATGCTGATTTTTTCAATCGTAGTTTCAGGACTGGCTCTTTTCATCAACGGCAAACGTGACCTCGGCTCGGGAATGATTGCTACTAAACCAGGACGTGCACGAGCTTCATTCATGCTAAACGGGCCCTTGGGACTGTTCTGGAGATTGCACCGCACGTCGATCATCGTCTGGACTGTCGGTTTATTGATCTTAGGATTCACCTACGGTTCAATCTTCAACACAGTTGGCGATATCATCAAAACTAATCCGATGATGTCACAGCTGTTAGGGTCAAGTGCCATTAGATCCGCCAATGTCAAAATCATCAAAGAGTTCGTCAGCGTCTTAATGATTGTCTTTGGCGTTTTGGCATTGATTCCAGGAATCCAAATCATCAATTATTTAAAATCAGGCGAAAATAAGGGTTACTTAGAAATGATCCATGCCAAACCTGTCGGCAGAACTCGCTTAATGTCTGACACGATCATCTTGGCAGTCTTCACAACCTTTTTAGCTTTATTCGCCGGCATTTGGGGACTGCAGCTTGGTGGAGTTTACTCTATGACTCATCCGTTAGGACTAGAAATTTTTATGCGTGGATTCTACGCTTACCTATCACCAACGCTGATCATGTTAGGAATTTCAGTCTGTTTAGTCGGCTGGCTTCCAAAATTAGTTAGTTTAAATTATGGCTATTTAATCATTTCCATGTTTATCCAATATTTTGGACAATTGCTCAAATTACCAGATTGGACGCATAAATTAACGCCATTCGGCTACATCCCGAAAGTTCCCGTTCATACTTTGGATATTGGGACCTTCTGGTGGCAAATTGCTATCGCCGTAGTCTTGATTGCGGTTGGTTACATCGGTTATGCTAAACGTGACATCAATGGAGCCAACTAAAGGAGTTAAATTGTTGAAAATAATCGAAGTAACTAATCAGAATAAAGCACTAACCACCAACTTAGTGGATATTTGGGAAAAATCAGTCTTAGCTACCCACGATTTTTTATCAACAGAAGAAGTTGCTACTATTAAAAAGTACGTCCCGCAGGCGATTGCTGAAGTCGAACACTTGGCAGTTGCTGAAGAAGACGGCTCAACCTTGGGATTTATTGGCATTGACCAACATAGAATCGAAATGCTATTTCTCGATCCAGACATCAGAGGACGTGGCCTTGGCAAAAAATTGATTCAATTCATGATCGACAATTATCACGTCGATTCAGTCACAGTCAATGAGCAAAATTCTCAAGCAGTAGGTTTTTATCAGCACTTAGGTTTCAAGACCTACCAACGAACTGACCTTGACGAAGAAGGAAACCCTTATCCACTTTTGTATATGAAGATGTAAAAAGACCTTACTCAGTTAATTTCTGGGTAAGGTCTTTCTGATTGTCTTCTATTTAAACTTGTCCAATCTCAACTTGGACATCCTTGGACAATTTATCTTCTAAATATTTCTCAATGTCTTTATACGATCTCTTAAAGTTCAACTCAATTTGCTGTGGACGTTTTGTGTTAAAGATAACTGCCACACGTTCATTTTGACCAGGTATCTCAATCGGGATCAAGGTAACGTGAACGATTTGCGAATAATCTAGCACACCAGAATAAAATCCACTCAAGATGATCTTTTTAGAACCAATTCCACCAACGCCATTCATGATCGTCAAGGTCACGAACTCAGCAACCATAAGGATGTACGGCAAGCGATTCACCGGAGAAATCATCAGCCATGCACCAACGAAAACCGCAAAAATCAAGGTTGATAGTTTGTAAGTCGCTCTGATTTCAATTTGTGATTGCCAATAAATGCTAAAAATAGCACCTACTAAGAATACGATATCGATAAAAATTATTATTCCATCCATAATCTTCACCGTTCCTTTCTTCGTTGACATATGGAAGAGACACCGGTAAATATTCTTCCTAGTACCTGTATTGTAAGTTACCTACAGCTCTATTTCAATTATTCTAATTTTGTTGTGAACTAACTAGCGAAAAGCCTGATCTCTGACCATTAGCTATCAAATATGATTGATAATTGAAATATTAGCAATCATATTTTTCATTTTTTTAGTAAATAGTCAGAATGTGTTAAGTAATTCACAGAAAATTGTTAATTAGAACTAAGAATAATTAAGCTAAAAATCGATCAGATTTATTCAAAATAAAGAACTGCTCTTTACTATTTACATTATAATCTATTATTGATACTTTGTGTAATATCACTAAATAAAACTTAACGACATCATATTTGATTTGTTCAATAAATATTGCGTCTATTTTTGTAATCAAAAAATTGAAAATGAACTACCAAAATGATATCTATTTTTTATTCACTTTTTAAATAGTGATAAATAGTTATAAAATATTGCTCAATTCGTTACATAATTAACAAAGTTATTGAAATGCCTTTCATGAATATATAGAATAAATTTATATTAAAGAGGAGGAACTCTTATGAAAGAAAATTTCGATTTCTTAATGCCTAGTGTTAACTTCTTCGGCGCTGGCGTTATTAAGAAAATTGGCGACCGTGCCAAAATGTTAAATATGACTAACCCATTGATCGTTACAGATAAGTTTTTGGAAAGTGTCGACAATGGACCTGTTGCACAAGCTACTGACTCATTAAAAGCAGCTGGTGTTAAATTCACTATCTACAACGGTGTTGAACCAAATCCTAAGGTTCACAACATTCAAGAAGCTAAAAAAGTTTACTTAGATAACAACTGTGACGGTATCATCACAATCGGTGGTGGTTCAGCTCATGATACTGGTAAAGGTACTGGTATTATTTTGACAAACGGCGACGATATCACAAAACTTGATGGTATCGAAACTTTGGACAACGCTCTACCTCCATTGATTGCTGTTAACACAACTGCTGGTACTGGTTCAGAACTTACAAGACACTGTGTTATCACTAATACAGAAACACATCTCAAGTTTGTTGTTGTTTCATGGAGAAATATCCCACTTGTATCATTCAACGATCCTATGTTGATGTTGGATGTTCCAAAGGGCTTAACTGCCGCAACTGGTATGGATACATTCGTTCAATTGATCGAACCTTACGTTTCAACCAACCGTAACGAAATCACAGACGCTCAATGTCTTGAAGGTATCAAATTAGTTGAAGAAAGCTTACGTGAAGCTTACGCTAACGGCCATGATGTTGAAGCTCGTACTAAGATGGTTGAAGCAGAAATGCTTGGTGGTATGGCATTTAACAACGCTGACCTTGGTTACGTTCACGCTATGGCTCACCAACTTGGTGGTCAATATGACGCTCCTCACGGTGTATGCTGTGCTATTCTTCTTCCTATCGTTGAAGAATACAACATCATCTCAAGTCCTGAAAGATTTGCTCAATTAGCTGTTGCTATGGGCGAAGACATTTCTGGTCTATCAACTCGTGACGCTGCCGAATTAGCTATCAAAGCTATGAGACAAATGGCTGATGATGTTGGTATTCCTCGTTCAATCAAAGCTATTGGTGCAAAGCCCGAGGACTTTGAATTGATGGCTGAAAATGCTTTGAAGGATGGTAATGCCTTCTCTAACCCTCGTAAGGGTAACAAGCAAGAGCTTGTTGAATTGTTCCAAAAGGCATATGACGCTGAATAATTTATTTTGATTATAAGAAAAAGGAAAACCTTAATTGGTTTTCCTTTTTTTTTTGGCTTTAAATGCTTTGTTGGAGGTATGCGGGCCGACTCCGGGTGGAAAGAGATTGCCCTTTGGACGGCATCCTTGGTTGTTCGTTGGCGTAGCCAACATTTTTAGCAGTAGCGCACGCGCCAAAGGCGACGTACGTTCCATCGATTTTTCGTAAGCCGGCGTCGTCGCCGGCTAATGGCAAACAGACTAAGTTAGGTGAGTAAGCTAATTCTCGACGGAGAATCAGCTTACTCACTTTTTTGTTAAAGTGAATGTGAGATGAATGTCGGATGTGAAATCGGCACATGATGCCGCACGACAAACAGGCAATCTTACTAAGATCATTAGAATCTGCTCTTAGTCTGTGGGCCAATAGGTCATGTATAGAAAATTAAATATGATGGTCTTAGTAAAGATTGATTTCATCTCAACAATTACAAGAAGAGGCAAGAATATGAGAACAGTATTTGGAATCGATGTCAGTAAATCTACTTCGAACGTATGTGTATTGGTAGATTCGAACAAAGTCAGTGAATTTAAAATAGATAACGATCTTATAGGATTTGGGAGATTAGAATCAGCCCTAAATAGTTTTGTGGATCCTGAAGTAATTTTTGAAGCCACCGGTGTCTATTCGAGAAGATTGGCTTATTTTCTTCAGACCCACCACTTGTCGTATGCACAATTGAATCCATTGCAAGCTAGCAAGGAAATGGATGGACTTAGAAAAAACAAAACAGACAAAAATGATGCTTTTCATTTAGCTGAAACGCAGTTCATATTAAATCGTGAGAAGACACGTCTTCAAGATCCTATTTACTCTGAGCTAAAAGACGAAAGCCGATTCTATCAAGAACAAGTGAACGATCTTGTTCAAGAAAAGAATCGACTTCATCGTATCCTACAAATTTCTTTTCCAGATATCACTCAGTTGTTTTCAAATCCTTCAGGTCCCATGTATTGGAACATCGTAAAGACGTTTCCTATTCCATCCATGGTGGACGTATACAGTATTGAACAACTAACGGAAATGATACATGAATTTTCTGGAAATAACGTTGGAGTTAGGACTTGCACAAACCTTGCAAAGAAATTAGTAAATCTTTCAAAAACAGCGGTATCATCCGTATCAATAGATTCGTTGGTAATTGAACAAGTCAAACACCTCGCGACAAGATTGCTAGAGATAAGCCAATGGGAAAATAAAATAATCAAATCAATGGAAAAACTTGCTAAAAAGCTTCCAGAACTAGAAGTACTAAAAAGTATTCCTGGAATCTCCACAGTTACTGCCGTTTCACTAATAGCTGAATTAGGTGATATTCGAAGATTTAGGACGACCAATCAGATCAATGCTTTTGTTGGTATTGACCTAAGACATTACGAGTTTGGTAATTACACAGCCTCTGATAGGATCAGTAAACGCGGTAATCCTTATGCAAGGAAAATACTTTACCAGGCAGTAATGGCTATGGTTTCAACATCTCGATATCAATCCAATCACATCAATGATTATTACCAAAAGAAAAAGCAACCTTCTCAGCATGGGACTAAGAAGATTGCAGTAGCTGCGATGGGTCGTCTTATAAGAACGATCTATCATCTTGTAATGAAAAACGAAACCTATGATTATGAGATTGCTTCACTCGCAAGACACTAATCTAGTTTCTAAAATCATCATATCATAGCCATTTTTTTAAAGAAACATGGCTGTGTTTATTTGGTGTACGCAAATTGAGAAATAACATACTGAGTTGGGTCCAGTTCACACTCCAAATTAATTTAATATATTTGAAATGACAATAAGAGATCACTATAAATACTATTAAATAGCTGTTTACCCTTGACATAAGGTAGAAACTTCACATTTGGGCCAGGCATCTCTTTCCACCCTCCGTCTAAATATAGTTAAGTCAAAATCTCCTCGTAGGTTGAAATAAGGTATGCGACTCTTTCTTGCAAAAAATATTTTACTTGTCCAAATATTTTGGCTAGAATTTTTTTCTAAAAAGCCGTTTAGATACCCTTCTCCTGCTGTTCCGAAGACCATCGCCTCCGCTCGTCTTCTCTTTCGTATTATATAACTCGTGCGAACTACTTGTATCCGTTTGCCTTATTTAGAGTATGGAGGTTTTCGTTGATATTTTTGTCGGCTGTCTTCAATGCCTTGTCGATATCTCCTCCGCTATAGACTGTTTCCATGGCTATTTCTTCTAGTTGTCTGGTCAACTGCATGCCTTCCATCAAAATTCCTGAGTTAAAGTAATTTGGTGTGGCTGCTGCTAATTGTTGGCCTGGAACTTTGGCTGCTGGTGTCTTTTTGTAGAGATCTTTTAAGATGTCGGTTTTTTGTGAATCTTTGTTTAATGCTAAGTATCCGGTATCTTTTTGCCATTGTGCTTGTACTTCTGGTTTTAGAGCGTACTTAATAAATTCGTATGCTCCCTGTTGGACTTCCTTTGGCTTGTCGTTTGAGATCCACAAGGCTGCCCCTCCGATTGCAACTCCGTTGGCCTTTTTGCCATCTGGATGTGGGAAGTACGTGATACCTAATTCATTCTTGTTGTTGGCTGTTAGTTGACCGATACTTGCTGATGATTGGATGAAGATTCCTACCTTATCGGCTAAGAATCCGGCTGTTTGGTTCGCTCCTGCACTGGCACCGGAACCGTAATCGATGAAGTCTCCTGCCTTGATGTTTTCGCGGATCCACTCCAAGAATTTAACGGTATCAGGATTGTTCAAATTGACCTCAGTGGGGTTTCCTGTATGGCCGTCGTTGTTATTTGCTAGTGATGCTCCTGAGTTTGCTAGAGCTTGTTCCATGAACCAACCATAAACTTGGACTGTCATCCCTTTGACCTTGTGGTCTGACTTTTCATAAAGTTCTTTAGCAACTCTAGTAATATCGCTGTATGATGGTGAAACTGGTGGTGGCGTGATGCCGTATTTTTTCAGTAGTGAGGCATTGTAATAAAGCACAGGTTGCGAAGTGTTAAATGGCATCCCTTGTTGCTTGCCACCATTGGCATAGAAGGCTCTCGCAGTTGGTGAGACCTTGCTGACGTCAAAGCTTGGATCTTTGTCCAAGAAATTTTGAATTGGCGTTGTGTAGCCACTGTGGATCATTTGAGCTGTAGAAATATCAAAAGCTTGAAATACTGCTGGCGAAGTTCCTGAGCCATGAGTTTGTAAAATCTTTTGGATAGCTTCGTCATAGGTACCTTGATACTTAGGAATCACTTCATACTTAGTTTGAGATTTGTTAAAGCCATCAACTACCTTTTCCAAGGCATCTTCAGATGGACCACCTAATTCATGCCAAAATACGATCGGTGTTCGACCGCTATTGCTGGCTGATGAATTAGTTGTTGGAATATTGCTGAAGACTGCAACTAAAATTGCACCAATTACTAAGATCAGAGGTAGGATTACCTTCTTAGTATTTTTCATTATTTAACTGCCCCCTCATTCATACCAGATTTAAAGTAATGTTGTCCGATGAACAGAACAATGATCGTTGGAATTACAATGATAGCTGCACTAGCTTGGATCATTCCCCAGTCGTTAAAAGTTTCTTCTGACTGTAATTGTCTAAGTCCATTTTGAATAACACGGGAGTTGTTACTAAAAGTAGTTAACATAGGCCAGAGATATTGATTCCAAGCACCCAAGAAACTATATGCACCAAGAGTTATCATACTGATCTTGTTATAAGGCAATACGATATTCCAATAAAATTGGAAATGGTTAAGTCCTTCAATGTCTGAAGCTTCTTTTAATTCTGCTGGCGTCTGCATAAACGATTGTCTCAACATGAACGTACCAAATGCAGAAGTTAAAAAAGGAACGATCAAAACTGAATAGTTGTCTAGCATGCCTAAGAATTTAACGGTTTGAAAGTTAGGAATGATCTGTGCTTCAAAAGGAAGCATCATCGTAACTAAAAACAATCCAAAAATAAAGTTTCGTCCTTTAAATTTCAAGAAAACAAAGGCATAAGCACTCATTGAACAAAATAGGAGTTGTGCGATCATCGTCAAAGTTGAGATCACAAAACTGTTAGCTAAGTATCTTAAAATCGGCGTTTTGGTAAAAGCCGCCGCATAATTGTCAAAAGATAAACTAGTACTAAAGAAATTACCTTTAGCGATGTCCATGGTTGGTAAAAAACTGGTCCAAATACCAACGAAGAACGGCGCTAAAATTATCAATGCTAAAGCAATTAATAACACGTATGTGCCAACACGCTTTAAGACATTTTTTTCATTCATATCAGCCATTAGTAATTTACTCTCTTTTCTAAGAATTTGAATTGCAATAGTGTAAAGACAGCGATAATAACGGTTAAGATAATCGCCTCAGTACTAGCTTGAGCATAATTACCACTATAAAAGGCATCTTTATAGATTCGATAAACTAGCATGTTCGTAGCGTTGGTTGGTCCACCTTTTGTGATCAGATCAATCAAACCAAAACTCTTGAAGGCTCCGATGATAGTAATTGTTGAAACGAAGAATAGAGTTGGCGAGATCATTGGCAAAGTGATTTTGAAAAATTGATAACGTGATGATGCTCCTTCAACATTAGCCGCTTCATACAATGATTGTGGAACTGACTCGATTGCACCTAATAAAATCAGGAATGTGAATCCCAAATTCATCCAAACAGTCGTAATAATAACTGCCCACATAGCATTTTGAGGATCTGTTAACCAATTGATCGGAGTCATTTTTAAAGCATTGCTGATCAATGCAAAGAATCCAGTTGATGGATTAAAGATGAACAACCAAAAAATGGCAGCTACAGAAACTGAAACACCCATTGTCACTGAATAAAGGGTTCGAAAAACACTGATCCCTGGTAATTTCTTACTAGCGAGATTAGCTAAAAGCAAGCTGATCGATAATGTAAAAAATGTCACAGCTAACACATACGTTAAGGTCACGACCAAACTATTGATAAAATCCGGAGAACTTATCAAACTGGCATAATTGCTAAAGCCAGCGAATACGGTCGTGTTACCCAAAGTATTGGTTAAGAACATACTGATATATAAAGTTCTGAGCATGGGATAAAAAACAAAGAGTGTCAGGATCAGTAGTGATGGTCCCAAAAAGATCAAAGAAAAATATTTGTCGTTAGCATTTAGCTTAAAGGTATGTTTCTTGGCAGTGACCTTTTTAGCTGAAACGGTTTCGTCGGTTGTTGGTGACTTAAGCATTAGCTACAGCCTCCATTTCTTGGGTGATGTTGTTACCATTTACGTCAAACAATAAGAAATTATTAGATGATGTGATCTCAACATTTTCAAAAGCGTCAAACGAATCTGAACTAGGTACGATAGCTGAAATTGTGCCACCATGGCTAAGTTTAGCGTGAACGATCTTTTGATCACCGAGATATTCGACTGTTTTGATGGTTGCATTAGCATGTAATTCATCGCTTTTACGAACTTGGAGTTCATTTGGCCGAACGCCAACGTGAACATTTGATTGTGTCAAATCTTGAGATAACTCAACTTCAAAGTCATTGTTAACTTGAAGGATTCTATCTGAGACCTTTTTGGCAGGTAAGATATTGATTGGTGGAACACCGAAGAAACTGGCAACGAACTCATTGGCGGGATGAGTATAAATCTCACTTGGCGTTCCAACTTGTTGGATCTTTGAATCATTTAAAACCATGATGTGATCAGCCATTGTCATTGCTTCAACTTGATCATGAGTCACGTAAATCAAAGTTAGACCTAATTTTCTTTGTAAAGCATAAATTTCTTGACGCATCTTGATTCTTAATTGGGCATCCAGATTGGATAAAGGTTCATCCATTAAACAGATTTTTGCATCGCTAGCAACAGCCCTTGCTAAAGCCACACGTTGTCTTTGTCCACCTGAAAGCTCACGTGGCTTACGGTCGCGTAGTTCTTCCAAATTAACCATTTTTAACGCATTATCAACACGTTCATTAATGACCTTAGAGTCGTTTTTACGAGCTTTAAGACCGAAGGCCACATTGTCCCAAACGCTTAAAAATGGAAATAATGCATAACTTTGAAAGACCATGGTCAAATTGCGATCCTTTGGTTCCAGATCATTGACCACGCGGTCTTCTATTTTAATTGTTCCAGCAGAAATTGAAGTTAATCCGGCAATCATGCGCAACAAGGTACTTTTTCCGCAACCAGAAGGTCCAACAATCACAAAGAATTCCCCAGTTTGAATCTCTGCAGAAATGTTGTCGATCACCTTTTCCCCTTGATCGTATTGCTTGCTAATATTTTTCAAAATAGTAGACATACATAAACCCCTCCATATCTTTCGATACGTACAAGTATGCGAGTCGAATGTATATATCCAATTTATTTAGTGTAAATTTTGTGTAAATATACTGTATATTTTTTATTTTTTTCAGAAAACTATTCTCAAAAATCATTGGACAATTAATTAAATTTTCACTTATTTCGACAAATTCACTACCAAATTTAGTAGAATATGCTTATAGAAAAGTCGCTGCTTAAAGCGATAATAAAAATAAAGCGAGGAATTGTTCTGAATTGAATGCACTCATAAATATGTATGGTCCGTTCTTTGATCTAAATAACTGGAAAACAGTTATTGAATCTGGAAGCGACTGGATGGTGATTTTTTCACTAGTTGTCATGGAATGTCTCTTGTCCGTTGATAATGCGGTGGTTTTAGCCGCTCAAACTCAGTCGTTGCCCGATAAAGTCCAACAGGAAAAATCCTTATTCTATGGACTGATTGGAGCATATATTTTCCGATTTATCGTGATTGGACTTGGTGTTTATCTGATTAACTTTTGGTGGATCAAGGCTCTTGGCGCCTTATACCTCCTATACCTTGGGATCAGATTTTTCTTAGTGGATAAGAGAAAGGACACTAAAATTGAAGTGCCAAAGGAACGTCCCGAAGTTCACGGTTGGCGTAAATACGTTAAGATATCACAATTCTGGCAAGTGGTTATTTCAATTGAATTGATGGATATCGTCTTCTCGATTGATTCTGTTTTAGCATCCCTAGCCATTTCCGAAAATCCTGTCATCGTCTTGATTGGTGGTATGATCGGTATCTTAGCAATGCGTGGTATTGCCGAAATAATCATGAGCTTTATGAATCGAATCCCTGAATTGCAAGATATGGCCTACTTTTTGATTCTATTTATCGCCATAAAACTATTCTTGTCGATTCCGGCAATCGATATCGAAATTCCTAACACAGTCTTTGTCTTTGTTCTAATTGGTGCCGTCATTGTCACTCTGGTGGTCCACGTCGTTAAAGACAATCGTGCTAAAGCAAAACAAAATAAAAATTAATACTAATAAACGACTTCTGTTGATCAATCGATCGCAGAAGCCCTTTTTTTACCAAAAATTTTTGAAGAACGTATACTGAATTTGAATTTAACTAATACAAAAGAGGTCTTTAAATGAACGCATTGATAAATATGTACGCCCCTTTTTTTGACATCAACAATTGGACTAGTGTCGTTAGTTCTGGCGCCGATTGGATGATAATTTTATCTTTAGTTGTCATGGAATGTATCCTATCCGTTGACAATGCGGTAGTTTTAGCCGCTCAAACACAATCCCTTCCCGACAAAAAAGACCGTGAAAAATCGCTTTTCTACGGTCTGGTCGGAGCCTATGTTTTTAGAGGTATTGTTATTGGTGTCGGTGTCTACTTGATCAACTTTTGGTGGATCAAAGCCTTTGGTGCTCTTTATCTATTTTACTTAGCAATCAAATTCTTCTTCTTTGATAAGAAAAAGTCTGCTGAAACAGAAGTACCGACTGAACGTCCTGAAGTCACTGGTTGGCGTAAGCACATTAAGATTTCACAATTTTGGCAAGTAGTGATCTCGATTGAATTGATGGATATCGTCTTTTCAATTGATTCAGTTTTAGCTGCTTTAGCAATTTCTGACAATCCAGTCATTGTCTTAATTGGTGGTATCATCGGAATTTTAGCTATGAGAGGTATTGCTCAAGTGATCATGGGTCTCATGCAAAGAATCCCGGAATTGCAAGACATGGCCTACTTCTTGATTTTATTCATCTCAGTTAAGCTTTTCTTGACCGTTCCAGCAATCAACATCCATATACCCAATATCATCTTTGTGTTTGTCTTGATCGTAGCAATTATCGTTACATTGATCGTGCATCACTTCAATGTCAAAAAGAAACAGTAATTATAAAAAAGGTCATCAGAGTTTATTAAACCAAACTCTGGTGACCTTTTATTTTGACGAATCTTTCAAATATTGATAAATATCATGATCATGGAAGTAGACGAATACGCCTTTGATTCCGCGTTTTAACAACACGTTCATCGAATTCAAAATGATTTCTGCTTTGACTTCTGATAACTTTTTAACATCATCATCGTGACGTTTCTTGAAAGCTTCTTGATCTTCATATTTACTGATGTCGATCACGATCTTGCCGTCGCCAGCGTATTTGATCGAAGGTCCAATGATCACTGCCACATAATTTAAGTCAAAACCTTGGACAGTATAAATCGAACCTATTTCATTGATAGTGTCATCTTTTTGAGCCCAAGTTACTTTTGAGTAATTGTATTGATCCCATGGTAAATGGAAATCGCCCTCATTAACGTAATGCTTTTTGCCATCCAAGATCGATGGATAATCCGCCGTTGCGACAATTCTTGATTGACCGTAATTATTATTTTTTTCGCGTAATTTCTGATACATCTTTTCAGCATCTTCAAAAATTCGAAAATCATAATCTTCATCCATACCGCCGAGATAATCCGGATCCTTTTGCGTAATTTCAATTGGGTCCAGTTTCAATTTATCGGTCAAATCGTCGACCCAGTCAATGATAGTTTGTGGTGCCTGCATTCTCATCTGGACCTTCAAAGTACTGGAAGCAAATTTCACCTGATAACGTTTGATCAGATCATCGATGATGTCTTGCGACCAATAACTTTTCATCTTTAAAACTTGGCGTTGATCATATACAAAAATCACGACTTTACTCAACTTGATGACTTCTTCAAGTTGATTTTGCTGAGTAAAGTTATTGTAATGGTCGCTTTCGCTGAGTAGCAAATGTGCTTCATCGATCACGACGATATCGGCAGTCTTTTGCTGTTTGTGCATCTGATTTATAAAAGTGGTTGGACGCAAAAAGCGATTCTTTCGTAAATCGTCAAAGTGTCCTGCGTTATCCTGATAAACCTTGAGCAGTTCAGGATGGTTCACTAAAAAGTAATTGTTCGTACCCTGAAATTTTGAGACATCTTCTTTTGCTGCCTGCTCCAACGTCAAAAACAGCTTAGTCAAAATAACGCTTTTGCCAGTGCCGGCATCCCCATTTAACTGGAACACACCTTTGGTACCATCACGTAAATTAGACTGACAGAAATTTAAAATTTTTTCAAAAACAGCTTCTTGCTGTTTAGTCAAATTCTTATTTGGTAAAACGGAATCTAACATCGATAGACCTCCATAACAAAAAACGACCATCTGCTGACAGTCGTTTACTAACTATAATTCTAAATAATCTTCATTTCTGAATTCAGACGGCGTATAACCGGTGTACTTCTTAAATGTTTGCGAGAAGTAACTGATCCGCGTAAAACCAAGCTCGTCAGAAACTTCGCTGATCGAGTGGCTAGTCTGCTTCAAAATGATCATGGCTTGCTGTATTTTACGAGCATTGAGATATACTGAAAAACTCAATTTAGTTTCTCTTTTGAATAGCTTGCTAAAGTAATAATCCGACAAGAAAACCTTGCTAGATACTTGATCTAATGTCAGATGCTTATCAAGGTTCTCATCAATGTATTCAATGGCAGAAATAATTGCTTCGTTTGAAGTTGAAAGTTTCTTCAATTGTTGCAAAGCTAAGTTGTCCTCGTCATTTAGCTCATCAATAATATCGTCAACTTCAACTGGATACTTGATCATAAAGGCGTTGATGCCGTGGTTATCGATCAAGATACGACTGAGGCTTTCGATCAAACGTTTCAAAAAGTCGCAGTGTTCTCTTAACTGAGCGGTCAACAATCCTTTACTACTGACATCTGTATTTGGCCATACAACGCAGACCTTACCGACTATTTGCCCAATCGATGCCACCCTCAATGAGTCATCAGCATAGGCTAAGTTATAGTCCAGATGTTTGTCCGTAATTTCATTCATATTCTTCATTTCGACTAGTTCGTCAAAATTCTGATTGCTAGTATTTCCGAATATGTCTGACTTGAGATCACCAGCGTTATCCAGCACATAAGCCACAATATGATTGGTTGTCGCATAATCCTCTAGAAGCCGAATCAATGTTTTTTCATTGCTCGACAACAGTGCTTGAATATCAAATTCTTCCATATATGTCTTCCCAACTTATTGCTTATGAATAATATTATAATAGCTAAAAATTGGTAATTCAATAAGAAAAAAATAGTCGTTTTCAATATTATGTTGTTGCGTTATTTGAGTTTTTCTTCCAAATACTTGCTTAATACGGCTGCATTGTTGTAAGTTTGCTCTTTTGAGCCATAAAGAAGTAAAACATCTTGATCATTTAATGCAGATTTGACCGACTTAATAAAATCGGGCGTTGCTTCATTTGCATCTAATTCAGCACGATATTTTTTCGTGAATTCTGGAAACTTCTCGGGATCATGCGAGAACCATTTCCGTAGGTCTGCTGATGGTGCAATTTGTTTTGCCCATAAGTCTAACTGTGCCCTAACTTTGGACATTCCACGTGGCCAAACTCGATCAATTAAAATTCGATATCCGGCGGGCAGATCCTTGTCATATATACGTTTAACAATTAATTTACTCATAATATAACTAGACCTCTTTTGAATTAATTTCAACATAATTGTATCATAGCAAACGTTAATACATTTATAGGAGGTTTTATGGCTACTACTAGAGAAATTGTCTCGTTTAGGGATGTAGCAAAGATTTACCGCGGCAAGCCGGCGGTTTCAGACGTCAACATTACCGTAAAAGAGGGGGAATTCGTTTGTTTCATTGGTACTTCTGGTTCAGGTAAAACGACCACAATGCGAATGATCAACCGAATGTTAGAACCTAGTAAAGGAACAATTATTTTTAAAGGGAAAAATATTAAAAAATATGATCCCGTTAAGCTTAGAAGAACAATTGGATATGTCATCCAGAACAATGGGTTGATGCCTCATATGACTATCAAGGACAACATCACCCTCGTACCAAAATTATTGAAATGGCCTCAGGAAAAAATGGACCAGAAGGCCACCGAATTAATCAAACTTGCTGAATTGCCAGAAAGCTATTTGGATCGTTATCCAGCTGAGTTATCTGGTGGGCAGCAACAAAGAATTGGTGTTGTGCGTGCTTTGGCCGCCGACCAAGATATTATCTTGATGGATGAGCCTTTCGGGGCCCTAGACCCAATCACGCGTGACAACTTACAAGACTTAGTTAAACATCTCCAAGAACAATTAGGTAAGACCATTGTCTTTGTTACCCACGATATGGATGAAGCCTTAAAATTAGCTACTCATATCGTCATCATGGACAGTGGAAAAGTTATCCAAGACGATACGCCAGATAATATTTTGCAGCACCCTGCTAATAACTTCGTTAAAAACCTCTTAGGTGAGGAACGTTTATTGCAAGCTCAACAAAATACTTTATCCGTTGGCGATATCATGTCGAAAAATCCAGCTCACATTACTTTAGGAAAATCTCTTTCAGAAGCAATTTGGGAAATGAGCAGACACCATGTCGACTCATTATTAGTTACCGACGATAGTAAAAAATTAAAAGGTTACATTGATCTCGAAACAATTAACGATCATTATTCAAAGGACCTCAGTGTCAGCGATATTTATGCTAACAACTTGATCAAAGTCCGTGCCGACTCATATTTACGAGATACTAGTGAACGGATCTTGAAACAAGGATACAAATACGTTCCGGTTGTCGACTCTGACAACACACTGATCGGAATCGTTACCCGTGCATCGTTAGTAAACGTCGTTTACGATGCCATCTGGGGTAAGGATGAATTAGAAAATCCCGAAGATGCCAACCTACCTGCTTCGATCACCGAAGGAAGTGAAAAGGCATGATTGACTTTCTCAATCAGCACGGTTCCGAATTGATCATTAAAACTTGGGAACAGATCTATATTTCTGGACTCTCAATTTTATTAGGTATTATCGTTGCTGTTCCGCTCGGAATCCTGTTAACCAGGTTTCCCAAGACGGCTAAATACATAATGTCATTTACTAGTATGTTGCAGACAATCCCGTCTCTAGCATTGCTAGCTTTAATGATTCCGATCTTTGGTATCGGAAAACTACCTTCTATTGTCGCTTTGTTTATTTATTCATTATTGCCAATTTTACGAAACACTTACATTGGAATGGCTAAGGTCAACCGCAACCTAGTTGACGCTGCAAAAGGGATGGGTATGACCACCATGCAGTCGATCATGCACGTTGAAATTCCAATGGCCATGCCAATTATCATGTCTGGTATTAGACTTTCCACAATCTACGTTATTTCTTGGTCAACTCTGGCATCATATATCGGTGCCGGTGGTCTAGGTGATTTCATCTTTGATGGATTAAACCTTTACAACCCAAGCTTGATCATTGGTGGAACTATTCCAGTCACGATCCTAGCTATTCTTTCTGACTATTTATTAGGCAAACTAGAAAAGCACATCACACCAGTCACTAAAAGAATTGAGGTGTGATCATGAAAAAATTTAAAAAGATCATCACTTTATTCTGCTTATCACTCTTAATTTTTGTATCAGGATGCGGTTGGCCTGGATTAGGTTCAACTTCAAAAGATACCATCAAAGTTGCCAGTCTTTCGACAACTGAATCAATGATCTTGGCTGAGATCATTATGCAGCTGATTTCGCACGAAACTGATCATCACACCGAGATCGTCAACAACTTAGGTTCTGGACAATTGGTCCATCAAGCCTTAGTTAACGGCGATGCTGATATTGCTTCAGATAACTTTACCGGTAATGAATTGATCACGACCTTGAATCACGCACCAATCAAGGATGAAAAAACTGCTAATCGTGTCATTAAAAAGCTATACAAATCACGATTCGATGAGACGTGGATGCCAACTTATGGATTCCAAAACACTTACAATATGTTGGTCACGCAAGAAACTGCTAAGAAATATCACTTGAATAAGATCAGCGATATGAAGAGCATCGCTTCAAAAATAGATGTCGGTGCTGACAATATTTGGGTCAACCGCCCCGATGACGGATATAAACCTTTTTCACAGGCTTATGGTTTTGAATTCAAGCGTGTCTATCCAATGCAGATCGGATTAGTTTATTCAGCCGTTGCTGCCGGTAAAATGTCAGCTGTTTTAGGATATTCAACTGATGGTCGGATCAAGAGTTACAACTTAAAGATATTACCTGACGACAAAAACTTTTTCCCACCTTACGATGCAAGTATGGTCGTGAATAATTCATTGTTACGAAAGTATCCTGAATTAAAACCATTGCTGCATCGTCTGGATGGCAATATTTCGTTGTCGCAAATGCAGACTATGAACTACCAAGTCGACAATGACCTACGTGAACCTGAAGACGTGGCTCATGAATTCTTAGTTAAACACAACTACTTCCGAGGTGATAAATAATGGCTAATCAACCCTTGTGGAACCAATTGGTCTTTTACTTCACCCATAATGGAATGTATTTATTGGAACAATTTGGACGCCACTTTTTAATTTCATTTTACGGTGTTTTGCTGGCCGCTGTTGTCGGTATACCACTTGGTATTTACATGGCAAATCACTACCACTTAGGCGACTTTATCATTAGTGTCGCAAACGTTATTCAAACTGTCCCATCCTTGGCCATGCTGTCGATCATCATGCTTTGGTTAGGATTAGGCGTGAATACGGTTATCATTACAATTTTCCTATATTCGTTGTTGCCTATTTTAAAAAACACTTACACCGGAATGAAAAACGTTGATCCCAATACTATCGACTCTGCTCGTGGTATGGGGATGACATCATTTCAATTGCTGTATATGGTCAAACTTCCATTAGCTATGTCAGTTATTATGTCTGGTATTAGAACCGCCATGGTGGTTGCCATCGGTAATACCGCTATCGGTGCCTTTGTTGGAGCGGGTGGTTTAGGTGATCTAATTATCCGTGGTACTAATGCAACTGATGGTGCCCCATTGATCTTGGCAGGTGCTTTGCCAACAGCAATCATGGCCATCGTTACTGATTTAATTATCGGCTTGTTGCAAAAGCATTTTGAACCAACCGGCTACTTTAAAGAAGACGAAGAATAATTTTATTAGCACTCATAACTTTTGAGTGCTATTTTGTTGCAATTATCAAATGAGGAACTATAATGTATTTGTAAAGTGAATGAGAGATAAGAAATCACTCACCGTTATAACTCATTTATGGAAGGAAGCATCAATATGGCAAATGAAATTATGGACCGTCGTAATGATATTAGAGATTGGATGAACATGGATCCTTGGATGAATGGATTTACATCATTATTTGGTGATAACTTACCATCAGCTGAAGCTTTGAAAACAGACATCAAAGAATCAGACAAGGATTATCAAGTTCGTGTAGACATGCCTGACTTTGACAAGAAGAACATCGATGTCAGCTACAATAACAATACTTTAACTATCAGCGGACACCGTGACGACTTTGCAGACAAAAATGATAAGAATGGCGATGTCATTATGAGCGAACGTTCAAGCGGACGCTTTGCAAGACAATACCACTTACCAGCTGTTGACTCTGATAACATCGAAGCAAACTATGACAATGGAGTTCTAGACATTAAGTTGCCAAAGTTAGCTAAGACAACAGACTCAAGTCACCATATCGAAATAAACTAATTACAAATTACAAACTAGTACAAAGAGCTTAGGAACAAGATCCTAAGCTCTTTTTGTCTGCGTTATAACGCCTACTCTAAAATTCACAAAATCTTCACATTTTGAGAATAAATAGTTCATAAAGCTTGAGTATAGTATTAGTTGTAGATGAGGGAAGAAAGTTCCTTCCTCTCACCCCCCTATAATAAATAGATATATTTAATCCCCTATAACAATTAAAAAAATAGTATCCTTCCCCGGGATACTATTTTTTTGTTCTAACATTAAATTTGTGATCAACTAGACCAATCTTCACAATTAATTCATAGTTTGAAAATAATTAGTTCATTTTTGTCGGTTATAGTATTACTTGTAGATGAGAGAAACAAACGTCTTTCATCTCTCCCCCCTATAACATATATAAATATTTAATCCCCTAAATATATTAAAGAACACTCCTCCCCAGAGTGTTCTTTTTTTGTTTTTGAAGACCCGACATCTTCACAAATGTTTCATACTCTCAAAATAATTTATTCAATATTTTTGATTATTATAGTACTTGTAGATGAGAGGAACAGAGAGTCCTCTTACTACACTCCCCCCTATAACAAAAATACAACTAAATAATCCCTAACTTAAAAAAATAACACTCCTTCCCCTGAGTGTTATTTTTTTGTGCTCCGAAAATTTAACCATCAAAAAGATAATAATCACAGTTATCAGATACATTTTGCATTGCTAATTTTTAATTGAGAGAAAAGCTGCCAGCATACCTTCATTCAACATAAAAAGAGAATTTGACTTAACTCTGTTTAGACGGAGGACGAAAATCGCGTGGGGACCAAATGCTGAAATCATCCTTAGCAATTTATTGCTTAGGATGAGGCCAAGCTTTAAGAAGGAGCGTACGTCGCCACAGCGCGTGCGCCACCGTTTAAAATGTTGGCTACGCCAACCAACACTAGGGATGCCAGCATGTCACGGATCCCCGAAAGCGATTTTCGTCCGGAGTCGGCCCGCATACAAAAAAGGGCTATGCTCTCGCATAGCCCTTACTACTAATTATTTGGTTTCATTCCATAATGAATCGCTGCCGATTTCATCATAAAATTGTGAACACGAATATTGATAAATCCTGCATCCCGATACATTCTAACCAATTGTCTGATACTGACAAACTTGTTAACCGAATCATCCAAATATTGATACTCTTGCTTCTTGGAAGCAAAAACCTTACCCATTGCTGGCATGATCTCATTGAAATAAAGCTTCCAACCCCACTTAACCACCGGAGTATCCACCTTGAATGCTTCCAAACAAACTAATTGTCCATTAGGCTTTAAGATTCTGAAAATCTCGCTTAAAACTTGGTTAGCATCCGGAACATTTCTCAAGCCAAATCCAATCGTCACGACATCAAATGTATTGTCAGGATAATCCAAATTCATTGCATCGCCTTGCTTGAGTTGAATATTATCAATGCCAGACTCATTAACCTTTTTTTGTCCAATTTTCAACATCTCGCTGCTGAAATCCAATCCAATGATATGCGATTGTGGAAATTTGGTACCTAGCACTAAACTCCAATCAGCCGTTCCACAGCAAAGATCTAAGATATCATGTGGATTTCCCTTGATCATCTCGGTAGCTTGCATACGCCACTTATTATGGGTTCCTAAGCTCATGATCGAGTTTAACTTGTCATAGTTACCCGCAATTGAATTAAATACGTCTTGAACATCTTTTTCTGGGACCTTGTTTGTTAACTTTGCCATCTAAACACTCACCCTTACATTCAATGAAATAGTTATATACCATTATAAGTTAATTTCGGGGTTCAGCGTTAACCATTTACTCATTAAATTTTTTTTCGAGCATAAAATCTCAGATAACGATTTTTTTCAGTCAACTGATACTTCGAAATCCCCGCATTAGCTGATTGAACCACTTTTGAAATATCGGAAATTCCGGTAACTTGTTTAAAAATTGCCCGACTGATAAATCCATGGCAGACTGCCATAACTTTCTTATCGCCCAATTTCGTCACATCTTGCAAAAAGCTTTCGACTCGTTGGTAGACGTGTTCATAGTCTTCAGCATTTTCGGCGTAATTGATATAGCTAGGCAATAAAAATCCATTTTCATCAAAAGTTTGTGGATACTTCTTTTCCAATTCATCCTCTGATACGCCGTCCCATGATCCGTAATCAGCTTCGTACAAACGGTCATCTTGGATCAACTCGTCGTGAACGCCCTTGTTCAAAATCTCTGCTGTCTGCAAGGCTCGTGTCATCGGACTAGTGTATACAACATCAAACGATGACATATCAATTTCTTTGGCTAGATTCTCGGCTTGTTGAATGCCCTTCTCGTTTAAGGGCATATTTGTCGAACGACCGTTAATTCTCATTTCTTTGTTAGTGTCCGTTTCACCGTGACGGACTACATATAATTCAGCCAATTTAAAACTCCTTTTAAATGCAATTTTTTAAAAAATCGAAACACGTTTATAATCTTTGTAAGAATATTATTAATGCCACTCCGCCAAGTCATTCGTATATGACTATATCTTGGGGTTCAGACCTATTGTATGAAATCTGATTATAGGTAGGCAAGCAATATGCTGACCCATCGCTATCGTATTTCTAATAATGCGATAACATCACCGTGCTTTATTGACATACCTTTTCAAATTTTATACTATTAAGAAAATTGAATAACCTTTAATCTTAGTCCCGCGAGGCTAATAAGGATCACTTAAGTCTTTTATTTCGGCAATCACGGGATAGAGGACTATTTTTTTGAAAAAATTTAGGGGGCAATAAATTGGATACAAATGATAAGAATTATCGAAATCCTGAAGCGGTCTTGGACCTCTATGAACGTCCGCCGCTAGCCAGCTGGCCACTACTTTCACTGCAACATTTATTCTCAATGTTTGGGGCTACAGTGTTAGTGCCATTGCTAGTTGGATTGGATCCTAGTATCGCGCTATTCAGTTCTGGTATTGGTACCATCTTGCACATTTTGATCACTAAAGGTCGCATCCCAGCTTACATGAGTTCCAGTTTCTCATTCATTGTGCCAAGTATCGCCTTGATGAAAACCGCCGGATACGCCGGAGTTGCTCAAGGTACTATTGCAGTTGGTCTCGTTTATCTGATCGTTGCAGCAATCGTTGGTATTGCCGGATCTGACTGGATCGATCGAGCACTGCCACCAATCGTTGTAGGACCAATTGTTATCGTCATTGGACTTTCAGTTGCCGGTTCTGCAGCTAACAATGCAATGATGAACGGAAAGCATTACGACTTAAAGTACTTTGGAATTGCGATGGCAACCATGTTGCTGACGGTATTATTCAATATGTATCTTAAAGGATTCTGGAGTAATATTGCGATTCTTCTCGGTATTATTTGTGGCTATGCACTATCAGTTGCTTTAGGAATCGTCGATTTTTCAAAGGTAGCTTCAACGCCTTGGTTCAAGCTTCCTGCATTCGAATTTCCATTTATTAGTTACCATCCAAAACAGATCTATTGGGACGCGATCCTGAGTTTTGCGCCAATTGCCTTTGTTACAATGGCTGAACATTTAGGTCACATCATGGTCCTAGATGAATTAACTCATCGTGACTTCTTCAAAAATCCTGGTTTACACAGAACATTAGCCGGTGATGGTACAGCTTCGATTTTTGCCGGTTTAGTCGGTGGTCCACCAATTACATCATACGGTGAAAACATTGGTGTTATGGCCGTTAACAAGATCTTCAGTGTTTACGTCATTGTCGGTGCTGCTGTCTTTGCAGCATTATTCGGTTTTGTCGGTAAATTGAGTGCTTTGATTCAAACTATCCCTGGACCTGTAATCGGGGGAATCAGTTTTATCCTCTTCGGCGTTATCGCCTCAAGTGGATTAAGAATCTTAGTTGATAACAAAGTCGACTTTAACCGAAAACGTAACTTGATGATTGCATCAGTTATTTTAGTTATCGGTATCGGTAATGCTTACCTAGAAATTGGAACCTTCCAATTTACTGGAATCGGTGTTGCCACGATCATGGGTATTTTATTAAATCTAATTTTGCCAAGAGAAGCTCTTTCAGAAGAGTAAACAAAAAGTCATCCGAAATTTTCGGATGACTTTTTAATTTACTCTGATTTCTTACCTGTATTGTGATTGGCGAAAATAAAGAATTTGGAAAATACATAGTTACCGACAATTGCTAAGAACTGACCAACGATTTTTGACAAGTTACCATTGGCAGACAATAGTGAAATACCGACCCAAAGCGTTAATGCTTCGATCAGATAGGTAAAAATACGCGTTCCGTAAAAAGCTGTCATTTCTTTGATTGCCGTATCGGATTTGTGTCTGAAGACAATCTCACGATCGACCCAGAATCCTACTTGAACACTTAATACCCAAGCAACAATGTTGGCAAATTGGTAATTTAATCTAAAAATCTGAAACAGTAAATAAAAAGTTCCAATATTAACGACTACCGAAATTAGTCCCCATAAAATATATCGAATTCCTTGTTTAACGTTGCTTTCTTGAACAGGATCACTTTCGCTGGGGAAAGTTGTTCCCGCATCATTGATACCTTCTGAAATATCGTTGACTAGTTTAGAAACTTTGTCGTCGTCGTGCAGATGCGTTTGATTATTCATAACTTTGACCCCTTTCCTGTATAGTTCACTAACTCTATATTAGACCTTTTTTAATGATATTAAAATAGTATCACAAAAATTTTTATTAAAAAACGTCCAATTTTTTCAACTGGACGTTTTAATGGATCAATCTATTTATTTAAACGAGCTTGTAATTCAACAATTTGTTTTCTTAATTTGTCGCCAACATCAGTATCTCCAACAGTTTTTCTCTTCGCAGACTGTTCGATAACACGTTTTGTCGATACAACATCGGTCATATCTGCAATTGCTTTAGCCCGTGTTGTAAATGGTTCATGCGTGACTAGTTGGAAGCCATAGGAGTTCGATAGCAAGGTATATCCGCCGATACCAGTGGTCTTATGGTATGGCTTGGACATTCCACCATCGATAACGAAAATCTTTCTGTTGGCCATAATTGGCGTGTGTCCACGTTTGACTGGTGTATGACCGTTAATGATATGGCCTTCATCTGGATCTAGTCCAAACTCTTTGAGTAATTCATCAGCGAACCACTCTTCTTTTCTCAATGAATAATAGGCGTTTTTATGCTCAACGTGAAGTTCTTTGTCTTCAATATAGTAACGTTCAAATGTCGTCATCGATTCCTTACCAAATAGTGGCGACATCTTTCCAGTCCACAAATACCAAATAACATCCGTTTCAAGGCCATCATCCACACTCGGATTTTGGAAACCATCCTTCAAGGTCTTTTCGAAAAAGTCGAATAGAGATTTACCAGAGTAGTCTTTTCCTTCGACAGTCCATTTTTGCATTGTTCCGTCATCATTGACTGGGACGCAGCCGTGCAACAGCAAATTGCCATTGTATTTAAGATACATCGAACCATTGCTCATCATAAATGACATATGATAACGAAGTTTTGGCGAATCAATGAATTGACGGATCAAGTCGTCAATAATGTTCTGTTCTTTTTTAGTCAGATGATAAGGATCATCGGGATCGACCAATTGGAAACAGCCGTTAGTGATCGGATAAATTTTTCCATTGATATCAATGCTCTTTCGGTCTGGTGAAAGCCGATGCAATAGCATTCGATTTTCCATATCAAAATCAGGACGTCGTTTGATAGCTTGCCCTTCGAGTTTAAACTGCATAATTGCCATTGCTTGTTGAACTGTGTTGTCATATATAGAATCTGAGCTATCGATCTCGTCGCCGGTATCAGAACGGGGATTGAAGACTGGGAGCGGCGTATAGTTTTCTTCAGCAAATTCCTTGAGGTCACTTAGATCAATGTCATAAGTATCCGTCAATAATTTCAAATTATTGTAACGAGCACTGATTCTGATCAAGTTGGCCATGCAAAGTTTTGACCCGCAAAGACTGCCGATCCAAAGGATATCGTGGTTGCCCCATTGAAAATCTAAACTGCCCCAACGATTCATCAAGTGGTCCATGATCAAATCTGGACGAGGTCCACGATCATAAACATCCCCAATAATATGCAAGTGGTCAACGACCAAGTGCTGAATAGTATGACAAGTTGAAATGATGAATGAATCTGCCATGCCAAGCTTGATAATATCTTCCATTACTTCGCGGTAATAGCTACGTTTAGTTAAGTCTGACTGGTCTGCATAGAGCAATTCTTCAGTAATGTAAACAAAGTCGTTCTTGATTGCCTTTCTGACCTTTGAACGCGTGTACTTGATCGACGTATAACGCAACATATCGATCAATTCATTAAAGACATCAAAGTACCATTGTTCCAAATCGACGTCCTTAGTAAACTCCTTCTTGATCTGACCTAAAATTTCGGAAGGATAATAAATCAGGAAAGCAAATTTTTTCTGACGGTCCTCGGTTAAGCGACCTGTAAATAATTCAGAAATTTTTTGACGCGTATTTCCGGAACCATTTCTTAAGATGTGAGCAAACTCATCGTACTCACCATGAATGTCACTGACAAAAGCTTCAGTTCCCTTGGGAAGATCAAGAATAGCTGAAAGATTGATAATTTCAGATTTGATTTCGTTATCATTTGTGAAATTTTTCTTCATGTTTTAACCTAGACCTCTCTTTAAAAAAACAATGTAAACGCTTTAATTATTGTACCACTTATATCTATACCATTGGCAGTTCAATTTTTGGTATCACAATATTTTTTATCCTATAATGGCCTTGTGGAGGTGTTAGAATGAGTTTAACAATGAATTCAACGATCACACTAAACAACGGCGTTAAAATGCCACAACTCGGAATGGGTGTCTGGCAAATCAATAACGCTGGAGCTGCACAATCTGTACAATGGGCGATCAAGCATGGCTATCGTGCCATTGATACTGCTAAACAATATGGTAACGAGGCTGGTGTTGGCGAAGGATTAGCCAAAGCATTAGCTGATAATAATTTAAGACGTAAAGATGTATTTTTAACAACAAAGATTTTTAACGGTGATCAAGGCTATCAATCAACTTTGGATAACTTTGAAGGTCAACTGAATCGTTTACAAACTGATTATGTCGATCTTCTATTGATCCACTGGCCAGTAGATGGAAAATATATGGATACTTGGAGGGCTCTTGAAACCATTTATCGCGAAGGTAAGGCTCGGGCAATCGGTGTTTCAAACTTCAATATCTCAAGATTAAAGGATATTTTGAAGATGGCTTCGATCAAACCTGCTGTCAACCAAATGGAATTCAATCCAGTTTGTCAAGAAGGCGATATCAAACAATTCTGCGATAGACATAACATTCATCTTGAAGCCTGGTCTCCACTTGGCGGTGGACGTGTTCTTCAAAACAAGGTCTTAGAATCAATCGCCGATAAATATGATAAGAGCGTAGCTCAGATCATTCTTCGTTGGGACTTACAACGTGGCGTGATCACCATCCCTAAGTCAGTCCATGAAGACAGAATCGTTCAAAACTCTGATATTTATGATTTCGAATTAAGCGAAGATGACGTCAAACTTATCAACGGACTTGATAACGATGATCGGAGTCTTTGGTACGGCGGCTTCAAGTGGTCAGGAAATCCAGAAGGATATACTGATAGCGTTGCTAGCTGGGATGACGATAAAGAATTTATCCATTAAATTGTTAATAGAACCAAAATAAGGAATCGTGATTTCTCACGATTCCTTATTTTATTGCTTAAATTTATTTACCTTGTAACACTAGTTTGTTCTACGACGACTGAATACAGCTAATCCAAGAACAGCCATGATCAACATCAAAACTCCGACTACTAAAGCAGTCTTATTGTTGCTATTGCCTGTTTGTGGGAATTTATTTGATGATGCAGCAATTGGAAGACCACCATTATTCATTGGACTAATTGTGGAAGTTCCAGTTGTTCCATTTGAAGTATTTCCAGTTACATTTGGTAATACTTGTTGATCATTTGTTGATCCTGAAGTTGCAGGATTTGATGAATTGGAACTGTTAGAGTCAGTTGTTCCATTTTCATCGGTACCAGGTTGAGTAGAACCTGATCCTTCATTATTGGAATTGTCGGTACTTGGATTGCCAGTACCTGATCCTGATGCATCAGATTCCTCGTCATTTTCATCAGTATCTGGGTTGCCAGTTCCCGGTTCCTCTGTACCAGGTTCTTCAGTACCAGGATTCTCAGTATCTGGGGAACCAGTTCCTGGCTCTTCAGTACCTGAGCCATCAGTATCTGGATTCCCAGGTTCGGTTGGCTCCGTTGTTCCTGGACCTGGAGCTGGAGTAATTACTGGTGGTTCAATTGGTTCTGTTGGTTCAGTTGGACCTGGATTTGGTTCAGGTTCTGGAGTACTTGGCTCGGTCGTACCTGGACCTGGTTCAGGACTTGGTGCGGGAGTGATTGTTGGTGGTTCAATTGGCTCCGTTGGTTCTGGATTTGGTTCAGGTTCTGGAGTACTTGGCTCCGTTGTTCCTGGACCTGGTTCAGGACTTGGTGCGGGAGTAATTGTTGGTGGTTCAATTGGTTCCGTTGGTTCTGGATTTGGTTCAGGTTCTGGAGCTGGCGGAGTTACAACCGGAGGCGTTGGATTTGGCTCTGGTTCAGGCTCCGTAGTTCCGGTATCAATTTCTGGACGTGAAACTGATGCCTCCGCAGAACCACTATTACCACTATCATCAGAGTAACTTGCTAGGTTTTCAAATGTCCCAGCAGCAGTCGGATCTGATGGTTTAGATTGATAGGTCAACGTTAGATCTCCAACAAACGTACCGTCAGCTTTAAAGGTCAAAGTTTGACCATTCAAAGAAACGTTTACTGGAATTTCATTACCCGTTGAATCCATCAATCTAGCACTTCCTTCAACGTAATTGTGGTTATCGCTCATTGTATCCGTAAAGACAGGATTCAATAATGAATTACCATTTGAAATTACGTCAATTGCCCAATTGATCGTGGTTGGATCATTTTGGTCAACCCATGCACCAGTCTTACTCATTACGATCGGTGCTAATTCTGTAGGTGGTGCTTCAGTACCGTATACAACAATTCTGATGAATCCATTCCGGTTAGTGTATTTTTGAAAGTTCTTATTAACAGTAACCGTTCCTACATGGGATCCAGCTGGAACTGTTGTTGTACCGCCTCTTACACCATTACTTAATGTAAGAGGGAATTCCTTATCAGCCACAATTTTGACATTATCCGGAATTTGAAAATTAAAAGTATCACCTGACTGAGTTTTTACACCTCTAGCGATACTCCATTTGTAATTCACAGTAAATTCCTCATTCTGCGGTAAAACTGCAGTATGGGGCACAACCGTGCCATTTTCGTCTTTGATAACAGCATCGCTTAGGCTAACTCCAGATACATACGGAGTTATATTAGCTGCCGAAGCGTTAGACGTTGAGCCGACAAAAAAGAACAAAAATGCTGCTAAGGTTGCAAAAAGCGAAAGCAAAATTTTCTTCATATAAAGTCCCTTTCGACAACCCCTATATAACCTACCATGTCTATATCCAACTACAATGTAACACCGTGATATTGAAAGTGATAATAGATAGCTTGTTAGTTTCATAACTAACTTTTACCTTAAAACACATTATTTTATCAAATTCAATCATTCAACTAATCCTAATTTATTTCCAAATTTAATCATGGCAAAAAAAATGAACCGCGATAAAAATCGCCATTCACTTTTTAAATCTAGATAAATCTATTAAATATTTTTACGACGACGTAATGTCACCATTCCAATACCAAAAACCATTAACATAATTCCACTTAAAAGATAGACATTATTTTTAGCTTCGCCTGTCTGTGGAAGTGAGTTTAATGAATTAACAGGTCTTGATCCATTAGTAGTAACAGATTGAGGAAGTCCATTTACATCATCCATAATTGATTCTTCACCGTAATCAACAGTACTTCCATTACTTGAATGAGAAGTATTATTGCTTGAGCCATTTCCAGTGAATGGATCGTCTGATTCTGAATCGTTATTATTAGTTGAACCAGATTGACCATTATCAGTTACGTCTGGTTTTGAATTTCCAGAATTTGAATTACCATCTGAAGATCCTGGTTTTGAATCTCCGGAATTTGAATCGCCTGAATTTGAATCTCCAGAATTTCCACCATCTGGATTTTCTGTATCAGGTTCTTGTGTACCTGGATTCTCAGGATCAGGATTCCCTGGTTCAATTGGAGCAGGATTTTCAGGATCAGTTACACCTGGATCTGGTTCTCCTGGTGCAGGCGTTGGATCAGGTTTCCCTGGTTCTGTTGTACCTGGATCGGTTGGTCCTGGTGCAGGTGCTGGATCAGGTTTTCCTGGTTCTGTTGTACCTGGATCAGTTGGTCCTGGTACAAGTATGATATCTGGTGGCAAAATTGGATCTGTTGGTTCAGGATCTGGAGCAGGTGCTGGATTTGGCTTTCCTGGCTCTGTTGGTGGTGCTGGAACACCTGGTTCGGTTGTTCCTGGACCAGGAGCTGGAGTAATTACCGGTGGTTCAATTGGTTCTGTTGGTTCTGGGTTTGGAGCTGGATTTGGGTTTGGTGCCGGTGTTGGTCCTGGAGCCGGTGCCGGAGCTGGATTTGGTGCTGGTTCCGGATCTGGGTCTGGAGCCGGTGCTGGTGTTGGCTTGATTTCTTCACGCGAAATCGTGCCTTCAGCTGAACCAGTATTTCCCTCATCATCTGAATAGACAACAGTATTGTCAAAAGTTCCGGCAGCTGTTGGATCATTTGGCTTAGTTTGATAAGTCAAGAATAAATCTCCAACAAATGCGCCCTCTGCTTTGAAAGTTAATGTTTGTCCAGATTGAGAAACATTAACCGGAATAGCATTTCCTCGAAAATCAACCAATTTAGCTGTGCCTTCGACATAGCTTTGGTTTGCACTCATTGTATCCGTAATAACCGGATTTACTAATGAATTACCCTTCCCGAGCATAGTAACCGTCCAATTGATGGCAGTTGGGTTGCTTGGGTCAACCCATGTACCTTCTTTACTCATAGCAATTGGTGATAATTCGCCAGGAGTTTCTGGTACAGTTCCGATTACGTACACGCCAATATTTCCGGTACGGTCAGTGTTAGGGAAATTCTCATTAACGGTATAAACCCCCGTATGAGCACCCTTTTTCACAACAACGTTACCAGTAACGATTCCCTTTGCGTTGATCAAAGGAAAATCTTTATCCTCATGAACATAAACATTACTTGGAATCTCGAAAGTGATGGTATCTCCAGCACTAACTGCTGCCCATCTAGATACTTTATAATGATAGTTCACAGAATATCTTTCGTTCATGGGTAGTTCATCGTTTGGACCAATAACTCTGCCATTTGAATCCTTAATGACAGCGCTACTAACGCTAACCCCCGAAGTAGATGAAGTAATATCTTTAGCCTGACTGACTGAAGTTGTACTACATACTACCAACAAAAATGTAGCTATTGTCGCAATTAACCAAGGCAATAGTTTTCTCAAAAAAAATCCTCCTAAATTACTACCTCCTATATGAGACTTTCTATCAATATCACTATCTAAACTAACACGTTTGAAACAGTTAAGATAGCAATTAGACTTGTTAGGAACATAACATTTATTTTCATGTGCCTTTATAATTTTTTCCATAAAATTTTTGCAACAAACACCGATATATCAGCATTCATGCATGCAATAAAAAAAGGACGCGATTTTGAAATCGTGTCCCAGAAAAATTAATTATTTGATCTTAAACTCTTTGGATTTAGAATCATATTCAAAATAATAGCTGAAAAACTTCCGACAACTAATCCATTATTTAAGATTGTTTGCAATGTTGAAGGCAAGAAGTGAAGTAACGTTGGTTGAACTGTTACACCAATTCCTAAACCAATTGCGATTGCCATGATCAACAAGTTGCTATTAGTCATTTTAACTTGAGATAGCATCTTGATACCTTGAGCACCAACCATTCCAAACATTACTAACATAGCCCCGCCTAACACTGAGTTAGGAATTAGGGTCGCAACTGCTCCGACCTTGGGGATCAATCCTAGTAAAATCAATAAGAATGCAGAAAAATAAACTGGTTTATTCTTTTTGATACCTGATAATTGCACGATCGCAACATTTTGTGAAAAAGTCGAGTATGGAAATGTATTGAAAATCCCGCCTAAGATAGCAGCGATACCTTCTGAAGCGTATCCACGTTGCATATCATTTTTACTCAAATCACGTTTTGTTACTTCGGCTAGAGCATAATAAACCCCAGTCGATTCGATCATACAAGTTAAAGCAGCCAACAGCATAATTACAATTGATGACCACTCGAACTTAGGCGTTGCAAAGTAAAATGGCATTGGCACTTGGAACCAGTGTGCTGAACTAACGCTCTCAAAACCAATCTTACCCATAAATACAGCAATGATGTATCCAGCAACAATACCGATCAAGATAGCGATCTGTTGAATAAAACCACGACCCCAGATCGTAAAGGCAATAATGATCAATGCTGTGACAAAACCAAGGATCAAGTCTTGAGGACTACCAAAGTTTTTGGCTGTGGCATCCCCACCACCAATGTTTTGAAAAGCTACTGGAATTAAAGTAAAACCAATCAAAGTGATCAAAGATCCAGTAACCACTGGTGGGAAGAATTTCTGTAGATTTGCGAACAATTTGGATATCAGTAGTATAAAGACACCGGCGGCAATAATCGCACCATACATGTAGGCAATCCCAAAGTGGTGCCCAACATTTTGCAATGGTGTAACATATTCGACCGCTGAACCAAGTACCACCGGTAAACCGATACCTGTTAGAGGAGTGCGTTTAATTTGTAATAACGTTGCCACTCCACACATAAAAATGTCGACAGAAATCAAATAAGTCATTTGTGTAGCTGAAAAACCTAGTGCTGTACCAATCAAAATTGGCACTAAAATATCTCCTGAATACATGGCCAACAAATGTTGTAGGCCGAGGATCAGATTTTTAAAAAATCCGTCCGCTTGTTTATCCATTTTTAAGTCCATATCTACCCCCTACTTATTTGAAAAATTATATCATCTTTTTTGACCGATATGACAGTGCCATTAAATAAATTTGATTATACCTATGCTAAAATAAAGCTAATTACACTTAGGAGGGTTCCACAAAAATGAAAAAAAATCATTTAGAGGATGCCTGTACCTCCGTTCTTGTTGGTAAAAATGCCAGCATCGATGGTTCTACAATGATCGCAAGAAATGACGATACTTTTGATCCAATCAATCCTCAAAAATTTGTCATGCATCCTGCTGTCGAAGGCGAATCAGGAAGAAAAGTTAAATCTTACTTGAATAAATTTGAGGCTGAACTACCAGCTGATAATTACAAATGGCCAGCCGTTCCAAACGTTGATTACAAAACTCTGGGCTATTACGATGAGAGTGGTATCAACGGTGCTAACGTTGCCATGTCAGCAACTGAAAGTACTTATGGTAACGAACGTGCTTTAGCATTTGATCCACTAGTTAAAGATGGTATGGACGAAGACGTTATCGTCAGAATGGTCTTGCCATTTGTTGACTCAGCTAAGTCAGCCGTTTTAAGAACTGCTGATTTGATCAAACAATTTGGATCACCTGCTGGAAACTCACTACTATTCAGTGACAAAGACGATATTTGGTATATGGAAATCGTTACTGGACATCACTGGGTCGCTCAACGCATCCCTGATGACTGTTATGCTGTTGCTGCTAATCGTGTTTCGATCCAACAAGTTGATTTCAATGACCCATCACAATTTATGTGGTCAGATGGAATTCAAGAATTTGTTGAAGAACATCATTTAAATACTGATAAAACTGGATTCGATTTCAGACATATCTTTGGTACGACTAACCTTAAAGACCGTCACTACAATACTTCACGTGTTTGGTTCGGTCACAAGTACTTCAATCCAGAGATTGAAGAAGACCCAGAAGATGGCGATCTACCATTCATCATGAAGACTGATCACAAGATCAATGTCGATGATATCGAATATGTCTTGGGTTCACATTATAATGAAACCCCATTCGATCCATACAGTCCTTATGCTTCTGAAGACGATAAGCATCGCTATCGCCCAATCGGTTTGAACAGAACTCAAAACTCGCATGTTTTGCAGATCAGAAACGACGTTCCTGAAGAATTTTCTGCAATTATGTGGCTCTGTGTCGGTTTTCCAACCTTTACCCCATACATTCCTTTCTACACTAATATGGACGAAACTCCAGAATCATATAGTGACGTTGCTCCTAAGTTTGAATTCAAAAATGCCTATTGGATGTACAATGCTTTATCAATGCTAGTTGAATCGCATTACACAGAATTCATTCAAGACGATATCGACTACTTAACTGAATGTCGCCAAGAATTAAGAACAGCCATTGCTGAAACTGATAAGTTAGCTAAGGATCACTCAGGCAACGACCTATCCGCCTTTTTAACCAAGAGAAACAACCAAATCGTTGACCAAATGGCTCAAAAAGCACATCAAATGTTTGCCGACCTTTACACTAAAGGAATTCGTCTTTCGAAATTAACTTTTGATATGGATGCAAACCTATAATACGCAAAAAAATCACTTCATTATGAAGTGATTTTTTGTTTCTTTTAACTAATCTACATCTACTTTCATCGAATTTTCTGCATCGATATGTTTTACCGAATAGAAAGCATACATTAGCAATCCGATCAATAACCAGCCTGCATAGTTGAGCCAAGCATTTAGGGGGAGATTGGCTAGTAGCAAGATACAAACGATCATTGATGCGATTGGAATAACGTATCCAAATGGAACTTTGAAAGGACGTTCTAGATCTGGGTGCTGACGGCGTAACAAGATAACCATCAGAGAAATCAAGAAGAACACACATAGCGAGCCAACGTTAGCGAACACGGCTAAATTCTTAATATCCAACAATCCTGCACAAATTGCGGCAATGAATCCAATTAGCCATAAAGCGTTATTAGGACTACCTGACTTCTTATTTAATGTAGCAAATTTCTTAGGAAGGAATCCACCACGACTCATAGACATCATGATGTTGGCTGAAGCGTAGATAAACGCGAGCACAACAGCGATGATACCAAGGATCGCACCGGCAGCAATTATTTGTGCTGCTACATTATGACCTTTTTCTAGAAGAACGAATGACATAGCTTCCGGAACGTTTAAACGATCAAACTTTACGACACCTGTCATTACCAAACTTACAACAACGTACATTAGGGTAGCTACAATCAGGGAGATGAGGATAGCTTTAGGGAGAGTCTTTTGCACGTTTTTAGTTTCCTCAGCAGAAGTGGCTAATGCATCAAAGCCTAAGAAGGCAAAGAACACTGTTGAGGCTCCGGCGAAGACGCCAGATACACCGTATGGTAAGAATGGTGTCCAGTTACTTTTATTAATATCTGAAAATCCTACGACTACAAACAAGACAATGATTGCAATCTTAACTAGAACTAAGATATTATTTAAAACTTTACTTTCGCTAGTACCTTTCGATAAAACAAATGTTACAAGAAAAATCATGATGACAGCAGGTAGATTGATGATCCCGCCATTAAATGGAGACATAATTAAAGCTTTGGGAATTTCTACGCCAAATTCGGCGAAGAATGAATGGACATATCCAGACCATCCATTCGCTACAGTTGCGGTAGTAGTAATATACACACCTAACAATGTCCAACCGGCAAAGAATCCTACACGTTTTCCGATCGAGGCCCACGCGTATACATAAGCACTACCAGAATTGGGGATACTAGTAGTTAGCTCCGCATAGCACAGACCGATCAGTCCACTGGCTAATGCCGCGATCAAGAATGAATAGACAACTCCAGGTCCCGCATCGGTTGCAGCCACGATACCAGTCAATACTAAAATACCAGTACCGATGATTGCTCCGATCCCCAGAATCGAAAGATCAAACAGACCTAAGGTTTTCTTACGATCACCTTTTTTGGCATTATCCAAAAGGATCTTTATGTCAATTTTGTTATTATCCATTGTTTGTTACATTAACTGGTCTGAAGGTCAGCAGCAAATGGTGCGTATGGTAATTCCAAACTATCTGCTACGGCCTTTTCAGTTAATTTACCATCCCAAGTATTGATACCTGTCAAGATAGTATTGTTCTTTGCGGCTTCGTTTAATCCCTTGTTAGCAATTTCTACTGCATAAGGAATTGTTGCACTGGAAAGTGCTTCAGTAGCAGTCTTTGGAACTGCACCAGGTATATTAGCAACTGTATAATGCAAGACATCATGTGATACGAATACTGGATCACTATGAGTTGTAGCTTTAACGCTAGTTTCGAAAATACCACCTTGGTCAATTGGAATATCAACCACTACAGAACCAGGTTCCATACTTTCGATCATTTCAGTTGTAACTAGTTTTGGAGCAACTGCACCTGGAATTAATACAGCCCCGACTACTAAATCAGATTTCTTAACGCACATGGCAATATTATGAGGATTTGAGATCAATGTTTGAACTTTTCCATCAAAAATATTTTCTACTTCTGCCAATCTTGCTGCGTTGATATCAAGAATTGTTACGTTTGCACCTAATCCAACTGCAATCTTAGCTGCGTTGAATCCTACTGTTCCGGCGCCGATGATGGTTACTTCACCACGTCTAACACCGGGAACACCTGAAAGTAACAATCCTTTACCACCATTTACTTGTTCGAGGAAATGTGCCCCTACTTGGACTGACATACGTCCGGCAATTTCACTCATTGGAACTAATAGTGGCAATCCACCTCTTGGTCCAACCATCGTTTCATAACCAATTCCGGTGGTTCCACTCTTGAGTAGAGCTTCGGTGAGTTTCTTGTCAGCAGCTAAGTGAAGATATGTATAAATAATCAAATCATTTCTAAAATATTTGTACTCAGCTTCCAGAGGTTCTTTAACTTTGATAACCATATTGCAGTTCCAAGCATCCTCTGCTGAACCCATCTCTGCTCCCATTTCTTTATATTGTGGATCTGTGTATCCTGATCCAACACCGGCATTGGTCTCAACTACGACCTCATGCCCAGCCCGAACCAAATTTGCAACTCCGGCCGGTGTAATACCAACACGTTCTTCGTGATTTTTAATTTCTTTGGGTATACCAATTTTCATAATGGCGCCTCCTTAAAATTGAAATCGCTTTCTTAATGCAATCACAGTATAGCAAGATTTTATAAATTTCACAATCACTTTTCGTAAGATATTCTTACAAAAATAGTTATAACATTGCCGTGTCAACGGTTATGATTAAGTAAATATTTATAATATATTGTTATAATGGGATAGAACTTTTTTCACAATGTGGCAAACGTCATGTCATTTATTAAATAAATGCTATGCCAATTTTTTGTTATCCAGATAAAAACATTCCCAAATTAAGACTCCTAACGGTATAATAGGCGTAATAGTTTTTGGTTACGGAGGGGTTTTTATGGAAGAAAGTACTAAAGAGATCAGAAAAAGACTAAAAAAAGGTTTCTTTCTGGCACTAATTGCTTCAATTACTTGGGGTATTTCTGGAGCTGTTCAACAAATTGTCGCTAAAGACATGAACATTCCTGCAATGTGGTTCGTTGGCGTTAGAACAACTGTCGCCGGAGTTATCCTGTTAGCAATTGCTTTAATTGTTTTACCCAAAAATGAATTCTTTTCGATTTTTAAATCTTGGAAAGAAACGCTGACTTTGATTGCGTTTTCAATTTTTGGATTGTTTTTAAATATGTACACGTTCTTTTATGCTATTCAACAAGGAAATGCATCAACTGCAACAATCCTTCAATACTTATCGCCATTGTTTATCATGTTAGGATCGATAATCTTTTTCCATAAAAAAGTATTACGTGTCGACGTGATTTCTTTTGCCCTCGCTTTACTTGGTGTTGTATTGCTGATCACACGTGGTGACTTCTCAAAACTCGCCATTCCTTTTTCATCAGTACTTTGGGGAATTGGTAGTGGTATCACCGCTGCTTTATATATCGTTATCCCACAACAATTGATCGCTAAGCACAACGGACTTTTGGTAACTGGTTGGGGAATGCTTTTTGCAGGTATTTTCTCAAACTTTTTCCATCCAATGTGGGTCAACGCACCGCACCTTTCAACAAAAGGATTGCTGGGCGTTATTGGCGTTATCTTATTGAGTAACGTTATTGCCTTCTTACTTATGGTATTCAGTACTAAATACACCACTGCCGCAACTATCAGTATCACTGATGCGGTCCAGCCTTTTACTACCCTAGTGTTAAGTGTTCTATTCTTATCGCTACAAGTTAACTTTGCCGAAGTCGCTGGTGCTATTATTGTTGTAGTAGCAATTTATGTTTTAAATCGATTTGATGCAGATTCTCAGTAACAAAAGGAGATTAATCACTTTTTATGAAAATATTTGCTTACGGAATTCGAGAAGATGAAAAACCATCATTGGAAAATTGGCAAAAAGCGAATCCTGAAGTTGAGGTCGGTTATACTGACCAAACATTGACGCCAGAAACTGCTAAATTAGCTGATGGTGCCAGTGGCGTAGTCACTTTGCAGACTACACCTTACGAAAGAGAATCGTTGAAGATTTTGAATGACCAAGGTATCAAGAACATTTCGATCCGAAATGTCGGTTATGATAATTTCAACTTTGACGACCTCAAGGAATTCGACATGAAACTATCAAATGTTCCCGTATACTCGCCTAACGCTATTGCCGAACACGCTGTGCTGATGATTGGTCGTTTATTAAGACGAATCCCAGAAGTTGATCAAAAATTCGATAATGGGGACTTTACTTGGGCTCCTACTATCGGTAAAGAATATCGTGAACAAACTGTCGGCGTTATTGGAACTGGTCATATTGGTCGTGTTGCCATCCAAATGCTGCAAGGATTCGGTGCCAAAGTCATTGCTTACGATGTCTATCATAATGAAGATATCGAAAAGCAAGGATTGTACGTCGATACATTAGACGAGCTTTACCAACAAGCTGACGTCATTACGCTCCATGTTCCGTTAACATCTGACAATGCTTACATGATCAATGACGATGCCATTTCAAAAATGAAAGACGGCGTCTACATTATCAATTGTGCCCGTGGTGAATTGATCAGCAATGAGGCACTGATCAAAGGTTTAGATAGCCACAAGATTGCTGGTGCAGGATTAGATGTTTTGGATCACGAAAACAATGTTTTTGGTAAAAAATGGGGCAGCATCGATAACTTGCCCGACCCTACCATTAAAAATATTGCTGAACGTTTAAATGTTATTTTGACGCCGCACAATGCTTTTTATACTGAAACGGCTATCCGCAATATGATCGAAGTATCATTTAATTCCAATAAAGATCTAATTGAAGGTAAAATTCCTGACACGTTAGTCTTTTCAAAAAAATAATTCCATCAAAAATACACCAATCTAATTTGGTGTATTTTTTTATATTTAGTTATAAACTGGTCATGCATGAGTCAAATAGATAACTGATGCGTTGTTAAAATGTATACATCAAAAAGTATCGGAGGTTTTAGTTATGGTAGAAAAATATGAAGCAGATATCGTCGCCATCAATGGTGAGAAAATTGGTAAAAATCCACATGGCAAGGCTACCTTTTCCGTGAATGGCAATAATTTAGATATCAAGATCAGCATGGATGATACTCCAGAAAATACCCAGCATTGGGAGCATTTTCACGGCTTCCCAGATGGTAAAGATGCTCAAATCGCCACGGCAGCACAAGACGCAAATGGCGATGGATTCGTTGATCTTCCAGAAACAGAGCCAGTATCCGGAACTACCATGGTCCCATTTAACGACCAACCAGAAGAAATGAACATCCCCAATGACGAATATCCTGTATCAGATGACAAGGGACATTTCGATTATGAGCGAGTCGTTCCGTTAGATATTTTGGAGAAAAAATTTAAAGAAGCATTTGGCGATACAGAATTGAATCTCGATAAACGAGTAATCTATATCCACGGCGTTCCTGATAGTCTGGAACTTCCAGTTTCAGTCGGCGGTGCCGTTGGCGATTACGATGCTCACACTACCCTACCGATCGCAGTTGGAAAAATTAAAAGAGTCTAAAAAAAATCCCGAGAATTTTATTCCCGGGATTTTTTAGTGTTGAGCAGTTTGCTGATTCGTCTTGGCGGGACGAATCGCAACGATTCTAGGGTGGATCGATACAAGGCCCAAAGTAAGTTCAACAATCTAGTTGATAAATTGGGCCTTGTATCAAAGCTCAGTTATCGTTGTCAAAAACTATTCTTCCATAGTTGCAAACTTCTCTTTGATTGTATTTGCAGAGTTCTCTAGTTTAGCCTCTTCTTCATCCGTTAACTTCAAATCATTAACGTACTCGATGCCATTTCGACCAACAACTGCTGGTTGTCCAAGATAAGTATCATATTTTTCATTATAGGAAGAAACAGGACACTCAAGTTGAGAATCAGAGATAACTGATTGCGCCAATTTGACTGCGCAAGTTGCAATTCCAAAGCTGGTATATCCTTTACCTGAGTGGATAGCCCAACCACCACGTCTGATTTGTTCTTCAAGATCATCGAAGTCTAGGTCTTTGCCGTTTTCTTCGGCATATTCTTCGATAGGATGGTTATTGATCGTTACAGTCGACCAAGCAACAAACTGTGATTCACCATGTTCGCCTAAAACATAGCCATTCACATTTTTATAATTAGTATCAAAATTTTCTGCGACGATCCGTTGCATTCTAGCTGTATCCAAGAACGTTCCTGTAGCTAAGCATTGTTCCCGTGTGAATCCAGCTGTTCTTTGAAGATAATGGGCGATTGCGTCGCAAGGATTCATAGTATCAATCAAGACTCCGTTAAATCCTGATTCAGCAATTTTAGGAGCGATGTCTTTAACGATCTCTCTTGTATATTCAAATTCTGCCCATCGATTACCTGAGTTATTATCTAGTGCGTGGATATTTCCAGAAGTTACAAATAAAATATCAGCATCTCTTAATTCAGAATAATCTTGAATTTTAATAGTAGTCGAAGTGTCCAATCTAGCTTGGCAATCTTCCAAGTCGAGTTGTTCAGCAACGGCCTTGCCTTCGTCGGCATCGATCAAGACCAACTCATCAGCAATTCCTTTAGTTACCAATGTATATGCTACGGTCACGCCAACGTGACCTACCCCGATTATTCCGAATTTTCTCATAGTCCTGTTCTCCTTTGTGTTTTTAGTCGTTCATTATTCGTAGTAATAACGGCTACTTATTATTAGTAGAATTATTCTACTTGTTGTACCCAGCCTTCTGGTGCTTCAACAGTACCGAATTGGATACCTGTCAATGTGTCGTATAGTTTCTTAGTTACAGGTCCAACTTCAGTTTCACTGTAGAAGACATGAAGCTTACCATTATGTTCCAAACCACCAAGTGGCGAGATTACAGCTGCAGTACCACAGGCACCAGCTTCAGCGAATTGATCAAGGTCGTTAACATCGATCTTCTCTTCTGAAGCACCCATGCCCAAGCGGTTCTTAGCAAGCCATAGTAATGAGTATTTTGTGACACTAGGTAAAATTGAAGGTGACTTAGGTGTCTTAAAGACGCCATCTTTAGTGATACCAAAGAAGTTAGCTGATCCAACTTCTTCAATGTATCTATGTTCAACTGGGTCTAAGTAAACACAGTCGGCGAAGCCATTTTCATGAGCGTTTTCTGCAGGAAGTAAACTAGCTGCGTAGTTACCACCAACTTTAGCTTGACCAGTACCTTTGTGAGCAGCACGGTCATATTGTGAAGTTGTAAAGTTGACTGGTGTTAATCCACCCTTGAAGTAGTTACCTACAGGCATTGCGAAAATTGTGAAGATGTATTCTGGTGCTTGGTGTACTCCGATGACACCACCAGTACCGATAATCAATGGTCTTAGATAGAGAGTTGCTCCGTTTCCATAAGGTGGAACAAAGTCTGCGTTAGCCTTAACGACTTCCTTTGCTGCCTCAACGAATTTATCTTCTGGGAATACTGGCATCAAGAGTCTTTCACAGGATCTCTTGAATCTAGCTGCGTTTTGGTCTGGTCTGAACAATTGAATATGATTTTCAGGTGTCCGATATGCTTTCATACCTTCAAAGGCTGCTTGGCCATAGTGAAGAACTGGTGAAGCTTCACTGATATGCAATGTGCTGTCTTCAGTAAGTCCGGCGTCATGCCATTCTCCGTTTTCCCAATGGGCTGTGAAACGATAAGGTAAGTCCATATATTCAAATCCTAGATTATTCCAATCTAATTTTGATGCATCTGCTTTTGCCATGTGATTATCTCCTCTTACACTAAAAAATTTTCACTCATTTCTAAAAAACAAAAAAAGATGGCCATGTTGAATAGATCAACTTGGCCATCTTCGTTAGTCACCTTCTCGAGTTACCAAACATCGATTTTTGAAGGGTTCAACAAAGTCCAAGTTGATGCACAAAATAATCACGACAACGATAATTGACAAAATATTCAAGTTGAGCATTGCTGTTACCTCCTAAAATTATTTGCTTAGATTAGAGAATTATTAGAACTAAGTTGCGTTTATCGTATAACCCAGATTATCGATTGTCAATGTTTTTTAAAAAATAAATCAATATTTTTATTATTTACTAAGCTCTATACCGTACTATAGCCACAATTTGAAAAAGTTTTAAAAAAGAATTTACGACTTGCTTTTCCAATTCATACTATATAATGCCAAAATTAAAATGATTTAAATTCATGAATATAGTCTTTATTTTCGGTTGACATTTTTTAATTATCGTCTAATAATGCAGTTACAAAAATTTGGAGGCGGTATTTATGAAATATACAGTATTAGGAGCAGGAGCAATGGGCCTGCGATATGGAGTTCTATTACAAGAGGCTGGCTACGATGTCGACTTTGTTGAGATCTGGCAGCCGCAAATCGACAAGATTCGAGAACAAAACGGCGTTTACGTTTCACGTGACCATGAGAATAAGCATTTAGTGCCCGTCAACATATATACCCCTGAAGAATACAAAGGTGATCCTGATGTCTGGATCGTCTTTACAAAACAAATGCAATTGGCAGATGCCTTGAAGCGGACTGCTCATGCATTCAAAGACCATCAATATGTCGTTTCACCTATGAACGGAATGGGTCATATCGACAAGTTGAACAACTATTTCGACAAACAGAAAATTATCGGAGCTACTGCCTTGATCGGTACTGTTTTGAACGGACCTGGCGATGTTGACTTTATCGGAGCCGCTGGTGCCGGCAGTATGCACATGGCAAACGAGACTGAAGTCCCAGATGAGACAACCCATCAAATTGTTGATGAATTTCAAAAAGCTAATTTGAATCCTACTTTGACAACTAACTTTTTAGGAACATTGATGGCTAAAGTTATCTTTAATTCAGTTGTTAATACCTTATGTACTATGTTCGAAATCCAAATGGGCGAATTTATCCAATCGCCAGTCGCTGAAAAACTTGGTCGCCAATTGATCAACGAAGCTTTTGACGTCTGCGAACGTGCCAACATCAAATTGTTGAACACCCGTGAAGAAGAATGGCAAACTGTCAAATTCGTCAGCACAACCACTAATCCACTTCACTACCCTTCAATGTATCAAGACATGTCTAAAGGTCGTAACACTGAAGTCGACTACATCAACGGCTACATCTACGAACTTGGACTAAAGTATCACTACGAAGCAACAACTCATGATTACTTGAGAAACTTAGTTCACTTAGCCGAATTCTCACGTGATTTTGATCCTGCAACACTTGAAAAACAAGTCGCTGAAGCTAGCGAAAAATAATCCCAACTAGTCATTACAAAATTCAATCCTTCAAAAAAATGGACATACTACCAATTGGCGTAGTATGTCCATTTTTGATGAAATCGAAATATCGCTTACTTTTCCAAAAAAGTGAGTTAAACTAAAATCAGATAAATTATTAGAAAACATTAATTAATCTAATGATTCAGAAACCATTTGAAAGAGGGATTGACATGAAGATTTATTTATATGGAATTCGTGAAGATGAAAAGGGCTACTTAAAAGAATGGGACGATGCTCATCCCGATGTTGATATCGACTACACAGGCGATATCTTTACTGAAGAAACAGCCGATCAAGCTAAAGGTGCTGACGGTGTAGTTATGGTTCAAACCCAACCATATCCACGTGCAGGTTTGAAAAAATTGCATGATTTTGGCATCAGCAAAATCTCGGTTAGAAACGTTGGCTTAGACGGATTTGACTTCCAAGATCTCCGCGACTTCGGATTTTCACTGACTTATGTGCCAGTTTATTCACCAAATGCTATCGCCGAACATACAACTGGCTTGATCATCAGATTGCTCAGACGAGTTCCAGAATTCGACAAGAAATTTGCCAACGCTGACTTCAGATGGTTCCCAACTATCGGTGAGGAAATTCATGGTAAAACCGTTGGTGTTATCGGTACCGGCCATATCGGTTCAGTTGTTGTCAGAATCATGATGGCAATGGGTGCCAAAGTAGTTGCTTACGATATTGCACCTAACCCTGCCCTAGAAAACTTGGGAATTTACGTAGAAACTTTAGACGAATTATTAGAACAATCAGACATCGTTACAATTCACACGCCATTAGCTAAAAAAGACGTCCACATGATCGACAAAGCAGCTTTCGACAAAATGAAAGACGGTGCGATCTTTATCAATGCAGCCCGTGGTGGACTAGTCGATACCGATGCTTTGATTGCGGCTCTTGATAGTGGCAAATTAGGCGGAGCTGGATTAGACGTGCTTGAAAGCGAAAATGATGTTTTCCAAAAGAAATTCGACAAGATCGAAGACGTTAAGGACCCACAATTCCAAGCTTTGATCAATCGCGACAACGTCATCATCACACCACATACAGCCTTCTACACTACAACAGCCGTTCACAACATGATTTTCGATTCATTGAACGACAATCTCAAGATGCAACAAGGAAAAGCACCAAAATACCCAGTTGATATTGACGCTGAATAACTTTTTTTTGAAACATTGTTGACAAATGTTTTTTTCAGTCGTATATTTATCACCAATCAATTAAAGAATATTTAACTTTATTAGACGTTGAAGAGAAGAGTAGAAATTTTAAGTAGTTATTAGCGACCGTTAGACAGTGAAAGGACGGAACGAACAAAACTTCGAACATGAGCTCAGAGTCTTACCAAAGGTGCAAGCCAAAGGTACGCAAGGATGCGATATCATCCCGGACATGTTAGTGTCGTTGAGGTATTTTGTGTAAGCAAAATATGAATTAGGGTGGTACCACGTTGAGTCGTCCCTGTTTAGTCGTAATAAATTACGGCCTAAGCAGGGGCGGCTTTTTAGTTTCGCTTTGTGACTTCGTCACTTAGCGAAACTTATGGGACGGCCTAAGTGGCCGCGGTATTATCCGCTTAGGAATACAGTAGGAAGAACGTCGAAGACGTTCATATCCCTTAAGTTGTCTAGCATCTCAACTGCTAAGTGCCAAATAATATCCCGCGATTCCTATTAAAAGAAATCCGAGTTCACCTCATAAACTAACTAACAACCGACCACCAAAGATTGAACCACAACCCAATAAAGTTAAACAACAGGAGGAACTATATATGACTATCACAAAACAAAAAATTGGATTCCAACACGTAGGCAGTTTCTTAAGACCTGCAGAATTAAAACAAGCTAGAGCAGATTTCGCTGCCGGAAAAATTGACCATGATCAACTAAGAGCAGTTGAAGATGAGGCTATTACAAATCTTGTCGAACAACAAAAACAAGCTGGTTTGGATTACGCCACAGACGGTGAATTCCGTCGCTCATATTGGCACCTTGATTTCTTCTGGGGATTTGAGGGAGTTAAACACACAAACATTGGACTTGGTTATGATTTCTCAAATGGACGTTCACGTGATGACACAGCAGTCTTAACTGACAAAATTAGTTTTAATCCAGAAACGCATCCCTTTATCCAAGATTTCAAATTTTTCAAAGCAGTCACAGATGATATCGGCGGCATCTTACCAAAGCAAACAATTCCTGCACCAGCTCAACTTTATCGTGAGTTGACTCGTGGCGAAAACCAAGAGGCTTTGGATCGCATCTATCCCGATAAGGAAGAATTCTACCGCGACGTTGAAAAAGCTTATCATGACGCAATCTTAGCTTTTTACAACGAAGGCGCACGTATTATTCAATTGGATGACTGTTCGTGGGGACGCTTGTTGGATAAGAAATTCTTAGCCTCAGACGAAGGTAAAAAATTAGTTGCCGAAAACATTCAAGATATTTACTTGAAACTAAATAACGGTGCTATCGAGGATTTACCTGACGACCTAGTAATCAACACTCATGTCTGTCGTGGAAACTTCCACTCAAGCTTTTTATTCTCAGGTGGTTACGACAACGTTGCCGACAACTTGTTCGGTAAAGAAAACGTCGATACTTACTTCTTGGAATACGATTCAGATCGTTCTGGAAGTTTCGCACCATTAGCTAAAGTTTCTGGCGACAAACGCGTGGTTCTCGGATTGATCACTTCAAAGGATGGCAAGCTAGAAGATAGAAACGTCATCATTGATCGCATCAAAGAAGCCAGCCAATACATTCCATTAGATCGACTATGGCTATCAACTCAATGTGGCTTTGCTTCAACAGAGGAAGGCAATATCATTACCGAAGATCAACAATGGGAAAAATTAAAATTAGTTAAATCAATTCAAGACGAAGTTTGGGGATAACAGGAGGATGTAACAATGACATTAACAAAACAAAAAATTGGATTCCAACATGTAGGAAGTTTCTTAAGACCTAATGGTTTACAACAAGCACGTAAAGCTCATGATAAAGGATTCTTCTCCGATAGCGATTTGCGCGAAATCGAAGATGAAGCTATCAAGGACTTGATCATTAAAGAAAAAGAAGCTGGTTTAGAGTACGTCACTGACGGTGAATTTCGTCGTTCATATTGGCACCTAGATTTCTTCTGGGGCTTTGAAGGCGTTGAACATATTCATTACGGCGAGGGCTATCATTTTGCTCACGAAGAAACTCGTGACGACACTGCTCGCTTATCTGGAAAAATCAGCTTCAATCCGATCACGCACCCATTTATCCATGATTTTGATTTTGTTAAGTCAGTTACTGACGACATCGGTGGTGTCCTACCAAAGCAAACCATCCCTGCCCCTGCACAGCTTTATATCGAATTGATCCGTGGCGAAAATAATGAAAAAGTCAAAGAATTTTATCCTAATCAAGAAGATCTGATTGCTGACATTCAAAAAGCCTACCATGACGCTATCATCGCTTTTTACGATGAAGGTGCTCGCGTTATTCAATTAGACGACTGCTCATGGGGATTATTCTTAGATGAAAATTTCTTAGCTACTCCGGATGGCAAAGCTTATGCCGACTCAGGCATTCAAGATGTATTGCTTGAACTAAACAACGGTGCTATCAAAGACTTGCCAGACGACCTCACCATCAATACACACATCTGCCGTGGCAATTATCACTCAGACTTCGCTTTTTCAGGAAGTTACGCACCAGTTGCTGATACAGTTTTTGCTAAAGAAAACGTCGACACTTACTTTTTGGAATATGATTCAAGTCGTGCTGGCGGCTTTGAACCATTGGCAAAAGTCTCTGGTGAAAAAAATGTCGTTTTAGGTTTACTGACTACTAAATCTGGTCAATTGGAAAATCGTCAAGACATCATTGATCGTATCAACGAAGCCAGTCAATATATCCCATTAGATCGGCTCTGGTTATCCACTCAATGTGGCTTTGCATCAACCGAAGAAGGCAATGTTTTGACCGAAGAACAACAGTGGGAAAAACTTAAATTAGTTAAATCTATTATTGATGAAGTTTGGGCTTAAAAATGTTTGAAAACGTTTTCACAATGTGCTATAAAGGACATAGGGAATAGAATACATTGTCTTAGTTTGGAGGCGCTAATTATGTGGAACGTAATAGCAGATATTTTTAACGGAATTGTTGATTATACACTGAAATTCGACTGGGGATTCCACGACGACGATGAAAAGAAATAACTTACAATTCCGTAAGACAAATGTAAGTAGAATAGATTTAGAATAACGCTTAAAAACTTTAGTATATTTTTCAGGAGGTAGCAATCAAATGAAAAGTCTACTAAAGTTTTTATTGATTACAGTCTTAATTATCGGGGGTTCATATGTTGGGGCATGTCTTTATACAAAAGACCGAACAGATCAGTTTTCTCAAGCCTTAGGTCAGTACAATTTTATGGTCAAGCGTGAGCCAAAATTCGTTAAGATCGACAACAACAAAGGTAAAGATGAAGATGGCTACGGAAATTACGAATACAATCTCATCAGTTACGATTCAGAAGGCAAAGCTCACGACGTAAAGTTTACGGGAATGGGCAAACTCAAGCAGAACCACTACTTGAAACTCGATACTAAAGGCGCTTATGTTTATTCATACGAGGAAGCATTTAAGAGTAATATGCCGAAAAAGGCTTACGCTAAATTGCAAACGCAATAATGCATGAGACATGTCCAATTGGCATGTCTTTTTTGCTGTCTTATTAAATGCATGACAAATGTCATATCCAAGTCATGACACCACACACTATTGATATAGCAGCATTTGCCTTACATTATTCATGTACTCGAAAACAAAGACGGAGTTGATCACATGGATGATGTAATTGAAGTAAAAAACGTTTCTAAATCATTTGGCAAAAAACAAATTTTAAACAATATTAGTTTTTCAGTTCCAAAGGGGCAGATTATCGCCTTATTAGGAGAAAATGGAGCCGGAAAAACCACCCTGATAAATATCATCTTGGGCCTTATTTCCAAAAATATTGGCGACATCTCCATCCTTGGCAAAAAAAGTTCTCAATCCAAAAACGATATGGGCGTCATGATGCAAAATGACATCACTCTCACCCGCATTAAAGTCAAAGAGGTCATCAAACTATACCAGAGTTATTATGAAAGACATTTAAGCTATCAAGAAATATTAAATATCGCAAAGCTTAACCAACAAGAAAATTTATTTTTAAAACAATTATCTGGTGGCCAACGACGCCGATTATCATTTGCGTTATCAATGACCGGGGATCCAGCAGTTTTATTTTTAGACGAACCCACAAACGGAATGGATCCCATCAGTCGTCAGAATTTTTGGGATGAAATCATCAAACTCAAAAAACTTGGCAAAACTATTTTTGTTACTAGTCATCACTTGAATGAATTAGAAAACGTTATCGACCGATTTCTGATTTTACGCGACCAACAAATAATTTTTGACGGTTCATTGGCTGATCTACGAACAAACTCTGGAAAAACTCAAATCAGTTTTGACTCCGAATTAGACTTAATGGTCTTTGAAACTTTAGAATCTATCGACCATGTTAGTCAAACTGGAAATCATTTCATAGTGCTCACTACAAATACCAACCAGGTCGTCAGTGAGCTCACTCCACTACTAACAAATATTCAAAATTTAAAAATCAGTCAAAACTCTTTGGAAAACATTTTCATCACTTTAAATCAGGGGGATCTACAACATGCCTAGTTTTATCTATCAAGCAAAAATGAATTTTGTCCGAATCGTACTCCGTAATAAAAAATTTTTCATCTTTGATTTAGCCTTACCAGTTATTTTCTACTTGCTCTATACAAAAATCCTATCTTCAGGAATGCCCGCAAACCAAATGGCCGCTTGGAAAGTTGATTATTTAGTCAGTATGATGGTCTTCAGTTGCTTGTTAGGATCAATAATCACCGTTTCAAATACATTTCTGGAAGATCACACCAGCGAATTTGATTTGTTAGTCGACATTTCACCGTTACCCAAAATCCAATATTATGCATCCCTAGTAGTGGTCTTTTTAACTTTGAATTTAATCTCAGTCGTCACTCTAAGTCTAGTCGGAATTTTTGTTAATAACGTCAACTTGCCCATTCCCAAATTAATTCTTGTTGTTATCAGCAGCTTATTAGGGACTCTGCCCTTAATCATTATCGGAATTTTGATTTCTAAATTTAAAAATCCTAGTATCATCAACTTACTAAACGGAATGGTATTTCCAGTTGCGATGATTAGTGGACTTTGGTGGCCACTATCAACTCTTCCAAGCTGGTTACAAACCGTTGGAAAAATGTTGCCTACCTATGCAATTTCGGAAATTAATAAATCCATCATTCAAAATCAGACGATTCAATTAAGTAATATATTTAACTTGGTCAGTTGGTTGTTTATACTAATAATTATCACGCTGGCGACCACCAAATTGCCACAACATGGGGAGCTTCAATCAGAATGAAAGAGCTTCAATCAGAATGAAAGAATTTTTGCAGAAACAATTTCTTTTTGATAAAAAATTTGGATTCATGCCTTATTTTTGGATGATTGCATTACTGCTATTCTCGATTCAACCAATCCTCCAAGCACAAGGTTGGGCACGCTGGCTAATCATCTTATTAGGATTGATTTTTGCCAAACTTTATCACGATTCATACAGCTATTCAAAATACATGGATTTAAAAATCGTTGCAGAAATCATCATTGTGATCACCCTGAGTAACTTTGACTCCGGTCCACAATTTTGGATCTATTTAGCCTGGCAAATAGGTTCAATGTCGATCAGTTGGAAAAAGTTTATACAGTACACAATACTGCTTACAATCGCCAGTATAGCCAGTTTGAGTTATTACACCCTCAAAACTGGTGACTTTACCTGGTATGAAAGTCTCATTGGTTTATTCTTTGCGGTTGCTTCACCGTTCGCCGCCAGATCAGTACAGACGATATTTAAGAAAAGAGTTCAACTAGCTCAAGGAAATAAACGCTTGGAAACCATCATTCGCCAATCAGAACGTGGTCGCATTGCCAAAGATTTGCACGATAATTTGGGACAATCGTTTTCTTTGATCACCTTAAAAGCCGAACTAGCTGAAAAATTAATGACCCAAGATACCGAAAAAGCCAGTAAAGAATTACAAGACATTGCCAATACTTCTCCTGAAAACCTAAGCATGGTCAGACAAATTGTCGCTGACTTAAATCGACAAACTATTGCCGAAGCCTTGATTATTGAAGCAAAGAATCTCCAGACTGCAGATATTTTTATGAAATCTAAATCCGAAAGCATCTCTGATGATTGGCCTAATAACGTTCAAAATGTTATCGCTGCGGTCATCAAAGAAGCGGTCACCAATATGTTACGCTATAGTCAAGCGACCGAGGCTGACTTTAATTTTTCAGAAACTGAGACAAATTATTTATTGAATATCAGTGATAATGGTATCGGCATTAAAGACAAGCGTGAGAATAGTTTCGGACTTCATGGAATGGAACAACGAGTCAAATCTTTACAAGGTGCCTTATCAATAACCTCGATCCATGGAACCAATCTCGCTATCTCAATTCCAAAGGACATCAATCATGACTAGTGTATTTTTAGCTGAAGACCAAGAAATGTTAAACACGGCTCTTTCAACCTTATTAAGTTTAGAAGACGATATCGAAGTTGTTGGAACGGCCACCGACGGTCTTTCCGCCTTCCGTAAGATCACCGATTTAAAACCAGAAATTGCCATTTTAGACATCGAAATGCCAGAGTTGACCGGTTTAGAAGTTGCCAAAGAACTTCGCTTATTAAAACAACCAATTAAAATAATTATTCTAACCACTTTTGCTCAACAAGATTATTTTGAAAAAGCCGTTAAGTATGACGTCAATGCTTATCTGTTAAAGGACAATCCAACAGATGAATTAATCGAAACCATTCATCAAGTTTTAGATGGGAAAACAATTTTTTCACCGGAATTGGTTAAAACTGTTATTTCAGCCGAAAAAAATCCTTTAACTAAACGCGAATTAGATATCCTAAAAGAGATCAGCACTGGTGAAAGTTCCAAAGATATCGCCAAAAATGTCTTTTTATCTGAGGGAACTGTCCGAAACTACATCTCTTCAATTTTGAGTAAACAGGTACTAAGTCTAGGATCGAAGCACTAAATGTCGCCAAAGAAAATAATTGGATCTAAAAATACCACCTTCTAATCAATTATGAAGGTGGTATTTATATATAATTATTATAATTTTATTTATTCAAAATCTAATATGCATTAAACATGCTATTCTAACAATTCTGTTTATACTAAAAGATAGAAAGCGGTAACAAAGATATATTAATTAAATCCACTTTCCAAATCTTATATGTTATAGAACTAGGAACATTATTATGTTTACAAAGAAAATTACATTTGAGAAAACAAATACTTTGAAGAAAGCCATCATTGCCGCAGTCGCCGCATCAACGATTGGATTAGCAGCAGTCGGAACCAGCACAGTCAACGCCGCAACAACTTCACAACCAGCTGTTTCAACAGAATCAGTCAGTTCCACTAAAGCTCCAACAACAACATCAAGCACAGACACTTCATCCGAAACACCTGCCAGCACAACAACGACATCAACAAAACCAACACTATCCGGAATCTTATCAGAAATCGGCAGTGCAGCCCAAGGATTCTTCGGGTTTGTCGGCAACGTAATGCAAACAATCACCGCATTATTAACATTTTTAAATAAATTATAATCATCAAACAACTTATCAGGAACAAAATAAAGCCACTTCTTAGAAGAAGATGGCTTTTTTTGAGTCCTTGATTGTACATGTGCTAGGCAATCATTTTTAAAAGTGGCGCACGTTATGCTTAATTACGATCCGACGGAGTCGGGAGTACTACCGCACAATTCACAGTGAACAGACTAACCCTAATTTTTTGCAAACATAAGTCACATACCTTATTTCAAAAAAATTTAGAGAGCTTGAACTAACACTGTTTAGGCGTAGGACGGAAATCGATGCCCCGACCCAATGGTGGCGTTTATGTTAGTCGACGATGACGGCGACTTACATAAAAAGGCAGCTTTGAGATTTTTTCGGGCTTTGAAAAAAGCTCAAAGTGTCTTCACCATGTTCCGGCCGACAAGGGCAATTGATTTCCGTCCGGAGCCGGCTAGCATACCGCCTATTCTGCCTTTTCAACCTCTGACTTCAACGCCACCCCGGTTCGTGACTCGGGATCGTTCATACTATCCTTTGGCGTCCCCTCAAAGCATACTTGGCCACCGTACTTCCCTGCATCTGGCCCCATATCAACCAGCCAATCCGCTTGACTAATCAGTTTCAAATTGTGTTCGATCAAAATCAAAGTATTACCCTTGTTGACCAAACCTTCAAACAATTCGATCAAACGTTTCGTATCATTCAAATGCAGACCAGTAGTTGGCTCATCCAAAAAATAGATACTTCCGGTATGATCTAATTCCATCGCCAATTTCACACGTTGGACTTCACCACCAGATAACGTCGTCATCGCCTGACTAAGATTCAAGTATCCCAATCCCACTTGATCCAGCAAGCTAACTTTTTTATAAATAGCAGGTACGTCTTTGAAAAAATCTAATGTATCGCTGATCGACATATTCAGCACTTCTGAAATATCCTTACCATGATACTTGTACTGCAAAGCTTCTTGGCTATATCTTTTGCCATGGCACAGCTCGCAAACTTGAACAACTGGATCCATGAAGGCCATTTCAGTGATCATGACACCTTTACCTTTACAACGCGGACAAGCACCCTTGCCGTTGTAACTAAATAGTTGAGTTGATACGCCATCGTTGGCTTTACTGAACAATTTTCTAAGTGGATTCAAAATATTCAGATAAGTAGCGGGCGTAGAACGAATATTGATGCCGACTGAATCCTGACTAAGATCGACGTAGTCTTGATCAGAAACTTCTTGTTTGAAAGCATGCACTAAGGTACTTTTTCCTGAACCAGCAGGTCCAGAAACTACTGTCATCACGCCTTGTGGAATCTTGGCACTGACGTCATGTAAATTATGCGAATTAACGTTTTCGACCGATAGCCATGAAGTTGGCTTTCTTGATTCACGAAAGCTTAAAGGTTCCCGTAACATTTTTCCAGTAATAGTATCGGATTTCAACAATTCTGGATAAGTACCCTTGAACGTCACGCGGCCACCGCCTTTACCGGCTTTTGGTCCAATCTCAACAACATAATCAGCGCCAGAGATAATTGCTGGATTATGATCAACAATCACCACGGTATTGCCATGATTCTTCAACTTGTTCAGTGATTTAGTAATCAACTGAATATCGTGTGGATGAAGCCCAACGCTAGGTTCATCTAAAACATAAACTAAATCAGACAAAGAACTAGTCAAATACTTAGCGATTTTGATACGCTGAGCTTCACCACCGGACAAAGTGTCAGTACCACGTCCCAGCGATAAATATCCTAATCCAATATCGACTAAAGCTTGAATTTTACTGCGAAGTTCTCGGACCATTGTTTTGGCTTTCGGATCAGAGATGCTATCCAAAAAGTTCAAGACATTTACCAAGTCCATATCACTAACTTCGGCAATATTTTTACCTTCGATTTTTCCTTTTAAAGCGTCTTGATTCAAACGTGTTCCATGACAAACTGGACAAGGCTTTCTAGTAACAATTTTCGACAAGGCAGCTTCATGGTGACGTCCGGAAGCACTATGAATAACTGAACGGAGCATTCTTGGAACTAGCCCTTCATACAAGGCAGTCCGAGCCCACTGTGCAGGTGGATTCTTGAGTTTTTGACGTGGTGCATGCATGAATAAGTCGTATTCTTCTTTAGAATAATCCTTAATCTTCTTGTCCAGATCGAACAATCCACTATTACCATACTCTCGCCAACGCCAAGTTCCTGGTTGGAATCCGGTAAAGGTCATAGCACCTTCGTTAAGTGACTTATTGGGATCGATCAGCTGGCTTTCGTCAACGTCATCGACATAACCTAAACCTTGGCACTCAGGACACATCCCTTGTGGCAAGTTAAACGAGAACCACTCAGAATATCCGACCCATGGTTTCCCGATTCTTGAAAACATCAGACGTAGAACTGAATAAATACCAGTGTAAGTAGCTAAAGTCGACCGCGAGTTACGACCAATCGGCTTCTGTTCAACCACAATAGCTACGGGCAGGTGGTCAATGCTATCAAATTCTGGTTGCCCGTATTTAGGCAAATATTGTTGCGTAAAACTAGGAAACGTCTCGTTGAGTTCACGACGCGAAACAGCTGCCATCGTATCAAAAACTAACGATGATTTACCCGAGCCAGATAATCCAGCAAAGACAGTCGTTTGATGTTTGGGAATATCTATACTGACATCCTTAAGATTGTTTTCGCGAGCGCCATGAATGCTGATGGCTCCATCCGCAAATAAATCAGACATACAAAATACCTCCGTTCTAAATCAAAACGTTTATGAAAAAATGAATACATCTTATAATTCCAATGTTACACTCCTCATTAATTTTGCCCAAATAAAAAGAACCATCCGCAGATGATCCTTTCAAAAAATTATCTTTGTAATCCAGGCAATTGCCATACGCCATTGATTCTTAAAACATCATCCATGATGGCATTTTTTTCAGCTGATTCTACCTTATGAAGCACTTTCTTATCATCAACTGAAGCAATCTGTGTCATTGTAGGTTGTTTTGCATCAGTCGTAGCACTGTTTTCAACGATGACTTCAGCCATATTGAACAACAAATATGCTCTTCTCATATGACTAGCTGATGTGATCAAAGTAGCACTAGTAGCCTTATCATTGTTCAAGTCACGAATTGAGAACAATGCATTTTCAACTGTGTTAGTCGACAAGTCTTCTTTTTCGATCCGGTTCTTGTTGATTCCTTTAGAAACTAACCATTTTTGCATAGCTGCAGCTTCAGTGACGCCATCTTGAGGAACACCACCAGAAACCATGATCTTTGACTTAGGATATTTCTTAGCAGCCTTCAAAGTAACGTTCAAACGGTCCAACATCGTTTTTTGCATCTTGCCATCTTTACCCAAAGCATAGCCAAGCACAACAAAGTAATGATGACTATCTTTTGGTAAGTTGCTAGGAACCTTAGTATTGATGTCCAAGTTTTGAATATTATCAGCTTGATGAATGGCATCAGTAAAAGTAGCCGTCTTGGTAGGATTTTGAGCCTCTAATTGACTAATGTTCTCATTATAAGTTTGGTCATCCCCATTAGCGTGAGCAAAAGCAGCCAACTTCAAACGAGCGTTGTAATTCTTAGGATGCACCTTCAAAATATTTTTCCAAATGTCATTAGCTTTAGAATTCTTATCTTCCATCCGATAGGTAGAAGCCAAGTCCATCTGCAAATTAGTATCTTGCGGATCTAATTTAATAGCCTGCTTGAAAAGATGTTCCATGATTCCAAAGTTACTTTTGATAGTAACCCCTTTGAAAATCTTCTTCTCATTTTTCTTAAGCTGACCACCATTCCAATAGTAGTAAATAGCAGTATTAGTCAGATCAGACACACGCTGTTTAGTCGGCATCGTAGATTGAACATTTTGCTCAACCTTCTCAGCTTGCTTTTGAGAAGTAACAGCAGCCTGAACCGGAGCCGGTACAACAAAAGATAAAATAATAGCAGAAAAAAGCAGTTTCTTAGAAAACTTCATAATAACCTCCCCATAATTCCCAAAAATATTATTCCATTAATAAAATAACACTGAAATCACCAACAAATTAAAACGCTTACAAATTTTAAAGAAAATCAAATAAAACCATGACGTATGAAGTTATGGGATACGTAAATTTTCGCTCAAAGGGGGCCTTTAGGGATTCTAATCAAAGGGTAACAAATAATACGAGTGATTCGTGGGAAAGAAACGAACCAGATCCAAAATAATAAAAAGACAAAATAACCAAAATTGGTTACTTTGCCTTCAGCCTGAGACCGTGATAATCACAATCTCCTTTTATTTAGTGTAAATATTTACCCTTATAATCCTATGGTTAACACTGACGTTGTATATACATGGCTATCATCATCCAGCAATAACCAGACGTTGTTACCTATTTGATAGTAGTCTTTTTCTTGATTATCTTTATCAAAACATGTGGCCAGCACATCAGTTTTCCAACTAGAGTCCATAGAAACAAAAGTATTTTTTATAGGAACCATTTCACCATTTTTTAATGAATACACTTGGGCCTTATATCCTCTTACATTAACGTTTGTACCATTCGTATTATTTCCTACCCCAGTATATTTAATTGTTGATGAGACGTTACTGACAGTGTCGAAATTGTTAGTGACGCTTGCAGCGTTAGATAGATTTGGAAATAAAAATGCAAGAAATACTATTAATGCCAAAAATAAACTATATATAATTTTTTTCATATTTTCTCCCCCAAAGAGAACATACAACACTTAATCACGTTAATCAAACTAAAAATCAATAATTTAATGGTAATCTGTTGCAAAATTTGACATTTTTAGAGATCCCTAACATAGTATTTAACCTTAGGTTTTAGAACAAAGAATTTGAACAAGAAATGCGTTAAATATTTTAAAAATAGAGGGGCAAAGTGTTCGGATAAACAAAAAATTTGCGCAATAAACATTCAATATTCAATCCCTCTCTAAAAGCACCCTCTGACAAATAATTACATAGAGACCCCACCAGAAAAAATTCTCAACAAAAACTAGTCGGAGGGATGGGATTGCGTTTGGCCCAAGTAGAGAGATTCCTCTTAGCAATGCGAAGCAGTGCTTAGTGGAAGGTGCAGCTTGAAGATTGGCGCGGTCTTTGCGGTAAGCTCCAAGTGTACCCTCTACGTTCCGGTGCCAATTCAGCAATCCCATCCCTCCGGCGGCAGTGGAACTCCAAACAAAGGAACATACGTCGCCCTTGGCGCGTGCGCCACTGTCTAAAGTGTTGGCTACGCCAACGAACGATCAAGGAAGAAAAAAAGCTGACCAGATTACTCTGGTCAGCTCTATACTGCTTTTAATAACTATTAATTATTTAGCAGCTTTTTCATCACGGCTCTTCAAAAATTCGATAACTTTTTGTGTTTGTGCCTTACGTGTTTCTGTATTAGCGGCATTAACGGGACGGCGGTGACCTGTCATACCTTTATGTGTATTTTGTGACATCTGAAATCCCTCCTCCCTTTCTTTAAATTCTTAATATCAACCATACCATTATAATTGGATACCAAGAATAATTCAACAAGTTTTTTCAGTCAAATATCATTGTAACCATTAACAACCCCATTTGACAACAACTTTTTCAAGGAAGAATTTATTACCACAAATTAATTCTTGATCCGATCAAACCAAGATTGGATATCATCATCAGCCTCCAGACCTTCAACAACATGCAAAGACCCTGCCATATCAGCGAAGTTCCCTTCATATTTATCAAATGAACCCGCGTCCGTATAAAACGGAGCCACAGTCCCTTGGAATCCTTGAATAACTTGTAAAAAGCTATCCACTGGCGAAGATGGGGCATTGCTCCACACTGGACCACCAACTAATATAGTTTGGTAATCATTCAAATTATTGACTTGATCTGTCAATTTAGGCAAATTGTGATCTTTGATCTGCTTAGTTGCAATATCTGAAGTTTCGTACATATCTTGAGAAAAAGTACCTTCGGGCACCTTGATCTCAAAAATATCTGAATCTCCGATCACCACTGCTATTTTTTCAGCTAATCTCTTTGTACTACCTGACCACGAATAATATGCAATCAATGTTTTTTTAGACATATCAAAGTCCCCCTTGTTACTTACAGGAGAAACTTTACACCTTACAGTGGACTTTAAGGCAAATCATTTTTAAAAAATTATTTCTCGCTTTGGTCTCCGCCCTTGTCCTTAACTCTAAAGGCAATGATAAATCCAAGGATAGCGAGAACTAGTGTGAATGTGAATCCATAATGTGCACCATTAGTAAATGCTAGTGCTTCTGAATGACCGCCATTAGCTAAATAATTAGCTTGACCGGTACTCAAAAGAATCGTGGCAATACCGGTAGCAACGGCTCCGATAACTTGTTGGAACGTGTTGATAATGGCAGAACCATCGGCTGATTGATATTCATCAAGTGAATTCAATCCATAAGTCTGTGATGGTGACATAGCCATTGGTACACCGATCATCAAAATGATGTGAGCGGCAATAATGTATCCCAGTGAACTGTGAACGCCACTGAAAATCAACATCAATGAACCAATTACAGAAATCAAAAATCCTAAACGAGACATGATTTTTGCACCAATGTGGTCATAGGCACGACCGGCGACAAATGATGTTACCGCGTTGATAACGCCACCTGGCAACATAACGACACCAGTCAAAGCAACGGCCACGCCTAGTCCATTTTGCAAGTACATTGGCAACAAATACATTGCTGAAAGTGTGATACCAAAATCAATCATTACTAGAATCGAACCAGTTACAAATCTTGGAGTTTTCAAAACTTTGAAATCCAAAGTTGGAGTTTCAGCATGCAATTGCTGTCTGATATAAATCACTAAGAAAATCAAACCAATTACCAATGCAACAATTGCGATTGGCAGATTTTTACTCAAGAAACTAATTCCGAATACGATCAGACCAAAACTAATAGTTGATAGACAAATTGCTAACCAATCAACTTTTGGCTTAGTAACTTCGAAAACCTTCGTCAGATTTTTTTCCATGAATGCCAAGGCAATCAATAAGAAAATAATGAATGACCAAAAGATCCAGCGCCATGATAAAGCACCCAACAAGATACCAGCTAAAGTAGGTCCGATGGCAGGTGCAAACATGATAACTAATGCGGCTACACCCAGGGCAGCGCCTAGTTTATTTGGTGGGAAGGTCCGCATGGCAATCGAGAACATTAGCGGCAAAATAATTCCGGTACCGATACCTTGAATCATTCGACCCGCTAGAAGCATGCCGAAATCTACGGCCAATGCAGAAATAATTGAACCAACGATAAAAATCAATAGTCCAAAACGGACCAAGCCACGAGTTGAAAAATGTTTCGTCAGTAAGCTTGAAAGTGGCAAGACAATCGCAATTACTAGCATGTAGCCAGTAACTAGCCACTGAGCAGTGCCAGTTTCAATTGAAAAAGCCTTCATGATAGATGGCAAAGCGATATTTAGTGATGTTTCACTTAACATACCGACAAATCCACCGATCAGAACACCCATTAATGCTAAATAAGGATGTTGTAAATTTGTTTTAATTTCTTTTTTATTAGTAGAACTCATCTAAATCCCCCAATTCGTTACAACGGTTGATTAATATAACAGAAAAAAATTTTTTTCGTAAGTTAAATTTTCCTTAACAACAAAATATTGTGTTTTGAGAACAAAAAAATACCATTCGCTTTCACGAATGGCAAAATTTAAATCTATATTAATACCAAGCTGGCTTGTCGCCATCTGTATTTGGCTTATTAACACCAATTGATTCTTTACTGAATTTATCAGGTACTTGTGCGATGTCAACAACGATTTGAGCGATTGACTTTCTTGATACTTCTGTACCCTTGAAAGTTTCACCCTTTTGAGTTGTTTCGTAATCTACTTCATCCTTGTTAGTTAACCATGCTGGACGGATAACTGTGTAATCCAAATCAGAATCTTCAATTACTTTAGCAGCAGCTGCGTAGTTTGTGATGTAGCTACCTAAAGTCTTGTTGTTCCATTCTCCGAACTTGCCAGGTACTTCATCGTAAATACCTAGAGTTGAGATCCAAACTAGGCGTTTTACGCCTGCTTGATCCATTGCCTTAACGACGTCTTGAGCTTGTTCTTCGATATTGCCACCAGCTAAGTTAGCATAAACCATATCGATGTCTTTCATTGAATCAACTAATTTTTCTACATCGGTCGTGTCACCATCAATTAGTTCGATTCTGTCTTCAAATGCAGCAGCCTTGTCGCGTAATCTGTCTGAACGTCTAAGATACAACTTCAAGTTGTCCCCTGTTGAATCTAAAAAGATATTTTCAGCCAATTTTGCGATTTGGCCGTTTGCGCCTAAAACTAAAATGTTTGCCATATTCAGAATCTCCCGTCTTTATTTGTCTACTATCAATATAAGGTAGCGCATACATAAATTCAAAAATTGTTTCTCGTTTTAATCGAGATACACATATTATTACAAGTTTAATGTTTACAATAACAATATATTAGAAATTGACACTTTGTTGCAGAGCATTCTCTAGACTTGGTCCATATCCTTCGCCAAATAGATTAACATGCGCCAATAAATAATAGCTTTGATACCAAGAAATGCGTTTTTGCCAACCATCGGCAAGTGGATAGACACTTTGATAGCCATCATAAAATTCCTGATTGAAGCCGCCAAACAGCATCGTCATTGCAATATCCATTTCGCGATTGCCAAAAAATACATCTGGATCAAATAAAATCGGTTGATGATCGATCGTAAATCCGACGTTGCCATTCCAGAGGTCGCCATGCATTAAACTAGGTTTCACCGGATTATCTTGATAATATTCCAAAATCAAAGTCTTTAGTTGGTTCATTAAATTGTCGCGGTAGTCATTCCAATAGCCCTTTTGTTGGACTAGTTTTTCCAGGACTTCCAATCTTTGATGAACGTAAAAGTTTCCCCAATTAGATTGCCAGTCATTAATTTTAGGATTTTTGGCATTCAAAATATTGTGATCCAGACCAAATTTATCTGCATGCTTTTGATGCATTTTAGCAACTAATTGTCCCAAATCGTATTGCGAGCCCTGTCCAAATTCGACATATTCCAAAATCAAATATCCATTACCCTTAAATGTTCCCGCTCGAATCGCCTGAGGAGCGCGAGCAACCGAATTGATCAAGTTTAACCCTTCGACTTCATGATCGAAAAAACTAGCGTCATTGTCAGGTTGCACTTTCAAAAAATAATTTCCAGAATCAGATGTGACTTTAAATGCTAAGTTAATATCGCCACCAGAAACTGGTTCAACATTTTTGATATTACCGAGTTTTAATTCTGTATACCATTCTTTGTCAATAAGCATTTCAGTCATCCTTTCGCATATTTCCATATTAGCATGATATAATTTTAAGTGGAAACATAATGGGGCATCAAGGGAGGATACACCTATGTCGAGCAATATCGCTCATTTGATAAAAGTGGCTTCGAATGAGATTTCTCGCAGTGTGAATAATTTTGCATCTGATTATGATTTAACTGGAACGCAGGTCCAAATCATCGATTTTTTGACTAGCATTCCAGAGAATGAAGATGTTTTTCAAAAAGATATTGAGGCTGAATTTAACATTCGCCGCTCTACGGCAACTAATATCCTCAAGATCATGGAGAAAAAGGAATTAATCAAACGTGAATCCGTCGAATCTGATTCAAGGTTGAAAAAGATCATCGTTTTGGATAAGGCTAGAAAGCTTCAAACCAATATTGATGATTTTATGAAACAAAACGATCAACGCATCTTATCTAGTTTGGGTGCGTTTGAGCGTCGAGGATTTTTACATGCGTTACAGAAATTACCAGAAAAACTACAAGATATCGAGCAAAGCGAGGTAGATAAACAATGAAAAAAGTTATTATGGATTGCGATCCCGGAATTGATGACGCAATTGCGTTGACCGTGCTATTGGCACATCCTGAGATTGCTGATGTGATTGGAGTTACTACCGTAGGGGGAAATGTAACTTTAAATTACGTTACGCAAAATGCTAAGAAATTGTTGACCTTCTTAGGTTCTCATGCCGAATTAGCTTCTGGACAAGCTGAGCCATTAGTTAAAGAAATCGAAACTGCTGGCGAGATCCACGGAAAGACAGGTATGGAAGGCTACGAATTTCCAAAGGACAGCCTTGACTATCCATTAACTAGTGAAAATGCTGTGACATTTATTCATGACAAATTAGTTAATAGCGATGAACCAGTTGACATTATCGCCACTGCTCCACTAACTAACATCGCCCTTTTGCTAAAGACTTTCCCAGAAGTTAAGCCAAAGATCGACCATATCTATATTATGGGTGGATCAACTCTTCAAGGAAATATCACTTTAGCTGCTGAATTCAACGCTTATGTTGATCCGGAAGCTGCTAAGATTGTCTTCGACTCTGGTGTCGACATTACCTTGTCAGGTTTGAATTTGACTGAAAACAAGGCCTATATGACAATGGATGAAATTGGTTCGATCAAACACCTTGGCAAGGTCGGCGTCATGGCTAGTTCAATTTTGGACTTCTACGCCAATGCTGAACTTGAAAAGGGTATGACTAAGATTCCAATTCATGATGCTTGTGCCGTTATCAGTATGTTAAAACCTGAATTATTCACTAAGAGCAACGACTACTCGATCGATGTCGGTTTAACAAACGATCAATTCAGAGGTATGACTTATCCAGATAGAAGAGTCTATGCTGAAGAACACAATAAGATCAAAGTTCTTGAAGACGTTGACCGTGAGGCATTCGTTCAATACTTACTAGATGCAATCAAGAGTTACGATAAATAGTTTATGAGCACGTCTGCTGAGGACGTGCTTTTTTGATGTTTTCTTCCATGATCCTTAAATTTACAATTAACTTTATACAAAAAAATTAATATGTACTATAATTAAGCTAACTAGATTTAGGGGGATTACTTAAATGAAGAAATTGAGATCAATTGCAGTCTTAGCTGCCGCAGCATTTATGCTTACACCGCTTTTTTTAACTACAAATGCACAGGCTTCGACTGAAGATGAATTTCCACTTAGACTCACAAACACAACTAATCAAACACAAGTTAACAAAAATGTCTCAACTTATAACATTTCCGACATTACTCGAAACGAACATTTTGATAAAAATAACCTCAGTTACTACATAACTCCAGGAACTGCAATCGGCGTTCAAAGAGATATCCGTGCCGGTGCTTTAACTTGGAATATGGCTACCAAAGTGAAGTTTACTGAGACTAAAACTAAAAATTCTGCAGATATTGTCTTCACAAATAATGGAACTACTAGTGCAGAAAATGGTTTAACTACTAACACCATCAATCGTTCACGTGGATACATCGAAGTTTTATCTTCAAAAATCGATCTTTCCAAAAATACGATCCCTCAAACCACTTTATCTACCATGGGTAAACGAGTTGTTGAACATGAACTAGGTCACGCCTTAGGCTTGAAAGATTCATATTCAGACCAAAACGGAACCATCATGTGGTACAAGACGCCAAACACTGACGTGACACCAAAAGACGTACAAGCAATCAATGTATATTACAAATAATTAACGCAAAAAAGGGAACCAATTCAAAATACGAATTGGTTCCCTTTTTGCGTTAATGCTCAAGCTCTGACCATGTTTTGTCACACGCTCGCTTTTAGTCCATTCCCAACAAGAAAAATCTAACTTTTGGTATTTTGCTAATGATAAATCCGAACAGCAAACAAATTGCTGTTGTGATCAAAAATACTAAGAAAGCATTCGTGATCTTAAAAATTTGTTCCGTCAATTGAATTACTAATCCGTGAGTTAAGTAAACTCCGTACGTCAATGTCGATATTTCAGCGACGTAATGGCGCGTGATTCGATTGATTGGATGCTTCATCGAAAATTTACGGACCATCAAGAAGATCTCCATTGCCAAAATAACTGCCACGATCGATGTGTATCCAATCACTGGAAACTTCCAATGAAATGCCACGTTTTCGATATTTACTACGATCGTAATTGCTAATAATAATATTGTCGCTGCAAAGTCTTCCCAAAAAGTATTAGCTTTGACTTGAATTTTTGACAGCCGATATCCTAACAAGAAATATCCAAAGGTTTGTCCTAAAAATATCATGTTGCTGTTAGGGATATACGTGAAATAAATTCCATATTTGTGTGGCAAAACTTCCACTAAAAACGGAAATAGAATATTGGTAACAAACCAAACTGCCAAAATATAATCGATCAATTTATTACTGGCGTTATCAACAAACGCTTTGATCATCGGCGAAATCAGATAAAATCCAATCAATGGGTACAGGAACCAAAATGGAATAATTGGGAACTGATGATATATCAACAATAGCTTGTTAAACCATGTTCCTACTTTAAATTGCCCCGCAACTTGCATCAAAACGCCCACCGTTATAGCGGACCAAATAATAAACGGTACAACTATTTTGACCAACCGATGCGTCCACAGATATTTAATATCATTCGTGTGTCGACTCGACAAAATCAAAGCCCCGCTGACCATGTAAAAAATCCCCACAGCTGGCGATACTAGTCCGATCAAAACATTCGATATATGCCACTGCAACGACAAAACGTGGTCATTTAAAGTCTCCGCTAATGAATGAGACATGACCACGCCAAGCATTGCAGTGATTTTTAAATAATCAATGTATACTATCCTTTTACTACCCATAAAATCTCCTAAACAAAGTCCACGTAATCCATTCATATATGATTTACTTTTTTACATTGTACAAAAATTTTAACAGTGATTTAGAGTTTTTGAGTTATTTGTAAACGAAATTTAAAAGTTAAAGTTAAAAAAAGGTGGCTAATTCTGATATGAATTAGCTACCTTTTTATGTATGCATCTAACGTTCTCACGTTTTTAAACTGTATGTGCTGAAGAATCTCCACCTTTGACGTTTAAGCCAGAAGGCATATCTTTTTCAGGCAAATTGTCTGCTAGTACTTGATCATGAGCTCTTGTTCCAGCGTAAACATCGTCTTTAAGTGCATTCTTGTGGTACTTAACGATTCTATATACATGTAATACTAGAACTGCAACGTTAGCTAACAATGCAATCAAGCTGACTGTGAACAAGGCTGCATTTGAGTGAGTACTCTGAACTGAGAATTGTGAATTAGTAACAAATGCAGGAACGCTCATTGTGAACATCATCCAAAATGCTAGAGTTTGAGCACGAGCCTGAAGCCATGAACCTTTCTTGATGAAGAAGGCTGCAAAAGTACATGACAATAGTAAGGCTGCACCAGCGTAGAATGAATGGTCACCAACACAGTTGTAAACATAGGCAAAGTTCCAAAGATCGTAAGCAATGATCCATGGCCAGATCTGGTCTGCCCAGATCATATCTTTTTGCTTGTCACGACTGATAATAATTCCGAACCAACCAGTGATCGTAATAATATTGATGATACCAGCGATACCGTTCATGATGTTCCAAGCGCCACCATTCATGAAGACGCCATCGACCATACCGTGCATGCCGTAAACTTGGAAGTCACGAATGACAGCTTCCATAATGTTTACCGACAAAATAATTGGTGGGAACAACAATGCCCACTTATTGGTGCTGAGTTTTTTGATAAATCTTAGAGCCATAAAGCCCAAACACCCAGCTAAAGCTGAATAAACTTTGACCCAGTGGAACCAAGTACCTGTACTGCTTCCGGCTCCTGCTGTCGTTGGCCAAACGAATATTGTTAACAAGATCGGCACAACTACGAATAAAGCTAGTCCGACCCATTTATTTGCACGGGCAGCTTCGTTTAATAACATTAATGCCGCAATAATTGCGATCCACATTAACCAATCTGCCCCTGAAATGCTTTGAAATAAGAACATTATAAACACCTCCAGAAAGGTTTGTTAATCTTTTAACAATTTCATTGTAACCGCTTTCCGGAGTTATTCATATGGACAATCCGGCACGTTTATCCAAATTACTCTTGATTATGTTCCACAACGTTGTCGATCGAACCGCAAAGCATCCGATTCATGCGTTCGCAAAATTCGTCTTTTGATTCATTCATATTGGAAGTTAACCACTGGATCAATTGACTGCTCAGTGCTAATCCATAAAAATTACCGATCTCATCGCGTAACTTATCGTCGCACTCAGGATGCAAGTCCATCACCACGCCAGTCACCATATCGAAGGCAACGCTGTATAAGAAATGTTCCAGCAATCCCCGATTAACTGATCTAAAAGTATTCAAGCAAAATTTGCGATTGTCATCGATGTAATCTAACAGCAATTTCAAACCATCTAGCCAATTTTGCTGTTTCTTATAAGCTTCAAGCTGCGTCACGATTTCATCTGCATAAATGTATTCCAGCAATTGATTAATGTCGTCAAAATGATAGTAAAAAGTATTTCTAGCAACATTGCCGGCACTGGTCAATTGATTGATCGTAATTTTATCCACAGGTACAGTCTGCATAACTTTTTTCAAAGTTGATGCTAAATGTTTCTTCGTATCCACAGTATCGCCTCCTATTTATGATAAGTACGATGGTTGATGATCATAAATGAACGATAAATTTGCTCTGTAAGGACTAATCTCATTAATTGGTGCGGTAAGGTGAACTTTCCGAAACAAATGCTGTAATCGGCTCTTTTTTTGACCTCAGGACTAACTCCCAATGATCCACCGATTACCAACGTAATGTCGCTAGTTCCATATGTGGATAAGTCGTCGATTTTTTTCGCCAATTCTTCTGAAGTGAGCTCTTTACCCTTGAGGTCGAGCAAAATAACGTATTCTTTATCCTTGATCTTACTGAGGATTCTTTCCCCCTCAACCTCTTTGACATGTTGATCTTGAGCCTCACTCAAATTTTCCGGAGCCTTTTCATCCGGACATTCAATAATCTCAAACTTGCAAAAAGCACTCAAACGCTTGGCATACTCTGCTATACCAGCCTTAAGATACTTCTCTTTTAATTTACCTACAGTAACAAACTTTATATTCATAATAATCTCCTTACATACATAATATATAACTATCCACAACAAGCCAAATGCAAAACTAAATCCGAAAAATTTGTCCACCTGACTTATCCACACTGGATAAATTGTTTGTGTATTTCTGTGGAACGTTTTAAACGTTGTTATATCAGCACTTACAGAAGTTAAAAATGTTAGTTTTTTTAGTTATCCACATTCAGTTTGTGGATTGTGGATAACTTTTTCTACAGCGACATTTCTAAGATTTATCCACTTATCCACAAGTTATTCACAGGTGTGGATATTTTCTTTTTATTCAGTTTCAGAAAACACGAAAAATATACTTACATTTAACATTAATTGTTCAAAAAAAAACGTGAAACCATAAATTAATGGTTTCACGTTGTCATTTTATTCAGTTGTTTTTTGTGTTAAATGAACTTTTACTGTTTGAAGCTTACCATCTCGGTAGAATTGCAACGATGCTGTATCGCCAACTGAATGCGAGTATAGCGCGTTATGTAAGTCTGCGACCGAACTTACTTTTTTATTATCAAGTTTAACGATCACATCATTCTTCTTGAGTCCAGCTTTCTTAGCAACTGAACCACTTTCCGTACTATAAACTACAACACCTTGAGTGACGCTATCTGGTAATTTGAGCGTTTGTTGTGAATCATCTGAAATTTGGTTAAGATCGACTACTCGAATTCCTAATGAAGGACGCGATACTTTACCGTTCTTGACTAATTCGTTGATGATCTTAACTACTTCATTACTTGGAATAGCAAATCCCATACCTTCAACTGATGATCCATCTGTGTTTGAAGCTAGCTTCATTGAATTGATACCAATAATTTGCCCAGCTGAATCAACTAGTGGTCCACCTGAATTACCAGGGTTAATAGCGGCATCTGTCTGAAGAACTGTTGCCTCACCAGTAGTTTGACCAGTTGTTTGGTCTTGTGTATCCACAGTTCTGTTCGTTGCAGAAATAATACCTTGAGTTACTGAAGTTGCGTACTGACTACCTAATGGTGAACCAATGGCGATAACTGTATCACCAGGAGTTAAGTTATCTGAATTACCGAATGTTGCTGTTGCGGGAACTTTATTACCATCGATCTCAATTACAGCTAAGTCAGTTGTAGCATCGCTACCAACTAATTTACCAGTCAACTTAGTTCCGTCTTTTAAAATGATCTCGAGTGAATCTGAACCTGAAACAACGTGGTTATTAGTTACGATATAACCTTTGCCATTTTGCTTGGCATAGATGACACCAGAACCTTCACTGTATTCTTCCAGTTTATTGCTGTCGCTCTTTGAAGAACTTGATCCATTAGTTGAACCATCTGTGGAATTGCCGTCTGTTCCTTGTGAGTCAGATGATCCACTGTCTGAAGAATTACCTGAATCGTCATTGCCTGAATCACCGAACAAGTCGCCAAAAATCGAATTTAAACTGCCATCGCTGGAAGAATTCTGCTTTTGTTTCTGCAAGTTGACTACCGAAACAACGGCGTTGTCGACTTTGTTATAAGCCTTAGACATTGTGCTTGAAGTATTTACCTTAGTGTTAGAAACCTCAGTGGTTCCTGGGCCGCTCTTAGAAGCCGTATCAGGAACTGAACTGCCCATGTGCGTAAATCCTGCATAAGCAATTGCCACACCTAAGATGGCAGAAACGAAGGCAACGATTGCTGTCTTCCAAAGTGATCTACCACGGTGTTTTACGTTACGATCAGTTTGTCTATTTTGATTATTGTTATTATTTTCGTCCATAAATCCTGCTCACTTCCCTAATACTTTAAATACATCATACAAGTAAATTTTGAAAAAATTGTGAAACTTATTTGATGAATTTTTTGAAAAAAAAAGGTAAATTTGCTAAGCAAACCACCTTTTATGTTAAATTCAATTTTACTTTACAGCGAAATCAATGGATCCGCAACTTTAGGGTCTGTATCATGGATCAAAAAGTCGTTGCCAACTCCAAAGTCATTATCTTCCAAAATGTTCTCCACTGCCGTATGAGCGACTGTCTTAGTGTTATTTTCAGGGCTCAAATGACCTAAATAGATCTGTTTGGTCCGATCGCCAAGAACGCTCATCAAGGCATTAGCACCATCTTCATTTGATAAATGACCTTTTTCACTCAAAATACGTTGTTTCAATGGCCATGGATAAAAGCCATTTCGAAGCATTTCCACATCGTGGTTACATTCAAACAAATAGCCATCGGCATTTTTGATCGTCTGCTCGACCCGATCAGAGACATAGCCGGTATCTGTTAAAATAACGAAATCTTTACCGTTATGATGGAATTTATAAAATTGAGGATCAGCTGCATCGTGTAAAACTGCAAAACTTTCAACATCCAGATCATCTAAGCATAAAACCTTATTGTGTTGAAAAACATTGATCTGATCTTCTGGAACTTTGCCGATTTTCGGCAACATAGCATCCCAAGTCTTTTGATTAGCATACACATTCAAACCATACCGACGGGCCAAGACGCCAACGCCTTTGATGTGGTCAGTATGTTCATGCGTCACAAACAAAGAATCGATCGTATTGATATCTTTGCCAATACTTTCTAGCGATTCTTTGATCTTCTTGCCAGACATCCCTGCATCAACTAAAACGTGATGTTCAGGAGTCTCGATGTAAGTTACGTTTCCAGAACTGCTGCTTGCTAGAACACTAATTTTTAAACTATCTTCACTCATTACTATAATCGTCTCCACTATCTGAGGTCTTTAGTAAGTTACCGGTAAAGGCATTGACCTTTTTGACAGTATCTACCTTACTATCTTTGTTATGAATACTTACAAACCAAACTGGTATGTAAATTGTACTACCTTTAGCTTCTAAAAGTTTAGTATAGGCCATATTTGCATAAGTGATCTTTGAATTGTTTGGAATTTCTGAACTTGAATAAAGATTGGTGATCACGTCACGTTCACTCTTGGTCGTTTGTTTTTCCTGCAAAATATCAAGTCGCTTCATATACGTCTGCGTGTAGCCAGTGACCTTGCCATTTTCCACGGAAAAAGTTAATTGACCGGTCTTATCGTACATAGGTCCAAACGGACCAGTTTCAGCATAAACAATTTCGGAACTAGTCGAAAGCTGCGGCGAATAAACGTACTCATCACCAAACAAAATATTCGATTCTTTTTTGACGAACTTGTTCATCTTTTCCTTGCGATTAGAATCAGTAACACTGATGGGATCATCAAGCGTACTCATTAATTTGTTTGAACTCTGATTGTACTCAAGCTCTTGGCCACGCAGCTTAGATTCGTTGTTGGCTAGATCATTGCTAGCTTGTGCACCGAGATAATAAGCTGTTCCAGCCTTTTTGTCCAACTTGCCAAACGTGATGTTACGTTTTCTCATATCAGTCAACGTTGAAGCTACACCAGTCGTCGAATTAGAAATAACTTGTTGACTACTGTGAAACGACGACAGCAAGAATACATCCAAAGCGAGGAATACTACTAAGAAGATGATTTCAATTCTACGAAAATCCATAAGTTATTCCCCTCCGTTTGTTGTAGTTGCGGTACTTTGTGTCGTCGTTGACGTGGTGCTACTTGTTGTGGATTCAGCGGTCACGCCAGTCCAATCTTCAAATGAACGCCAGTGATTGTCCATCTTAATATAATACGTAGGTTCAAGGTCGATAACATTTGAATTGTCATCTTCGTTAGTCCATTGATAGCCAACTTCGAGTTTTTGAATATCATTTGGTGAATAACCAACATTATTCAACTCTTTGACGATCTCAGTCGTTGGTTTCAATGAGACGCTGCGAAGATCTGATGGGACTGGAACTTCCAAGACTTTATTCAAGAATTGTTCACTTGAACCATTTCGACTAAAGACAATCTTGATCGAACCAAATTCGCTCTTTTTAAAAATTGGAAATCCTTCAACGTATTCGCGATATACCAAGGTTTTATTCTTCCAGTTAGCATCATACAGACGTAAGTTAGATACCGAATTTTGAATGTTCGTTGCCTTCTTATAGCCACGTTGGAAGAACGTTAAGTAATCTTTAGGAACTGACGTGTCAGTATAGTCGGAAAATGTTAATTCATTCTTGTCACGATCAGATACTAATCGTTTGGACTCGCCGACACTATAAGTAGTGACGTTGCCATCAGTACTATTGTTGATGTCATCAGTATTAGCATCGAACAAATTAGTCGTATATTCTGAATCCGCCTTTGTACTCATAACATATGAGTAGCGTTTTAAAGTAATTGGTTCAGAGTAAAAAGTTACGACGCCGTGTTTCATCAAGTTCAACTTGACCTTCAGATCAATATTAGCTTTTTTAGCCAATTTGATAATCGGTTCTGCTGAAGCCCCGCTGACCTTAGCTTCATAAACTGAGTAATCATTATCGTTAGCTAAGTAAACCTGGTCATCGTCTTTGTTGTTAGTTGAAAAAATAATTCGATTGAATGCATGATCTTGAGCTTTTTGCAGCTGATTGTTATTCATCAAATATCCTAATGTTCGAATCGAGATATTCGTAGGATAGACTAATTGGATCATATTTTTTTGCTGGATCATATGTTGGTACTTGGCTCCATCTTTCGTGAATTCACGATGGAACGTTCCAACCTTCCAATCCTTGATAACACTTTGCATGTTAAATGAAATATTATCTTTGTTGTTATAGATCAATCGTTGATCCTTGCCATCTTGCCAAATAACCTGCGTCGGGCTGATTATTTGATCAATTGGCGTTTTATTTTTATCGACATCACTAGTCGACACATCAATATTTCGGCCACGTTGGTAACGGGCAGTGTTAGTCCAGATGAAGAAGGACAAAACAAAACTGGTGACAACTGCGACGACTAATAAAATTTGAACGATCAGTCGACTAAATTTCATCCCATTCTCCTCCTGTCTCATTTGGATCAAACGGTAGGGAAATGTAGAAGGTCGAACCTCTACCTTCGGCACTATTTACCCAAATTCTACCTTTATGTTGTTCAACGATTTCTTTAGAAATAGATAGTCCTAATCCGGTACCACCTTGTTTTCTAGAACGTGCTTTATCAACACGATAGAAACGATCGAAGACTTTCTTAATATCTTTTCTAGGAATACCCAGACCCTCATCAGAAATACTAATAATAATATGTTTATTAGTTTCCAACAGACGGCAAGTGATGACACCACCATCTGGAGAGTACTTAATGGCATTATTCATAATATTATCGATAACTTGCGTCATCTTATCGGTATCAATTTCGACCCACAGATCTTTTTGGGTAAAAATTCGTTTGATCCGATAATTCTTGACGATCTTCTTGTCATCTTCTTTGGCATCAGCCTTTTCTTTCTTCAACATCATGTCAAAACGGTCCAGGATGTATGAGAAGAATTCATTAAAGTTGACTAGCTCTTTGTTGAGTTTTGAACGACCTTGATCCATCCGTGACAAGTTCAAGAGATCTTGGATCATTCTGATCATCCGATCAGTTTCTTCAGCCGTAACATTCAAGAACTGCGGAGCCAACTTTTGGTCTTTCCAAGCACCGTTGTTCAAAGCATCGATATAACTACTGATACTAGTTAGCGGCGTTCTCAACTCGTGAGAAACGTTTGAAACGAACTGACGACGTTCACTATCGATTTTTTGTTGTTCAGTGACATCATGCAAGACACAAACCATACCACTGATAAAGCCACTATTTCTTTGAATCAAAGAAAAGTCAGCATTTAAAATCAACGATCCATCGTCATCGTCTTCAATATCGTCATCATCCATAAAGTCACTCGTCTCAATGATCATCGGTTCAGGGCTCTCCAATAATTCATCAAAACTAACGTGATCAGAAATCCCTAAAATATCGACCAATTGAGCACCATTGGCTTCATCTTCAGTCTTATTCAAGAATTCGCGGGCCATTTCATTAATGACCGTAATATTTCCGAGTCGGTTAGTAGCAATAACACCATCTGACATTTGCGTCAGAACGCTATCGAGTCGCCGTCGCTCAGATTCCGAATTTTCCGTCGCCTCTTCAACTTTGACTGACAGGTCATTAACGGCCATCGCTAATTGACCTAACTCATCCGGCGAATAAACACGAACCTGACCAGAATAGTCACCTTCGGCCATTCGAACCGCCTGCTGCTTCATTTCGCCGATCGGTCGTGTGATCGCTCGAGAAATAAAAATTGCAATCATCGCACCGAGAAGTCCGGCTACCAAGGAAGCCGTCAAGAAGATAACAATGATGTTATTAATACCCGTATAAACTGACTCCATGCTGGCTCGGACATAAATTGCACCCACAACATTGCTGTTGTCGGGTGACGAAACCGGTGTTATCGATTCATATGAGCTCCCCAGCGATTTATCATAATAGATCTGCGTGATCTTCTTATTATTATTAATACTTCGTCGGACTTGATCCTTTAAAGTCTTTCGACCAATCTGGGATGCCTTATCAGCGTCCTTAGTTCCAACTATGGTTCCATTTCGATCGATAACCTGAATATCAGTGATATCTGAGTTATTTCGAGCAAAATCTTGGATTGTATTATTTATATTGGCTCGCGTATGCGAGTCGTTATCAGTTAAATTCTCTGAAATTTGGTTGAGCACATATACTTTGACGCTGACTGAATCTTCAAATTGCGAAACATTTTGTTGTTCCAGCTGTCTGACAAAGTAGGCCCCAATGATTTCGATCGTAAAAATCAAAATTAGAATAAATGACAAACCAATTTTGAAGTTGATCGAGTGTAAAAACGCTAATCTTTTTTTCAATGTCTCCACCCTAGAATTGATTTGGTGATTTCTTTAGTAGTCAATCATAACAAAAGAAGTAGACCAATCAAGCATTTTTCTCATACTGAAAAGAACTTGTAACTTCATTTCAGCATTAAATACAAACTAACTACTATTATACTTGGTAATTAACCTCACGACAAAAAAATCGGACCAACTCGTAATTGAGTTGATCCGACTTTTAATGAAACAGTCAATCAGACTGCAACATTCCTATATATTCATATTGTTTTTAATTATAGATTACTGTCTGAATCAGGGTTTCTTAAATAATATCCAACCCCACGTCTAGTCATCAGCCATTCTGGTTGACTAGGATTATTTTCGATTTTCTCACGAAGACGTCTTACTGTAACGTCGACCGTTCTAACGTCTCCAAAATAATCATAGCCCCAAACAGTTTGAAGCAAATGCTCACGCTTCATAACTTGGCCAATGTGTTGAGCTAAGTAATACAATAGCTCAAACTCACGATGCGTCAGTTCGATACCTTTGCCATTTTTAGTAACTGTATAAGCTTCTGGCAAGATAGTAAGGTCACCAATTTGTATTTCACTATTCTTTGTTTCTTCAGATGGGGTTTCTCTTTGCGTTCTCAAACGTGCCTTAACACGAGCGACTAACTCACGGTTAGAGAAAGGTTTTGTAACATAGTCGTCAGCACCTAATTCAAGTCCGATGACCTTATCGATCTCGGTATCCTTAGCTGTCAACATGATAATTGGTGTGTCTTTAGTTTTTCTCACAGTACGAGCCACTTCAAGACCATCGATAACTGGTAACATCAAATCGAGTAATATCAAGTCGGGATTATCAGATTCAACTTTATCAAGAGCTTCTTTTCCGTCAAAAGCTGTGATTACTTCATATCCTTCATTTTCCAAATTGTATTTAACAATATCTGAAATAGGTTTTTCATCGTCTACTACTAGAATCTTTTTAGCCATATTTACCTCTCCTTGACTTCAATCATTATACTAGCTTTGTAATATTAAAACAAAATCAACTAAACCTTATCTTAAAAACTTTCAATTTCGACAAAAAAAGTCTTGCCTGCAATTTGCGTTCTATGATATTATATATCTCGTTGATTGATTGAGAAAAGAAATCACTTTGGGTGGTTAGCTCAGCTGGCAGAGCAACGGACTCTTAATCCGTGGGTCCAGGGTTCGATCCCCTGACCACCCATAACAGAATTACCGCTTAGCGTTAGGACTTAGTCCTAGCGCTTTTTTCTTGCACAAAAAATCTAATTTAAATTAACTCATTAAAATCGCTTTGTTCAAACGACTCTTTAATTCATCCTCAAAATTCACTCAAAACACAATTATATTGTACATTTCTATGTCTCTGCCGCTGTTTTTGTCACTCAAACTTAACTATCCCTTAAAAAACAAGTGATACAAAAAGGACATCATCGACTGATAATGCCCTAAAAGCTAGTTTCTTCTTCTCAGGAAAATAATAATACCACGTTCTGTAACATTTTTGTAACAATATGCCTTAATCACCTAATCATCTAAATCTGAATACTCCAATTTATCCTGACTGACCATGGTATCAACTACTAATTGATGGAGCTGATACTTGGCAGTGCTGTCATTTAACAAGTCTAAGAGCCAACTCTTAGACTTATTTTGATTGGCACGATCTTTGAATATCGTCAAAATGATCCAGTGAGTTTCATCTTCATCTACTGATGCAACATTAAAGGTGGAAAAACCTCGTAGCTCCTCAAATGATGCCACGACCTCTTCACTCAATAAGTGTTTGAGATGTTTGACTTTATCTTTAGCAATCGTCAGATCATACAGTTCAACGGGCGAATAATTGATCCCAGCCACTTCAAATCCATTACTAATGGAAAGATAAGCGGGGTGTAATTGATGGACCTCACGGTCAGTTATGACTTGTTGAGCGAGCTGACTATAACTTTTGAATTGTGGAGAATTTGCATGTACCTGGTAGCGTTCCTCATCTAAATAAATTTCAAAAACGTAATTTGTCGTACCCGCTTCATCTTCATGCGTGGCATACATTGCTAATGTCCCAGGTTCATTACGAACCGACGTCAACAAATTATGTTCGCCTTCTTCAACAAATTTATCTCGATCGTCAGCATTGATCGTTAATTTATACATTCTAAAAAGTGGAGCTTTCATCAATTCCATAATTATTCCTCACAATTTTTGCATATATCACCTTTAGTTTAGCCTAATTCGGGCAATTGTTTAATAATTTTGGCCGGAACGCCGCCGACCACTGAATTATCAGGAACGTCTTTGGTCACAACTGCACCGGCACCAACAATAACATTATTACCAATGTGTACTCCACCAATAATCGTGACATTACCGCCGATCCACACATCGTTTCCCACACTGATCGGTTCAGTATAGGTAACTAGATAACGACTGCCATCTTCGCGCACGCCAAAACGTTGGTTGGCATCAAGTGAATACTCGCCACAGTAAAACTTCGTATCAGGAGCAATAATGACGCGATTTCCTAACGTGATCAAGTTCGAATCTTGAAAAAAACAGTTTCCATTGATAAACACATCGTCACCAACACTAATGTGCTTTCCGTAGATAGCTTCAAAATGACCATTGATAGTTAAACGTTGACCTGACTGGTTAAAAAGTTTTTTCATCGTAAGATTGCGTTTATCCGCATCAGTCTCTGTATTGATTTCTTGAATAAGTTGTTTGCCATTCGCCAACATTTGTTGCAATTCTGGATCACGATAGTCGTAATCCTTGCCTGCTAAAAGTTTTTCATGCTCTGTCATTGTCATCTTAATACCTTCTTATTAATAATCTAGTCCTTGATCGATAAGATCTTGATAATGTTTCGTTGCTGAGAGACTGTGTCGATCTGGAGAAAGCCACTTATTTTTATTTAATTTTGCTAATTGATCCATTTCATCCAATGTTAACGAAAAATTCCAAATATCAGAATTTTCAAGCATTCGTTTTTTATGAGATGATTTTGGGATGATCACTGCATCCAATTGGATCAAATAACGTAACAACACTTGTGCCACTGTCTTGTGATATTGCTGAGCAATTTTTTCAACAGCTGGTTCTGCTAAGATCTGTCCGCTTGCTTCACCTAATGGTGCCCAGGCCTCAGTTCTAATCTTGAGTTCTTGATGAATCTTTCTAAGTTCGTTTTCTTGTTGGTATAGGTTTAATTCAACTTGATTAACCTCGGGTGTGATTTCCGAATTATGAGCAAGATCTAATATTTGCCCAGCATCAAAATTAGAAACTCCAATTGCTCTGACAATACCTTGATGATTGAATTTCTCCAACGCCTGATATGCACCATAGTAATCGCCATATGGTTCATGGAGCAGGACTAAATCCAAATAATCCAAACCCATTCGTTTCAAGGATTCGTTGACTGAAATTTGTGTTTTATCGATTCCATAAAATGGCAACCAAACCTTAGTCGTCACAAATATTTCATTTCGAGGAATATCTGTCTCTCTTAACGCTGCACCAACAGCTCGCTCGTTTCGATAGACTTGAGCTGTATCAATCAGTCGATAACCACCATCTAAAGCATTGAGAACCGCCTGTTTACAAGTTTCAAAGTCAGTCATCTGAAAGGTTCCAAATCCTTCTAATGGCATTTTGAGTCCATTATTTAACGTAATTGTAGGAATCATTTTAATCCTCCTTTAGTCCCATTATTCATTGGAACTATAATGTATTTATATCAATGTAAAAAATGAATAGTGAGGTTACGTATGGAAACCCGTGTCTTAAATTATTTTTTAACTATCGCTAAACTTGGAACAATTTCGTCCGCTGCTCGTGAATTGCACGTCGCTCAACCAACTTTAAGTCGACAACTACAACAGTTGGAAGAACAACTAGGTACGCCCCTTTTCTCCCGTGAAAAACACCGCATGGTTTTGACCAAAGCAGGACTAGCATACCAATTGCATGTCCAACAGATTTTAGTTGAATTAAATCGAGCCAATGAGTTGGTGAAAAACATCAATGACGATGAGCTAGTTGGCAAGATTGGCATTGGAGCTGTCGAATCGACTGTTACTAATTTTTTAACGCCAATCCTGATGAACTTTCATCAAGAAAATCCTAGCATCACTTATGATCTATATGATGCTGACGGAACTGCTATTCAACAACGCCTTGATCAAGGCCTGATCGAATTGGGATTCGTGTCATCACCAATCAATACCGCAAAATACCACTTTCTAAAACTCCCAACTTACGATCGGTGGGGAATTGCCGTTTTAGACAAAGACCCTTTGATCATCAAAAAATCCGTCACAGTTGACGACGTAATTGAACGTCCTCTAATCATCCCTCATCGACAATTGGTTCACGACGACTTGATGGATTGGCTTCACGCTAACGATTCCACTTTAAATGTTGTCGGCGAATATAACCTATTAACGAATGCCATTTATCTGGCTGCTGCTGGACTTGGAAACTTAATTTGTATTGAAGGGGTTCAATTGCCCCAAGATAGCAAACTTCGGTTTATTCCATTTACACCGGAATATAAGCTTGACCATTATCTAATTTGGAGAAAAGGCGTTCCCTTGAGCGAGGCAACACAAACTTTTGTGAATTATTTGAAGTCGCAAATATCAGTTCAGTAAAAAAATTTGCTATTCACTGATTTCTCTAACAACATGTGCCGGTGAACCAACAACAATTGTATTGGCTGGAACGTCTTTAGTAACGACTGAAGATGCCCCAACAACCGCATTTTCACCAATAGTAACTCCAGGCAAAATCATGGCTGAGTCGCCGATCCAAGCATTTTTTTCAATATGAATTGATTTTGTTACTAAATCACGTCGATACTCTGGGTCCTCCACATGATTAACTGTCACCAAATTAACTCGAGGGCCAATCAGGACATTGTCATCAATCCATATCCCGCCTAAATCAACAAATAGACAATCTTTATTGATAAACACATTATTTTTAATAAAAGTATGCCTACCAAAGTCGGTATTAAATGGAGCACTGATGTTAGTAGTCTCTGGCAATTGATATCCAAAAACCTGACTGAATAATTCTCGTCTGGCATCTGGATCATGATATTGATTGTTGATTTGACTCGTTCGTTTAGCATTATCCTCAACTATCGCATCGATTTCTGTAAAGCGTTCCTTACTATAGCTGATTCGCCCGCCTACTAAGGTTTGATCCAGTGCATCCATTGCAACAACCTCCCATTTATTAGCAAAATTTTACTTTTACGGTTTACAAGCATTAGAATAAATCCTGAATCAATCCATGTCTAATGCCTATAATGAGTTGTTATACATAGTCAAAATGAATACAAAAAGAGCTTCCAATTTTTTTGGAAGCTCTTTTTTAAATAGATTGCTTATTCGATAATTCCAATTTTGCAAAAATTTTGAACCCAACGCGTGCAGTTTTGTAAATTACATTAAAAATTTGTTCTCTAATAGCATCAATCGCACATATTACAAGCATGATCCCTACCACGCTCACAAATCCGTAAAAGTTAACTTTTGTTAAATTCTGAATGTTTTCAAAAGAGAATAATTTCCAAAGTGGCTTAATAACAAAGATATTCTCTGTCACTAGATAGACCGCGAACATATGCTTAGCAACGGAATCAATCAAGATATTATAATTAGGTTTCAAACTAATAAATATTAAGAACAATCCCATCGCCGCTAATAATGCAAAGATACCAGTGTAGATCCTTATGTACCTATATTTTAAAAATACAATATCGTAAAACGTGACTGCATAAATAATTGCGGTATTAACAATCAACAAACTTAAACCTATCGGTAATTTATACCTTTTAACAACCAAAAATTGCTTGATATAAAAACCAATCATGTATGACGTCATTAAGATTCCCAATCCCACAGTTTCGGATACGATATTGTTGTTTAATAGTGGGAAAATTCCTGTGGAAACAATCATTATAATTAACAGTTTTAAAAACTTCTTTTGCTCCAATCCATTCAAGCATCGATTGATATAAGGAACAAACAGCATCAATAAAATAAAATCCGTCACAAACCAATAGTGTTTAAAAGTTATGGGCATCAATGACATCAATATATTGGGAATACGGTTAAATGGCATTAGTGGATCAATCGCATTGGGATAGTTATTTAATGGAAGATGGAAATGTAATCCCAAAATAAGGAATATCATACAGTAAAAATACATTTGTAAATATATCTTTCCAATTTTTTTAAATGATTTCGAACTGGAGACACTTTTACCAGCAAGGTAAAATCCTGTAATCATTGCAAAACAATATACTCCAATGTCACCAATAGGCAAAAAGATCAAAGTTTGGAAAGCTTGAACAGTCTGTCTATTATTGATTAGAGTGTCCGCATACCCCCCCCGACCCCATAAACTGAAATGATGAAGGGTAATCAATAACATACTAATAATTCTTAGAAGTTCAATGTTCGAGTTTCTGATGTGATGACTTGACATTAAAAAACCTCCGGTGAATTATATTTTTTGAATGGGGTGTGGGAACATATCTGGTCGCTTTTTATTTCGTAATAATGTGATTCTACTCATCACAAAACTATATAAGAATGACAAACTCGAATACATTCCCAAACCTGCAACCATTGAAATTATTGGTAAAAATTCAATTCTGTATCTACCTTGTACCTCAATAATCAATTCGATTGCAGCAAACACCAGTAATGGTAATAACATCATAAATATTTTTGAAGAATATCGTTCTTTCAGCATCTTTAAGGATCCTATCCATGAAAAAATAATTAAAAGAAAGCTTCCAAGATATCCAACTAATCCAACGATATAATCAGAATTTTGTGAATGATTTTTTCCAAAACCAGCGAAATTTGTTGTCATCGTTCTCCCCGACCACAGCATACTTACTTTTGCGATTATCAGTTTCAACCAATTATGTCCTTGTTTTAATGAGACTAGCTCTTGTTTCAAAACTTCACGTTCCTGTTTTTTCATTTCTATTCTTGTCGGAGCTGATTTAAATTGTTTATCCAATTTAGCCGAATACGATCCTGAAGATTCGTAGTTTAATCCTGCAATGAATTTCCATTCAGAATTCATATTTTTTAAGCCATGTGGATTCAGTCCTGTTACTTGGATCATTTGTCCTGCCATAAAAAGAGTTGAAAAACAAATTACAGAAGGAAAAATGACTTTTTTGGTAATCTCATGGATTGTCTTTTGTGGACGATACTCAATGTCAAAAAGAAGTATATAAATCATCACTCCGATGAATATTGCCGGACCAATTGGACGAACCAACCAACCAATTGATAAAGTAAGTCCGGCAAGCAAATACGACCAGGTTTTCTTTTTTTGTAACAGATAAAACGTTATCAAATAAAATAGAGCTCCAAGATATTGATTATCAGCTTGACTATTAAGTGCAAACCAATCTAAGTCGACCATTAATAATAGAACTGATAATCTTGCCAACTTGACATTGTTGAAAACATTTATCGTCAATAGATATGTCATTAATAGGATCAAAGTTTGGACAAGTACATTTAACAATTGCATCACAAAAAGATTGCTTCCAAATATCTTTACAACTGATAACATGTACAGTAAAAATCCGGTCTGATAAGCATATTTAGCGAAGTAGCTATTTTCCGAATAGAACAACTGATGTCCATTAATTACAGCGTTTGAACGATTCCAAAACTGCTTAAAATCACTAACTTGCTTCGTAGGAACTAGCTTAATCCAGCTAACAGCAATAATTACGAACACCAATAACATCGTCAGTAAAACTATCCAATTGATCAATTTAGAATTGTCATAAATTTGATATACCAATATTCCATACAAAATCACCATCACACACACAATACCCGTGATCAATAAATTAATCTTTACATTCCAGACCAAATAATTATCCCTGAAATACTTGATTCCTAGAAACATAACTACCGTTGTGTATATTGCAACTATTACCAGTAAAACTTTGGAAAAAGTCAATTGTATTGAATTAATATTTATCAGCCCTTATTCAGTGATTTCTCAAAACATTGATAAGTAGTTTAAAGCGGGTCAATGTGATTTATATCTACATCATGAGATAAATTAAACATATCAATTGCTGGTATCAATTAAAAGCTATACATACTAAGAAAATATCATCAAATTCCATAAAAATTACCGATAAATGATCATATTGTCCACTTAATTTATATCCAATATAAATTAATATAAATACAAACAGTACCAACTCAAAGGAATAGACCAATACTTCTTAATCCCCGTTTTGTTGACTAAATATTTTTAACTATTTATTTTTTCTAATGGTATTCAAAATTCATCACCAATTTTGATAACATTAATTTTTCAATTTATTATTTAATATTTGTAAACGTAGCATTACCAAAAGCAAACATTCTATATATAATCATCACTATTTTTTCACAAAAGGATTGTAAGCTACTTACTAATCACTTATGAAAGGATACTTAATATGATATTAGAAAAAAACAATTTCCCCAATTTTGAGGAAGCTAAACAAGAGCTAAACGAAATTATGGACAGTGAAAGTGCTGATAATATAATCGAAATCGCTAACTACTTCCAACTTTGCCAAGCTGCAACAAATGCAGTTGGAGCTCGTTTAGAAAATCTTGATACTGATTATCAAATTAACTCCTCTCACAACCCGATCCACCACATGGAAGAGCGAATGAAGTCCATGGAAAGCCTGAGTGGCAAGATGAAGCGAAAAAATTTAGAATTTACTTATGATAATTTGGTCAATAATATTTACGATATCGGTGGGCTCCGCGTGATCACTAACTATCCTGAAGATGTTTACACTGTGGCTAACGCTTTGACGTCACATCCTGGAATCAAGATACTGAAAAAACGTGATTATATCGCTAAACCAAAGAAAAATGGTTATCGCAGTCTTCATATTGTTTTAGAAGTTCCTGTCTACTTGCAAGATGGAATTCGTCATACCGCACCTGTCGAAGTTCAAATCAGAACTATTGGCATGGACTTATGGGCCAGTTTGGAACACAAATTAAAATACAAAACTAACATCCCTGCTGAAGAGTTAGAGCAGTATTCTCAACAACTAAAAGAAAATTCCGATGAACTCAATCAAGTTGAAATGAGTATGGAAAGCATCTTTACCAAAATCAATCAAAAAAGCAGTCTGATCCACAACTAATTTTTTAAAAATAATCCGCTTTCAAGTCCATTAATTAGTGGTTATAATTTAATTGATTCAATTTAAGGAGGATGTTGTATATGAAAACTGCTATTTTTGAAAAAGCTGGTTCAATGGTCGTTAAAGATACTGACAAACCAACGATTCAAGCCGATGACGATGTGATCATCAAAGTTGTTCGTGCTTGTGTCTGTGGATCAGATCTCTGGGCATATCGTGGCTTTAACGATAAGGAAGCAAATTCTATGAACAATGGTCATGAAGCCATTGGTATCGTTGAGGAAACTGGCTCAGACATCACGACTGTTAAAAAAGGCGATTTCGTTATCGCTCCATTTACTCACGGTTGTGGCCACTGTCCAGCATGTTTAGCTGGTTTTGACGGCGATTGCCAATCGCATACTGATAACTTCAGTGAGGGAAACCAAGCTGAATATATCAGATTCCAACACGGCCAATGGGCTTTAATTAAAATTCCTGGCCAACCTAGCGATTATAGCGAAGGCATGATCAAGTCGCTTTTGACATTGGCTGACGTCATGGCAACAGGTTTCCATGCTGCAAAAGTAGCTAATGTAAAAGCTGGCGATACAGTCGTTGTTCTGGGCGATGGCGCTGTTGGTCAATGCGGTATCATCGCTGCCAAATTATTGGGGGCTAAAAGAATCATCTCAACTAGTCGTCATGAAGACCGTGCAGCCTTAGCCAAGACGTTTGGTGCTACTGATAACGTTGCTGATCGTGGCGATGACGGAGTGAAAAAGATTTTAGCTCTGACAAATGGCTTTGGTGCTGACGCCGTTCTCGAATGTGTTGGTACTGACTTGTCAGTTCAAACTGCTCTTCAAGTTGGCCGTCCAGGCTCAATCGTTGGACGTGTTGGTTTGCCTCAAGATGCTAAACAAGATGTCGCTGCTTCATTTGGCAACAACATCATCTTAGCCGGTGGTCCTGCATCAGTAACTACCTACGATAAAGAATTACTACTAAAAGCAGTCCTAGATGGAGAAATCAATCCTGGACTAGTATTCACAAAGACATTCTCACTAGATCAAATTAACGATGCCTATCAAGAAATGGCAGACCGTAAAGTAATCAAATCAATGGTCAAAGTTAGTGACTAACTTGGAATTTAAAGGGCAATCAATCTTTAACGATTGGTTGCTTTTTTGAATGTTTCAATATCTCAAATGTATTATTTGAGTGGTACTCTATTACTAACAAGATTAATAAAAAGAGGTTTCCCAAATGAAAATTTTTATCGCTGGTGGTAGTGGCCGTGTTGCTACTGATTTGATCAAGGATCTCGTAGCTGATGGGCACGAGATCATCGCAGGTGCTCGCCATCCTGAGAACATCATTAAAGATGACAACGTCACTGCTGTAAAGCTAGATTTGCACGCTAGTGCTGAAGAAATTGCCAAGGTTATTGGTCGTGTCAGTGCTGTATATTTTGTTGCTGGTTCACGTGGCAATGATTTATTGCAAACAGACGCTTTTGGTGCAGTCAAAGTTATGCAAGCTACTAAAAAAAATCAGATCAAGCGTTTCATCATGTTGAGTTCTTTGTTCGCCTTGCAGCCTGACAAATGGAATCAACCTGGTCTAGCTGATTTAACAGACTACAATATTGCAAAGTTTTTTGCCGATAATTATCTGATCAATGATACGGATTTGGACTACACGATTTTACAAGCTTCCTTACTCACAGAAGAACCTGGCACAGGTAAGATTTCCTTTGGTGCAAGCAAAGAATCAACCAACCCAATTGCTGACGTTGCCGAAACTTTGGCTGGTATTCTCAATCACGCCAATACGATCAAAAAAGTTTTGCTGATGAAATCTGGTAACATGCCGATCAATACTGCATTGGGTAATGTTTACTAATGTATTCATTCACGGCAGAAATTCAATCATCAGAAATAGGTAAAGGCGGAGCTTTCATAGCATTTCCATATGACATCCGTGAGGAATTTGGAAAGGGTCGCGTAAAAGTTCATGCCACATTTGACGGAATCCCCTATGACGGTTCAATCGTCAACATGGGTGTAAAGAATGCCGATGGCAGTATTTGCTATATTCTGGGAATTCTCAAATCGATCCGAAAACAATTAAATAAAGATATCGGTGATACAGTTAAAGTTACTGTAATTGAACGAAAATAAGACTCAAAATCCATTCGAATGGATTTTGAGTCTTTTTATTATTGTCCAGATTTATCCAAGCCAATCATCTTTTTCAAAAATTCGTCAGCCGGTCTGGTCATTGTTCTAGTCTTTTGCCAGATCAAATACGTATTGATCTTGTCCAAATATGTTATTGGTTTAAAAGCTAATGGACCGGAATTATATTCCGGCTTATCAAAGGTGATTGCAATTCCCACTCCTGACTCGACCATTGCCCGCATATTGTAATTCATATCATATGTACCCGATATTTGATAGTTAGTAACATATTCCTCCAGATAAGAAATCAACTGCGAGTGGACATCCAATTGTCTAGGTATGATAAATCTAGAACCTTTTAAATCGGTGGCAACAATTGATTCCTTTTGACCTAATTCACTGTCACGAGGAACGACAATTCCCCACTCGTTTTCAAATGGCAAAGTTAATTTTTGATAGTTATTTAACGGGTCACTGGTATACACAACACCAAAGTCCAAAACTCCTGAATCAATATTTTTAAAAATTTGATCTGCATCTTGCGTGTCGAAATGTATCATCACATTTTCACCTTCAGCAATCAACGTTTTAAATACCCTGGTCAAATATGAATTGGCTTTCCCTTCACCAGCACCAACAAATAGTTCGCCTGATAATATTTTCCCATTTTGCAAAGATAACTCAGTCGATTTACTCAAATTATTGATCTCTTGGGCACGTTCAAACAAAAAATAACCATCTTGGGTCAATGATATTTCTCGATGTCCGCGGATGAATAGCACGACGCCCAATTCATTTTCCATATCCTTGATCTGACGCGATAAAGTCGATTGGGAAATATGCAGTTTTTCTGCGGCAGCACTGATACTTTTACTATTTACGATCTCAATAAAATATTGAAGTACACGTAGTTCCATTTCATCCATCTCTTTTAGTCATGTCTAATGTTGCAATATAACTGTTTTACATATAGTATAAACGATTTTATAGTATATCCATAAATTAATTGAACCACAGGAGGATATACAAAATGGATTTATCAAATAAAGTAGTTGTGATCATGGGAGCTTCATCAGGGATTGGTGCAGCAACTAGCCGATTGCTAGCTAAAGATGGTGCAAAGTTGAGCGTTGCTGCTCGTCGGTTGGATCGACTAAACGAAATCAAAGCTGAATTCCCCAATTCTGAAATTGAAACATTTAAAGCAGATGTAACCAAATTTGAGGATGTCAAAAATGTTATCGATAAAACTGTTGAGAAATTTGGCCGAATCGACGTCCTTTATAACAATGCTGGCATTATGCCAACTGCTCCATTGATTGAAGGTCGACGCGATGAATGGCAAAATATGCTGCAGATCAACATTATGGGTGTCTTAAACGGAATTGCTGCAGCCTTGCCTTACATGTCAAAAGCTAAGAGTGGCCAAATCATTTCCACCGACTCTGTTGCTGGACACGTTGTTGGACCTGACGCTGCTGTTTATAGTGGAACTAAATTTGCCGTTAGAGCAATTATGGATGGTCTTCGTATGGAACAAGCTGAGAACAATATCAAAACGACTATCGTTTCACCAGGTAGTACCGGAACAGAGTTATTTAACTCCATCAATGATGACGATCAAAAGAAATTTGCAAAAGATTTCTTCGAAAATGTTGGCGGTTTGCAGCCAGAGCAAATTGCGGAAGCAGTTGAATTCGCAATTGGTACTAAAAATAACATGTCAGTAAGTGAAGTGATCATTCGCCCAACTAGACAAACATTATAAAAACGCGACTTCTTCGGAAGCCGTTTTTTGTTTGAAAACTCATTAAATACGGATAAAATCGATAGTTATGATATATATTATCCATCCTGAAAATTTTTAGCAAAATCATCTCAGTACTACTTTCGTAAAATGCTATTATAAAATTAATCAATTATGGTTTTGGGGGATTTAATATGGATAAGTCAAAACATTCCTGGTGGGGAACACCGCGAAAAATTACTAATATAATTCGTGATCGAAAAATATCCTGGTTAGAATTATTCTCTGACTTGGTATTTATTATTGCCATTCACTATTTGATCAGCGGATTCAGTGAAAATATTAGTCTCGTAAATTTTTTCAGATTCATTTTAGTCTTTCTTTTAGTCTTTGATATTTGGAACACTTATACTAACTACTTTGATCTGCATGGCAATACCTCAATTCGAACAACTTTTTTTACCATGTTGATGGTTCTAGGAGTTGCGGTTTTATCGTCGACCATCGTGCCATTTTTTGACGGTCACTATCAAGTCTTTGTTGTCGTTTATTTATTGATCCAAATACTGACGATGTATCTCTGGATTCGAATCGTCTATTATGACCCTGCACATATGTTGACGACAAAATCTTATTTGATTGAATCTGGTGTACAAATTGCTTTATTAGTGGTTATCTTACTAATTTCCAATGTCGTTATTCAGTCAGCTATCCTAACAGTAATCATCATTTCAAAATCAGCTTCATTGATTACTGAACGTAATAACTTCAATAAAGAATTTAAACAACGTCACATCCCCTTTGAAATCAGCAGCGCTGTTCAAGAACGATATGGCACATTTACGATGATCGTTCTGGGAGAAGCTATCGCTACTATCGTTGAACAGCTTGATGGAAATTATTCATTTGAATCGATAAGTCATTTTATTTTATTAGCATTAAACATCATCGGAATATTCTGGATGTACTATGCCTTGATGGACTCAGTTCACGTTAAGGGAAAAAGTTATCTTAAGCTAGTACTATTTCGTGGATTCCATATCGGATTCTTGTTGATGCTGTCACTTGAGACCTTTTTCATGGTCAATTTAGCAGAAACGAAAAATATTTGGATCAGATTAGGATTCATTACCAGTTTGATATTAGTTATAGGTTTGATTTTTGCACTAAAGGAATTTTCCAAAACTACACATCGAGAAACTACTAGTTTTGTCGTTGGTACTGGAATCATGTTGATTCTTTATTTGACAGTCTTATTTCCAGCCAATATCATTTTATTATTAAGCGATATTTACCTGATTGTCTTAGTGATTTTACATGAACATGCTCAATTCATTCGTGGCGAATCGGCTGCCTAGTATCAGGCCACTCAAAAAGGCGTAAATTCAAAATTTGAATTTACGTCTTTATTTATTTGCTTTTACATTCAAGAAATTATCCTTTCAAATCTGATGGCTTTCTAGTTGGGCTGACCCACACTCCTGAACCTCCACCAAAGACTGATTTAACCGCGGCTGGAAATGTATGTACAACCGTGATGGGCCCAACGATCCAATAGAACAATATGTACAAAGGCGCAAAACCGATGTACCGCATTTTCTGAATCCGGTCGTCAATGATTACGGCTGCTAGAAGTTGAATCATTCCAGCAATCAGTTCAAACGAGATTAAAACTAGTGCTTGAAAAAGATATGTATTTGCTAATACTTGATTGCCCGTGATCAGCGCAATCACAAAGGTCAACCAAAATGAAATTGTTGTAATAACGAAGAAAAATGACCAGATAATCGAAAAAGTAGCATCCGCTAATAATGGCAATAGCGTGTAACGTTTGAATGGATGCAAGATAATTTTTTTAAAGTTAGCTAACCAAACTTCAGTCCCACCTTGAGCCCAACGCTTTCTCTGATTGTACAGATCTTTAAAATTATTGGGGACGATCAAGTGAGAGATGATGTTTGGTGCAAAGGTCGGAATACCGCCAATGGCGTTGTGATCCCAAGCAATACTGATATCTTCAGTGATACGGTCTTGTCGAAATCCCCCAACGGCAATCAAGAAACTCTTCTTGTACATGGTATTGGCGCCACTGTATGCATATAACGAATCATAAATGGCTGATTGACTACGTTTGATGATTCCAATGATACTGGAGAATTCGAGCGTCTGAGACTTACCTAACAACGAACTGCGGTTTCTAACATCAGAGTTGGCAGTGACTGCACAAATATTAGGATTTTTATCCTTGAAAAAATTCATGTACTTCATCAAAGCATTTGTTTCGGGGATGGTATCAGCGTCATTACTTAAAACATAATCACCCCTGGCAAAGTTGATACCGACATTAAAGGCATGAGCCTTGCCACTGTTTTTTTCAACATTAATGACTCTTAGCTTGTCATATGTATTTTGGAGACGTTCCAAAATTTGTTCAGAGTGGTCGGTTGAACCATCGTTTACTGCCAGAATTTCATAACGTGAATAATTCATTTCCTCGCACAAATACCGGATAGTCCGTTCAACGACCAGTTCCTCATTGTGAACCGGAATCATTATTGTGATAAAAGGTTGATCCTGTTCGGGTATTTCGGTCCAGTTGTCATCTCGCCGGCCTTTTTTCAAAAAGCGATAGCAGAGTGAACCTGCCAGCCAGAAAAACGAACCAAGAATCGGATAAATACTGAGTGTAAACATTGTTAAATCAAATACTGATTTAATTAATTGAATCCATAGATCCATATTCAATAAATTAGCCATGATTCCCTCTAATCCACATCATTTAAATGGTGTTCATCATATAATTTCTGATAACTGTTAGTCGGCAAACACTGGTCAGGTCGGATACTATACATCCGCACATTGTGTCTGAATTCTTTATTGCCAAACTTGCTAGATACAAAATTTTCAAATAGTTGTTCGCGACGTCTTTCTCGATTTTTATCGAGGACGCTGACGGAATTGTAAAAAGAACTATTCCGATAGTTGTTCATAATCGTTAAAAAAATCGAAATCAGAAATGAAATAATCGATAATACCAATAAAATTGCTGCCATATGATCAATTTCATAAAATCCGCTAGTATGCGGTATCAGTTGTGGAATATGCGTATCGATGTGTGCCATTGACGAAATCAAAACAATTGTCATCAAACCCATAACGAAGGCCCATCCTACTATGGTGATTAAGCCTTCTTTAATTTTTAAAGACTTATGTCCTGGTTTAAAATACTTATCCTCATAAAATCCTGCTGCACTGGTTTTTTCTCGCAATTTTCTCCCCCATGATGCTTATTGTTGAGTTCTAAAAATAATCAAAATTTTACGCATGATAATGTGAATAATCGCTTCAAAACTGTCATGTTATATATTCATGTTACAACGTGAACAAAGTATTTTTCAAGAATAAATATCATAAGCTTTTAGTTATATATAAATATATATTTGATGAAATATATATTATTCGACAACTATTTTGTTAGTTTGTATGCTAATTATTTTTAATAGAAAAAGACCACAACTTTTGTTGTGGTCTTTTTGTGTTGTGGTGGTTCACTGCCGGTTCCGGACGGATAGTGTTAGATCAAAATCTCCCTGCTTGTTTGAAAGATGGTATGTCGGCTATGTTTGCACTGACTTATTAGCTTGTCTGTTCACTTTAGATTTCGTTTATAGATAGTCGCGTACGCTCCCCTCTTCTCTTCTTTTATAAAAAAATTCAAATTCTTCTATTTCTTCATATCCTCAACGATTTCCTTTAAGCTTTCTACGAATTGCTTGGTTTGCTGATTTGGTTTTGTTGGTGTTATGAAGCCGTATGGCATCTTTTCTGTTGTGTTCAGTGGTATTGAAACTGTACCTGGAAGAATGTTATTCCAGCAGTCGAATGACAGCAAATAATTGTTGCTCAACGAAAATTTGTTAAAGGTGTCGATTGTGTAGTGGGCGTCGGTTGGCTTGGTGGTTATTTTTGCGGTTGATTTTGAGATGTTTTCATAAATATTATCGATTGCTCTTGAGATTCCTTTTGGTACCATCTCTAATGTTTTGCCATCTAGATCTGACAATTTGATGGTTTTATTGTCTGCTAGTGGATCGTTGTTATGGACGACTACCGTGAAATTATAATTTCCTACTTGTTCAAATTGAACGTCTTGGCGACTTTGATCCATTCCAAATGGTCCAAAAAGGATGTCGATTTCTCTTCCTAGATGATGATATATCTCTGGAAATCCTTCTGAAATTTGTTCTAATGGGATGAATTGTAATCTTGCCTGTGGTAATTTTTCACTTAACTTATTCCAGATATCAATCAAATTTGAAGCCGGATTTAGTGCTGAACTTCCTATCCTAATTATATATTGATCTGAATATTGACTTTCTCGGACTTTGGAGATGACTTGTTCACTAGTTGATATCAACTTGGGTGCTTCTTGGTGAAGTACTTCTCCTGACTTAGTTAGCGTGACCCCTCGTTGATTTCTAATAAACAAAGTTACGCCTAACATTTTTTCCAATTCATTGATTCGATTCATCACTGCTGGTGGCGTCATGAACAACTGAATTGCCGCTTTGGAAAAGCTTCCGCAAGCCACTACCACTTCAAAAATATTTAAATCTGAAATATTCATCTCCGCACCTTCTTTGCTATTAACGTTACTTAATACTGTCTTTAAAAAAACTAAATTCCGCTTTGATCCTCTTTAGATTACCATTCTTAGTAAATCTTATTAAAGAGGGTCTTTTTTTGAAATCACGTAAATCGGATCTAACAATGGTCATCGTTCTTTTGAGCTACTTATTAATTTTAATGGATACGTCACTAGTATTTACTTGTTCAACGGAAATAATTGCCACCTTAAAAATGAATGCCACAGTTGCACCTTGGATCAGCAATGCCTATTCGTTAACCTTCGGCAGTTTGCTTTTACTCGGTGGAAAACTAGGTGACGTTTATGGTCGGAAAAAGGTATTCATTATTGGACTGATCATATTTGGTGCGTTTTCTTTTATCGTTGGTATTTCTCAAAATACTAGTATGATCTTGATTTCTCGGGCACTTCAAGGCGTCGGTGCCGCCATTATTGCTCCTGGAACACTGGCAATAATTATGGACTCCTACACCGGTACCAAAAGAATTAGAGCAATTTCTATTTATGGAATGATGTCTGGAATTGGTGTCAGCGTCGGTCTGATCATTGGTGCAGGTATCACAACAATTTCTTCATGGAGATATGGTTTCTTAGTGAACATCCCCATCGTTATTTTTTTAGTAATCCTATCGCTCAAACAGTTGCCAAAATCTAATCGAATTGCCCAACATCTTGACCTAGTAGGTTCAATCGCATCGTTTGCCGGATTTTTATTGATCATCAACGGTATCAGCGGTATTGGCCCACATTTGATTTCATTTATTCTGGGAATAGCCGCAATGATTTTCCTTTATCTATATGAAAAAAAGCTAATCAATCCAGTTTTATCATTTAAACTTTTTCACTCTTCAACGAGATTATTGGCTTATTTGATCAGATTCATCTATTCAGGTGCTATCACTGGATTCTGGTTCTTTACTCCACAACTATTGCAGTCCCACTATCAGTTTACGCCCATAATAGTTGGATTAGCCTTTTTACCAATGACCATGTTCAATTTTTTCTCGGCTGGCTTGGTGAACCGATTAACTCAAATAATAGGAAGTCGCTGGTTAGTTTTTGTGGGCCTGATCATCACCACTGTCGGTTTCAGCGGTTTAATTTTGTTCAATGATCATGCAAATTTTTGGTTACAAGTTATTCTCCCCATGGTCGTCATCGGTTTTGGCCAAGGACTAGTCCTCAGCCCAATTACAAACCTCGCTGTTGAAAAAGTTGAACCAGACTTATCCGGCATGGCATCAGGATTGATCAATGTCATGCTTCAAATCGGTGGAGCTTTTGGCCTAGCAATTTTATCAAAAGCATCCTTATTCTTTAGTTCTTATTTACAAGTTTTCCACATTCAATCAATCGGAATCACGACAATGTCTTTGATATCACTATTATTAACGATTCGCTTATTGAGATTCAAATAATGTTTAATATTTTTATTTCTGTCTGTTAAATTTTTGGAATTATACTTCCATTTCTGCTAAAATTTATGGTTTTTGGAACTATACTTCCATTTTTCTTAAAAACCATTTTTTTGGAACTATACTTCCGATTTCGGCATTAGTATTTGACATTTTTTTACTTATTGATTAATTATCAAATGACCCCTAAAATGATCACGACGTATTAAAATACATATAAAAAGAGGTTATTTCGATGACTGTTTTTCGCCCTTTTTCAAACAATGAAGTACTGAGTGATTTACAAGCAAATGTCACTGATGGCCGCATTTTGACTGACTCTGATACACTCAACCAATTCTCTTTCAGTAAAAATTTAACTGATGACGATAGTGGCTTGGCTATGGCTGTTATTGAAGCCCACTCTGTCAAAGATATTCAGGGCACTTTGAAGACTGCTCGCAAATTCCACATTCCGGTCGTTCCTCAAGATCAAGCTACTAGTACTGTTATTGGTTCTGATGGTATCGAAAATAGTTTTATTTTATCAACTGCCAAAATGAATCAGATTAAAGAAATCAGTCGAGCTGACTCTTTAGCCGTGGTCGAACCCGGAGTTATCAACGGCGACTTAGATAAAGAAGTTAGAAAACAAGGTATGTTTTATGCTCCAGATCCTGGTTCAAAGCCTATTTCTGGCATTGGTGGCAACGTTAACACTAATGCTGGCGGGATGAGTACAGTCAAATATGGTGCAACTAAGGACAACGTTCTCGGAGTCAAAGTGGTTTTAGCTGACGGTCGCGAAATCAAATTAGGCGGACGGACTTTAAAACAAGCCTTTGGATACGATTTAACGCAATTGATTGTTGGTTCTGAAGGAACTTTAGGAATCGTTACTGAAGTTACTGTAAAATTACTTCCTATTCCACTAGGAACGCCGGTAATGGGTCTCGCCTTTTTCGATAATATGACTGAACTTTCTAAAGCCGTTGCTGCTATCCGGATTTCAGGAGTTTATCCAACGATGCTTGAGGCTTTGGACAGTAACACTGTTATCGCACTCGACAAATATGAAGGAACACATTACGCATCCGACAATGGTGCGATGCTAATTTTTAAACTAGATAATGGTACTCAGGAAGCAATGGATGTGATCAACAAACTGCTCAACGATCACAATGCTGACCACATTCAAGTTACCCAAGACGCAACTGAACAGGCCGCCTTAGAAAAACTCAGACAAGATATGTTGCCCGCAATCTTTACTGGTAACCAACATATCATGGAAGACATGGCCGTTCCTTTATCGCAGTTGGCCCCACTGATGGATTACATCCAAGACCTAAGCAAAGAACTAGGTGTAAAAATTTATACCGCCGGTCACGCCGGAGATGGTAACGTTCATCCTTCAATCGTCTGGCCAGAGTCTGTGAAGGAGACACCGGACACTGTCATTATCGCTTTGCAAAAGATGTTCAAGAAGACACTAGAATTAGGTGGAACAATTTCCGGAGAACACGCCGTCGGCATGTTAAAAAATCAATGGAACAACGCCGAATTAGGGGAAGACGTCGACCAGTTGCAACACCAAATCAAGGATCTATTTGACCCAATGAATGTTTTAAATCCAAAACGTAAAATTGATTAATATGATACCTATAAATAAAGAGACTACTGATTTTTTCAGTAGCCTCTTTTTAGTTCGTTTTATATTAATAAAACTTATGTCGCAGACTGAGAGTATTGACTAGAATAACTCACATTCCTCTTTCTAAGTTACTTAAAGATATTGAACTAAACCAATCTAGGTGGAGAACAAAAATCGATGCCTGGCTCAGCCGAGAAATTATTGTTGGTCGGCGATGACGCCGGCTTACAATAAGAGGCAGCTTTGAGATTTTTTCGGCCTTTGAAAAAAGCTCAAAGTGTCTCCTCAGCGTTCCAGCCAGATGGCAATCGATTTTTGTTCTCCACCGGAAGTCCATAACCATCTATGTTTAGCGAATCATTCTGACGCTCTCGCGCTCATTAATTGTAATTGGGGTGATCTTTTGATCCACTCGTTTCTTAGAATCTAGCAACCAGTTAACTCCGGCAACTCCCATATCGTAAAAGCTCTGCGTAACACTAGTCAATTGCGGTTGGACAATCTCACAGAGATTGGTGCCGTCAATTGCGACAATCGATAAATCATCCGGTACCGCCAATCCAAAACTGCGAGCTTGATTCATCACACCGATTGCCACCCAGTCGGAACCACAGACCACCGCCGTCAACTCAGTCTTAGCACCATAATCAGTCATCGATTTTTGACCGGCTTCGTAACTGTAATCGCCTAAAGATGTCCACTCAGATTTTGGTTCGACACCCGCATCTAACAGTGCTTGATGATATCCCTTCAACCTCAATACACCAGTGATCGTGCGTTCAAATTCCAATCCAGCCAAGCCGATTTTTGTATGTCCGCGATCCAACAAATATTTAGTTGCTTGATAACCGATCTGATAATCATCTGAACTAATAAATGGCAAATTGCGACCATCCAATGAGATTGATAAAAAGCAAAATGGAATATTCGCCGATTGTAACAACTCTAAATTTTTAGGAGCTAAATCTACGGACAATAGCAATACTCCCATGACTGAGCGTTCTACCACTGTGTTGATGGCTCTACGCTGTCGTTCTGAATCTTCATCCCCTGCGTACAAGATGATGACATTCAAATTTTGTGGAAAAGCCATTTCTTGAATACCATCAATAATTGCATTTGAAAAATTAGTCTTAGTAGCGTTAACGATCACAGCAAGGTCATTGCTCTTTTTCGTTACTAGTTCCATCGCCGAGGTATTCTTTCGGTAGCCTAATTCTTTAGCTGCGTCACGAACTTTCTTAGCTGTTTTGTCGCCAAAAAAGCCTTCTTTATTCGTTAAAACTCGCGAGACGGTTGCTGCCGAAACTCCAGTTTTTTGCGCGATGTCTTTAATAGTTGCGACCACTAGAAATTCCCCCTTGATGATTTGTTAATTACTATTCTACTTGTTTTTCACAAATAAAACATAGATTTAGGGAAATTTACGCAAATTTACACAAACGTTTGTGTTTTTGATTTAAAGGTATTGTAAACGTTTGTGTAAAATGTTAGTATCATTCATGAAACCGGTTGCAACAAATGTACGACAATATTTTTTCACTTGAGGGGGACTACAAATGGTTGATAATAAAACTCTAGAAACTGACATACCTGCTGAAACAACCACAGCCAAAAATTCAGTTTCAAAAAATTCACTACCAAATTTATCTATGCGAACAATTTTTGCCATGACTTTTGGATTCTTCGGAGTCAACATGGCTTTCTCGCTTCAGTCATCACAAATGGGACGTATCTTCCAGACTATCGGTGCTGATCCTACTAAATTAGGATTTTTCTTCATCTTGCCACCACTAGCCGGAATGATCGTTCAACCTTTGATCGGTAAATATTCCGACCGCACTTGGAATCGTTTTGGACGCCGAATGCCATACCTTTTGATCGGTGCTCCAATCGCTGCTTTAGTTATGGTCTTATTGCCAAACGGCGGAAACCTGGGCTTAGGCTTTGCCTCTGTTGCCGCACTTTGGTTTGGTGCTATTTCAGTATTATTTATGGACTTATCTTCTAATGTTTGTATGCAACCATTCAAGATGATCATTGGCGATATGGTCAATGAGGATCAAAAAGATCTTGCTTGGTCTTGGCAACAATCATTTTCAAATCTAGGTGGCGTTTTAGCTACTATCCTACCTTTCTTACTAACTTGGTTCGGGATTTCAAACGTTGCTCCTAAAGGAACCGTACCATTGTCACTCCGTTTAGCTTTTTACATTGGTGCAGCTATTCTTTTGATCACCGCTTTATACACTGTTATGTCAGTTCACGAATATGACCCAGATACTTATGCTGACTACCACCACATCGACCGCAACGCTCATAAAAAATCAGTCAGTCTTTGGAAATTAGTTAAGACTGCTCCAAAGTCTTTCTGGGAAATCTTCGTCGTTCAAATTTTCAACTGGTTTGCTTTCCAATATTTATGTACATACGGAACTGGTGCTATTGCAAAAAATGTTTGGCACACAGTCAACGCTTCATCAGCCGGATATCAAGCTGCTGGTAACTGGTTTGGAATCATGACCTGCGTTCAATCAATTGCCGCCGTTGTTTGGGGCTTTGCAGTTCTATCGCACACAAAACCTACACAACGTAAATTCTGGTTGAGATTAAGTTTGATTTTAGGTGGATTAGGATTTGTTTCAATTTTCTTCATTCACTCACAACTACTATTGATCATTCCATTTTGCTTGATCGGTATTTGGTACCTAACAATGCAGACACAACCACTTTCACTTTTTACAGAATCATTGAATGGTGAAAATGAAGGTGCTTATCTAGGATTATTCAACTGTGGTATTTGTTTGCCACAAATCATCGCTTCATTATTGAGTTTCGTGATTTTCCCAATGGTCGGAAAATCAATGCCAGGAATGATTGCTGTTGCCGGTGTTGCCCTATTGATCGGTTCGCTAGCTGTCAGCGTTATTCACCCAACTATTACTAAAACTACTGAGGAGGAAATGTAATTATGACTAAGAAATGGTGGCAAGGTTCGGTTGTTTATCAAGTTTATCCACGTAGCTATCAAGATAGCAATGGCGACGGAATTGGCGATTTACCAGGATTAACTCAACGCCTACCTTATATTAAAAAATTAGGTGCAGACGTCATTTGGTTAAATCCAATCTATAAATCTCCTGACAAGGACAATGGCTACGATATTAGTGATTATCGTTCGATCCAACCAGCTTATGGCACAATGGACGATTTCGATACCATGCTTGAATCAGCCCACAAACAAGGTTTAAAAATCTTGATGGACTTAGTTGTCAATCACACTTCTGACAAACACGAATGGTTTGAACAAAGTCGCCAATCAAAAGACAATCCATATTCCGATTACTACATTTGGAGAGATCCTGTCGATGGTCACGCTCCTAACAATTGGGGGTCATACTTCTCAGGACCAGCTTGGACTTATGAACCAAAACGTGGACAATACTACTTACATCTTTTTGCACCAGGACAACCTGATCTAAATTGGGAAAATCCTAAGGTCAGACAAGAAGTCTACAGTCTGATGAAGTTCTGGCTCGACAAAGGTGTCAACGGATTTAGAATGGATGTTATCAATCTGATTTCTAAACCTGCCGGCTTACCTGATGCTCCGCAAGCACCAGGTGCACCATACGGAAATGTTGAACCACTAGTATCTGACGGACCACGTTTGAACGAATTTTTGCACGAAATGAACCTGGAAGTTCTTTCAAAATACGACATTATGACCGTTGGCGAAATGCCTGGTTCAACTCCAGAAGATGCCATCGAATATACCGGCTTGAAGTCAAACGAATTGAACATGGTCTTCCAATTTGAACACGTTGGACTAGCTGCTAACCCTGATAAAAAGCTCGGTAAATGGAACGACCAACCAATCCAACTAGTCGACTTGAAAAAAGCTTTATCACGTTGGCAAGTCGAACTTGATGGCAAAGGCTGGAATAGTCTTTACTGGAACAACCATGACCAACCACGTGCCGTATCAAGATTTGCAACTGATGATCCTAAGTATCGCGTTAAAGCTGCCAAAATGCTCGGCACGACTTTGCATATGATGCAAGGAACTCCTTACGTTTACGAAGGTGAAGAGTTAGGCGAAACTAACGTCCATTATCAAAAACTCGATCAATACGAAGACATCGAAAGTATCAATGCTTATCACCAATTGGTTGAAAAAGACCAAGCTGTTGATGGCCCCACAATGTTGAAATACATGGAAAACATGTCTCGTGACAATGCTAGAACGCCAATGCAATGGGACGATAGCGATAACGCTGGATTTACCACTGGTAAACCTTGGTTCGCACTCAACCCTAATTACAATGAGATCAATGCTAAGAGCCAAGTTGACGATCCTAATTCAGTCTTCAACTACTATCGTCAATTGATCGACTTACGTCACAATAGTGATTTGATCACGCTCGGAACTTATGAGGAGATCGACCCAGACGATAACGAAGTCTTTGCCTATCGCCGTCACTATCAAGGACAAACTTTGCTAGTCATCAGTAACTTTACTGACCAGACAGTTCAAAGAGATTATGGTCAAGCAAATGCAAAACGCTTGATTGGTAACTACGAAGATAGTCAAAATGACACTCTTAGACCTTATGAAACAAACGTTTATCTTTTAAACGACTAATAAAACATGCAAAAAAGAGACACATCTAAATGAATAGATGCGCCTCTTTTTGTAAGCGGACTATTAATCGACCATGATTAGATAATCCAATACACGAGATTGTATTTTTACAAGAGTTCATTATACATGAATTAAAGCTAATTGCTAGAAAAAATCATTTCTCAGCTGAGATCATATATTCTTTTTCAGGATAATTGTCTTGATTGTAAAGCATTTCAGCAATTGATAATGACAGTGAGTATAAACTAATTGGTTCGCCACTGACTTTTTCACGAACTGGTTCAACGATTGATTTTTCAACATCATCATTATATTTAAAGAAATGGCATAACAATAGTGTGTAGTCTAAATTACTGTTCTTAATAGTATCCGCACCGGCTTTTTGGCCAGTCACATAATTAGTTTCAATTTCTTCACTGAATCCAAATGTTTTAGCTAAAGCAAAGTTCTCCGGAGTGATCTCAGGATAGTTAAGTTGAAATTGTGTTGTCCAGAAGAGACGCTTAACACCAGTTTCTTCCATTGCTTTAACTAATGGTTTCGCAAATTGGTCAACATCGAATGGTCCAAGCGTTGAATAAACAACATCAATCCCCTTTAAAGCAGCTTTCAAATCATCAACATTAGTTGCATCTCCAATAATTTGTTTAGCTAATGATGTATCTTGCTCTGATGGCGTACGGTCAAATAAAGTGATATTCGTGCCTGAAAAAACTGATACCTTCTTGTATACTTCGTAACCTAATTTACCTGTTCCTAAAATAAGAATATTCATAATAATTTCCTCCAGATGTTTCAAATATTTTTTTCGTGGTATGGTTATTTCAAGTTATGTTAAGGAGCTTATGATGTTAGCTATTGATAGAGATTCCTCTACTCCAATTTTTCAACAAATATCTGAACAGATCCAGCAAGAAATAGTTGCTGGTTCTTTATCTGCTCATCAAACTTTGACTAGTACTCGGACATTGGCCCAAGACTTGGACATCAGTCGAAACACTGTCCGTAGAGCCTACGAACAATTGATCATTGAAGGTTTTATTGAAAGTAAGCCCAAAGCTGGCTATCGTGTCGTTGCCCACCTGCCAAGCATTGTTCATCAATCCGAAACTGCGATTCAGAATCGTTATATTTATAAAAACTTGATCGACTTCATGGAAACTTTTGATAAGTTAGAATTTTTTCCACAAAAAGACTGGTCTCGTGCTGAACAAAAGATGAAATTACAGGGATTGCAACACGTCCAGCCCGCCAATGGCGACTTAGACTATCGAATCCAATTGTCGACATTTTTAAAACGGACTAAACAAATCGAGGTTACGCCTGATCAAATCGTTATCGTCAGTGGCTTTAATGAAGCAGCCGGGATCATTCATACTCTAGTCGATTTTGAAGCCGTCTCTGTTGTTGATCCTTTAGCGCCAAACGCCCAAGAAATTTGGAAAACGATGAACGTTAATGTTAACTTTTTCAAACTTCATGATGATTACCAGACTTGGTCAAAACCACCGATTTCGCTGTTAACCGCGAATCATACTTTTCCAAATGGCAATTTTCTTACAACAACTGAACGACAATCATTGGCAAAAAAGTTGATTGCCGATCATAAATATATAATCGAATTAGATACCGATGGAACTTTTAACTTTGAAGACCATCCCTCAGATAGTTTAATGACCTACGCACCAGAAAATAGTTTTTACTATAGTAATTACGACGATACTTTGGGCAGTTCACTCTGCATTGGATTTTTGGTGATTCCAACGAAATTTCAAAGTAAGTTTCAAAGACTCTATCAATCGTTTCCCAGCCGTGTTTCTCAATGGCAACAACGCATCATTGCAAATATGATGGCTGACGGCAGTCTGACTGCATATTTACGAAAGTTGGAAAACGTTTATAACCAAAGAAGAAAAGTCTTGATGACTAGTTTGAAGATGGCTTTTGGGGAAAAAATCAATTTCATCGGTAGCAATCGCGGTACCTTCATTGTGTCAAAATTAGACACTGACAAATCGGTCAAAATGCTCTGCCAGATTGCCAAAGAACATCATATTATCGTGGGCGATGTTGATCGTTCATGGCAAAAAGGACCCTTGCCGTATAAAATAATCGTATTTAGTATCCGACAAGTACGGATTGATGAAATTAAAATTGGAATTAGAAAGCTTTCTAAATTATGGAATCTCTAGTCGACAAGCAATAGATTAACAAAAACAATTGAGGAATAAGGACCCAATTAAATAATTTCATAGGACCCAAAAAGAGGATATCTGTTTTTCAGATATCCTCTTTTAATATTGTTAAATAAACTTCCAATCCCTTTGATAATAAGCTTGGTCCCAGAAATGCCATTCAAGTTCACAGCTCTTCAAAAATCTTTCTTCAACTTCTTGAAGTCGTTGATCTGAATAGTTCTCAGCTTCTGAGTCGATGATTGAAAATAGTTGGTCGCTTAAATCTCTGTCGCCAGTATCTTCTGTCGAATAAAAGTCTATCCAGGATTTAAATGGGTTGCTTTCAGTCGTCTTTAAGTCCTTGAATGCATCCCCAATTTTGGCATAGGTCCAAGGACACGGCAGAATCGAAGCGACCACATCGATCAAATCGCCAGTCCGAACGGCATTGTACATATGCTCATTATATAGGTAGGTCATTGGTGCCTGTTTTTCATGCTGCAACGTTTCGTATTCCACGCCAGCAATCTTGCAAAAATCAATATGAGCTTCGATCTCGCTATTCAAGGTGAACTCAATTTGTTGAGTAAACAAAGCAATCTGCTTACGGTCATTACACTTTTGAATTGCGGCTGCATAGACTTTCATAAAAGCATTTAAATAGTTATAATCTTGACCAACATAAAAGGTCAACGCATCATTAGGCACATTACCCTCACCGATTCCTTTTACGAATGGATGAACCATAATTGCATCTAAGATTGGTTGACCTTTTTTCATTAATTGTTCAGAAAATTTCATTAATACACACTCCTACTGACCTATTTTTTCACATACGACCAGTGAGGATAATCATCACTTTCCTACGTTGGTATTGACCAAATCAGGTTCAAAGGGATTGGCAAAAGTCATCTCAGC